>NZ_JBZFLM010000007.1:0-251669 GCF_058448965.1 Limnobacter sp. G6BE5S
ATTTGGGCTTGCATGCGCTCGGCAATGGCCAGGCCTGCTGCGTCGTCTTTGGCGCTGTTTACACGAAGGCCTGAGGACAGGCGGGCAATCGCGTTATTCAAACCCATGCCTGAACCAGACAGGTTCTTTTGGGCGGTCAGTGAGGCTACGTTGGTGTTGATTCCTAGCATGATATTTCTCCAAGCAATTTGTTGATTTCAAGTTGGCTGCGTCATCTTGTGCGCCGCCTTATGACCTGTTATCGATGCCTGGAAATGAAACTTTAGGCTTTCCCGTGCAAATAAAAAATATTGTTTTGGTGCCCTTAAGTTCGCTGCTCAGTTGTCGTAATGAGACATTTTTTGCTGCAAAACAATCGTCCTTTTCCCTCAAGTTTTTTGCAAAGGTGTCCGTTAACCTCTACAAGCACTTAACAATCGGGGGGCCCACCACAAGGGGCAGCACGAAGTGGGGGCCAATCGAATGGGGGGATCCCCCCAAACTGTGATTCTTCCTTTGAGCCTATTGAGCGACATTGTGATCATGTAAGGCAGTTCCCTACATCTCGAATTCCAGCTCGGTGACTCAATGTTTGGAAGTTGGATGATTCAGGTAATCGGGCTAGAAGCCGAAGATACGTATGAGGGAATTGTCGCTGCGATCAATAAAGCAGCACAAATTGAGGATGCAGTACAACAGAGATTGAATTGGAGGATGTTCAAAATGAAAAGTACACGTCTGTTAGATGAAATTCGCGAAACCAACCTGTCTTATTTGTTGCTGGCTCAGCAACTGATTCGCGAAGACCGCGCCGAAGCAACCTTCCGTTTGGGCATTTCCGACGAAGTGGCGGAATTGATCGACCAGTTGACCACCGCTCAGGTGTTGCGCATTGCCTCAAGCAATATGTTGATGTGTCGCTTCCGTTTTGATGACGAAGTGGTGTGGAACTTGTTGACCAGTCACACCAAAGACCGCAGCGTTTCTGGCATGCATGCAGCAATCATCATGTCCGGCAAAGCGGTCAACGCAACGGCCTAATCAATAACAAAGCACGTATTCAGGATGTAACAACAAAAACTCAGGCATCCACAATTGACATCAGACAGGGGTCAAAAAAATCATGGCTAAAGTTAAATCAATCATCGACGAAGCAGCACAAATCCAATTGGCCACCGAGCTGATTCGCCTTGATGCGCGTTTGCAAGTTCTCGAATCTGAAACGCAGTTGTCCCGCGAACGCTTGCTGAAGCTTTACAAAGAACTCAAGCACAAGTCGCCCCCCAAAGGCATGCTGCCATTTTCAACCGACTGGTTCATGACCTGGCAGCCCAACATTCATTCCTCGCTGTTCGTCAATATCTATCAAACGCTCATCAAGAGCACGGATATTGAAGACATCGAAGCAATCATCAAAGCCTACAGAATGTACCTGGAGCAAATTACTCAATTGGGTTTGCCCGAAGTACTTTCGCTGACACGTGCGTGGCGCCTGATCAAATTTTTCGATGCAGGTATGTTGACCACTACCGAGTGCAAAGACTGCGAAGGCCGTTTTGTAGTACACACTTATGAGCTCGTGAATGACTATGTGTGCGGCCTGTGCCACATGCCTTCACGTGCTGGAAAAACCCGCCAGTCAGCAGCCGACCGTTTCTTCAACGAAGAAGCCAGTATCGAAGCCTGAGTTTGCAAAGCCCAAGGGAGAAGGGCTTTTTCGTTTACCCCCGCTGCACCAAAAGGTCCGGTTGCATCCTCCCACCCTCTGTCTCTTCCGGGTCTGCAGTGGGGGTTTCTAATTCTTCGAATGACCAGCCAATGTTGCTGGTCATTTTTGTTTAACCCCCCTCCAAAATGGCTATCACCAAGGATTGTGAAATCTTGACCATGCCTTGAAATCGCCCCTAAAAGCCACTTTATTCGGACAAAAGATTTTACAAATTCTGCCGACAATACCTATACAGAAAAACCATTCATCGACAGAGAACTTCAGCCAATGTTAGTAGCAATCGGATTCGTGATCGTGATTTTCTCCGTGTTAGGCGGCTTTGCCTTCATGGGGGGGCACTTGGTAACCCTGTGGCAGCCAGTTGAAATTCTGATTATCGGTGGCGGTGCCATTGGCGCGATGATTGTCAGCAACACCCCCAGCATTCTGAAGGCAACTGGCAAGGCCATTGGCGGCGCATTCAAACCCAGTGCAATCACCAAGGCTTTTTACATGTCCTTGATGGCGTTGATGTATGAAATCCTGACCAAGGTACGCAAAGAAGGCCTGATGTCGATTGAAGGCGATGTGGAAGAACCCGAACAAAGCCCCTTGTTTCAGAAATACCCCGAGGTGCTGGCCGATCACCACATTGTTGAATTCCTGACTGATTACCTTCGCCTGATGGTGAGTGGCAACCTGAACCCCATGGAAATTGAAAACCTGATGGATGGCGAGCTTGAAACTCACCACCAGGAAGCGCACACCCCTCAATCTGCCGTACAGCAAATGGCCGACGGTTTGCCTGCATTCGGTATCGTGGCGGCGGTCATGGGTGTTGTGCACGTCATGGGCTCAGTGGGGCAGGTGAGCAATGCTGAATTGGGTGTAATGATTGCGGCGGCGCTGGTGGGTACCTTCCTGGGTATTTTGTTGGCGTACGGTTTTGTGGGCCCGCTGGCCAGCATTATCAATCACAAAATTGCTGAATCATCCAAGCCCTTCGAATGCGTGAAAACCACCTTGCTGGCAAGTTTGAATGGTTACTCGCCTGCGCTGGCTGTTGAGTTTGGCCGGAAGGTTCTTTATTCCACCGAGCGCCCAACTTTCATTGAACTGGAAGAGCACGTGAAGAGCACCAAGGGCAAATAAGCATCATGGCGAAGTCTGACGAAGAACGTCCAATCATTGTAGTCAAGAAGATCAAGAAGGGAGGCCATGGTCACCATGGCGGCGCCTGGAAGATTGCGTATGCCGACTTCGTCACCGCGATGATGGCCTTTTTCCTGCTGATGTGGCTGCTGGGTTCTACCTCGGAAGGTGACTTGAAAGGCATCTCTGATTACTTCAAATCACCCTTGAAGGTGGCACTGGTTGGGGGTCCCGGCTCAGGCACTGCCACAAGTGTAATAGATGCGGGTGGTACCGATTTGTCGCGCTCTGTTGGGCAAATTAAAAGTGGAAGTGCCGACAAAGCAACGAATCCGTCCACCTCTACGGCGTCGAGCGAAGCCTTTGAAAAGGCAGAGGCCAAGCGCTTGCTGGAATTAAAGGGGGAAATAGAGGGCCTAATCGACGCATCGGATTTGATGAAACAGTTTAAAAATCAAATCATGCTCGACATTACACCTGAAGGTTTGAGAATTCAGATTGTGGATGAGCGAAACCGCCCCATGTTTGATTCGGGCAGTGCAGTGTTGAAAGATTACATGAAAGACATTTTGAGAAGTTTGACCAAGTTGTTGAACCAGGTGCCCAACAAGCTGACCTTGTCAGGCCACACCGACGCAACGCCTTATGCCCTTGGCAACAAGGGTTACAGCAATTGGGAGCTTTCTGCAGACCGGGCCAACGCCAGTCGTCGCGAAATGACGATGGCAGGTATGCCGGACAACAAAATGTTGCGTGTGGTGGGTTTGGCCTCCTCAGTGTCGCTGAATGAGAAAGACCCCTACGCGGCAGTGAACAGAAGAATTGCGATTGTTGTCATGAACAAACGCGCAGAAGAAGCCGTGCGAGCGTTGGCCAATCTGGACGAGGGGCAAGACCCTGGTCTGATCGAGCTACCGCCCGTACCCAAAGTTGAAGGTTTACCGTTTCCAAAGAACGGAACCAGTACGAATTGAAAGAAACAGACTATTTGTCAGGAGCAATATGATGCAAAACGATTATCGCTTGATGAACATGATTGACGAGAAGGCAAGACTGGCAGGCTCCAACAAAATGGAGTTGTTGCTGTTCTCCCTGGGCTCTACCGAGGTGTTCGGTATCAACGTGTTCAAGGTGCGCGAAGTGTGCGAAACCTTGCCGATCACGCGAACCCCCAACATGCCCGCTGGCGTGGAAGGCATCATTTCACTGCGCGGCAGTATCTTGCCTGTGATTGACCTGGCGCAATGTTTGCGCATGGACAATGGTTCAACCCGAACCAAGCTGATCATCACTGAGTTTTCATCCCACACCCAAGCCTTTTTGGTGCAAGACGTGGACCGGATTGTGCGGGTGGATTGGGAGCAGGTGAAGTCTCCTCAAAGCATTGGTCAATCGCAAAGCGCCATGATCACCGCACTGACCGAATTGCCCGATGGCAAGCTGGTGTCGATTCTGGACGTTGAGCAAATTCTGGGCGAAGTGATCGGCGAAGGCGATGTGCCCAACATGGACAGCATGCGCCCGGATCATCCTTACCCCGTGTTCTTTGCCGATGACTCGAACATGGCACGCAAGAAAATTACTGAAGTGCTCGAAAAGCTCCACCTGCCTTACCAAAGCGCCATCAATGGTCGCGAGGCCTGGGAAAAGCTGCGCAATATTGCCAGCCGTGCCGAGCAAGAAAACAAAGACATTCGCGATGTGGTTTCTCTCATCCTCGTGGATGCCGAAATGCCTGAAATGGACGGCTATGTGTTGACACGTCACATCAAGGAAGATGTTCGCTTCAAGGGAATCCCTGTGGTGATGCACTCCTCATTGTCGTCTGTTGCAAACAAGAAGTTGGGCCAGCAAGTCGGCGTGGATGCCTATGTAGGCAAGTTCCACCCTGAAGAGCTGGCACAGATGGTTACCTCAATGCTTCACCCAGCGTAAGGAGCAAGCATGAACCCCGAAGATTTAAGAATCCTGATTGTTGACGACTTCTCGACCATGCGTCGAATTGTTCGCAACCTGCTCAAGGAAATTGGCTACAACAATGCCGATGAAGCGGAAGACGGTGCAGTGGCTTTGGCCAAACTGAAAGCCGGCAACTTCAACTTCGTTGTCAGCGATTTGAACATGCCCAATATGAACGGCTTTGAGTTGCTGCAAAACATTCGTGCCGATGCAGAACTCAAGCATTTACCGGTTTTGCTGGTGACTGCCGAAGCCAAGAAAGAGGACATTGTCACCGCCGCCCAAATGGGTGCGAATGGCTACATTGTCAAGCCGTTTACCAAGGCAACCCTTGAAGAAAAGCTGGGCAAGATCGTCGCGAAGATGTCTGTCTAATTACGAAGAATCAGAAATGGAGAGGTCGCAACGATGAGCCCAGATAATCTGAAAAGTGGTGATAACGACGATTTGGAAGCGTTGTTTGATGAGATTGCAGAACAACGTGTGTGGGATGGTGAGCCATCAGCAGAACCCCAGGCGGCCGTGAGTACTGACATCAAAGTTCAGGCCCAGGCGAGTTTCGCTGCCGCTGACGAAGAACCTCACGATGTGTTTCGCCGTGTGGGTTCGCTCACCCGCAACTTGCACGACGCGTTGCGCGAACTGGGCTACGACAAAAGCGTTGAACATGCAGTCAATGCCTTGCCTGATGCGCGCGCCCGCTTGAATTACATTGCTGACCTGACAGGCAAAGCCGCCGAGAAGGTGCTGGCCGCAGTCGAGGCTTCGCAAAAACTGAATGACGATGTGTCTGCCCGCGCCGCCGAGCTCGACAAGCAATGGGATCGCCTCTACAACAACGAGATGAGTCTGGAAGAGTTCAAGTCGCATGCCCGCGAAAACCGCGAATTCATCAAAGAGATTAGCCAGTGCAGCGGGCAACTGGGTGGTCACCTGACCGACATCATGATGGCGCAAGACTTCCATGACCTCACTGGTCAAGTGGTCAACCGAATTGGCAATATGGCGCAAGGTCTTGAAGAACAGCTGGTGCAGTTGTTGCTCGACACCACACCACCCGACCAGCGCAAGCAGGTTGAAGAAACATTCCTCAATGGTCCGGCCATCAATGCAGAAGGTCGTGCCGATGTGTGCAGCAATCAAAGTCAGGTCGATGACCTGCTGGAAAGCCTCGGCTTCTAACAACAAACAACAGCCGGGCTGACGTGGGAGAAAATAAATGAGCGCATTCAGTGATGTCGAACTGCTACAGGACTTCTTGACCGAGGCAGGCGACTTGTTGGAAGACGTGGACAGCAAACTGGTCGAACTGGAGCAAAGCCCAGAAGACGCCGACCTGTTGGCCACCGTGTTCCGCGGCTTCCACACCATCAAGGGTGGGGCCGGTTTTCTGGAAGCCACGCACTTGGTTGAGTTGTGTCACAAAACAGAAAACCTGTTCGATTTATTGCGTTCCAAAAAACTGGTGCTGGATGCTGAAATGATGGACTCCATCATGGCAGCCACTGGCGAGGTGCACCGCATGTTTGGTGAAATGCGCAACGGCCATCAGCCCGGTGCAGCACCTCAAGAATTGCTGGACGCCTTGGTTGCTGCAATTGAAGGACGCACTGTGGCAGCTGCCGCGGCCCCTGTTGTAGAAGTTGCCACGGCGGCGCCTGCGGCAAAGCCGAACAAAACACTCAATGATCTCGCGGAAATTTCCGAGGATGATC
Organism: Limnobacter sp. G6BE5S; assembly: GCF_058448965.1. Classification (NCBI taxonomy): domain Bacteria; kingdom Pseudomonadati; phylum Pseudomonadota; class Betaproteobacteria; order Burkholderiales; family Burkholderiaceae; genus Limnobacter; species Limnobacter sp. G6BE5S. The sequence goes on from NZ_JBZFLM010000007.1 coordinate 6,514, forward strand.
TGGATTGGGCGGGCTTGTACGAGGCGGTGGTAGGTGTACCACCACGCGAACTTGAACAGGCAGCACTGAGCAGTGACATGGCCACCGAGGCAATTGCCAGGCAGGCCGCTGCCGCAGTGCGCCCCAAAGCACCTGCACCGAAAGCCAAAGCCGCGCAGCCTGCAGCGGCCGTACAAAAAGAAAATACCATTCGCGTGGACACAGCGCGTTTTGATCAAATCCTGAACCTCAGCGGTGAAATCGGATTGACCAAAAACCGCTTGAACTGTTTGTTCCAGGCCTTCGCCTCGGGTGCCAGCAGTGATGAATTGATCAAGTCGCTTGACACGGTGGTCGGGCAACTCGACATGCTGGTTTCTGATTTGCAGTCGGCCGTGATGAAAGCGCGCATGCAGCCAGTGGGCCGCGTGTTCCAGAAGTACAGTCGCCTTGCTCGTGATGTTTCACGACAGTTGGGCAAAGACGTTGAACTGGTGATTGAAGGCGCAGAAACCGAGGTGGACAAGTCCATTCTCGAAGAGTTGAACGACCCCTTGATTCACTTGGTGCGCAATGCTGTCGACCATGGCATTGAAACCATTGCAGACCGTACCGCATACGGTAAAAACCCGAAAGGGATTGTGAATCTTTCTGCCCGTCAAACTGGTGATCACATCGTGATTGAAATTCAGGACGACGGCCGCGGCATGCGTCCTGAAATCATTCGCGAAAAAGCGGTTGAAAAAGGTTTGATCAGTGCCGAAGAAGCAGGGCAGTTGAGTGTGCAGGAAAGCCTGCAACTGATCTTCTTGCCCGGGTTCTCAACCAAAGATCAAATCTCGGATATTTCAGGCCGTGGTGTTGGCATGGATGTGGTGAAAACCAATATTCAACGCCTCAATGGTCGCATTGAAATTCAATCCGAACCCGGACAGGGCTCTACCATCACCATTTTGCTGCCACTGACTTTGGCAATTTTGCCCGTGTTGATGTTGAAGCTTGAAGAGCAAATCTATTCACTGCCTTTGTCTTGTGTCCGGGAAATTATTCCGATCGAAGAAGACAAAGTGCAATACGTGGGCGGCAAGCCCACCATGGTGGTTCGCGGAGAAGTCATTCCATTGCTCGATCTGGCCACCTTGATTGGTCGCGAAAGTGCGCCCACGCCAAAAGTGGGTGTGTTGACCATCAGTGGAAACAAGTCTTGCATTCTCGCGGTTGATTCCCTGGTGGGGCAGGACGAAGTCATGATCAAACCACTGGACGGCGTCAAGCCCAAAGGTGTTGCCGGGGCGACATTGTCCGGTGAGGGTTTGCTGGTTCTGGTGCTTGAACTTCGAGAGTTGATCGAGGGCAAACTGTAACTTGAACTAGCACGGTTTTCCATGTTTCCTAACCCATATGGTTGACTCGTTTTGCTTCGATAATTAATACATCGGCGCAAGTTGCCAATGACATTTACACACACACCTCGCAGACCAAGCGGGGGGCAAGGAGTTGACCTTATGAGTTCACTGTATCGCTCGATTGAGAAAGGTTTTTTCTACACGCTCAGTCGAAAATTGTTTGGTAACGTGGCTGGCATATCCGCTGTTGTTTTAATCGGATACCTGGTGATTTACAGCTGGGCCATGGACAAACTTGCCCCAGAACAAATCAGTGATTTCCGCCTCATTCTTAGTGGAGCCCTTGGGTTTACCTTGTTGGCCTGTGCAGGTGCATTTGTGTACCTGCGCCACCTGATTGTGCGCCCTGTGCATTTGCTGAGCGAGCGCATGGACCAACTTGCAAACGGCGAAGGTGACTTGTCGGTGAATTTACCCACGGTCACCGAAGATGAACTGCGCGGTTTGGCCGAGAACTACAATGCTTTCATGGTGCGTTTGCGTGACCTGATTCACGAGATTCGCCGAATGACAGCACAAGTGTCCATGGAATCAGTGCGCGTGTCTGGCAGCTTGAAAGACGCCAGCCGCACGGCTGACAAACAAGGCAACATTACTTCCGAAATTTTTCAGGCAGCCGACATGGCCTCCAGTGCGATGGAAAACGTGGCCAACAGTGCCAGTTATTTGTCGCGTGCCACGGAGGAACATCTGGAAACAGTCAACTCCTCGTACCGCGAATTGCTGACTGTGGCCGATGAAATGAACTCAGCCTCGGGCAGTTTGAACAGCTTTGGACACACGGTTGAAAAACTGGCAGAAACCGGCAAGGGCATCGAAAACATCGTCAAGTTGATCAATGACATTTCAGATCAAACCAATTTGCTCGCCCTGAATGCTGCAATTGAAGCAGCTCGTGCTGGTGAGCAAGGTCGCGGATTTGCGGTGGTTGCGGACGAAGTGCGTGGCCTGGCCGAGCGCGTAAAGTCTGCCACAGGTGAAATTCGTGGCAATATTTCTTCCATGCTTCGACTTGTTGGCGAAACTCAGCAAGAAACCCGGGAAATCAATCAAAGCATTTTGAAAGGCCAGGAAACGGTCAGCAACTCATCGGCCAAGTTCTCTGGCATGGTGCACAGTTTTGAAGAAATGAGCACGCAGATCAACGATGTCACCCAGCAGGTGCAGTCGGTCAAGCAAATCAATATGGAAGTGTCGGGCAAGGCCTCTGAAATACGTGAAACAGCCCAGTCTGTCATCAATCAAACCAGCGAATCTGAAAAATCAAGCTCTGAACTGGCTTCAGCCACAGACCGAATCAAGGAGCTGGTGGCTCGATTCAAAATTGGCAAAGGGGCTTACGAGCAAATTATCGAGCAGGCCGTTCTGGTGCGAGAACAGTGCAAAAACATTCTGATTCAAGCGCTGGACAACGGACATGACATTTTCGATGAAGCCTACAAGCCAGTACCCAACTCGAACCCGCAAAAGTACAGTACCCGTTACGACAGGGCTGTAGAGCGTGAATTGCAGAGTGTGTACGATCAATTGGTGGCCAATGTGCCTGGCTCCGTGTTCTCTCTGTGTGTGGATAGAAAGGGTTATGCGCCAACCCACAACAGCAAATACTCGCGCCCCTTGACGGGTGACCTGAAAACCGATTTGGTTGAAAGTCGCGACAAACGCATGTTCAGCGACCCCGTTGGCTTGCGTGCTGCGCAAAACCTGTCGCCCTGGTTGCTGCAAACTTATCGTCGCGATACCGGCGAGGTTCTCAATGATTTGTCTTTGCCCATTGAAATCAATGGTCGCCACTGGGGTGGTCTGCGTTTGGGCTTCAGCCCTGAGCTGTTGATCAAAGACTAAGGATCAGTATTAAAAAACGGATAGGGGTCCGTTTCTCACCGCGCTTAGGCGCGGTTTTTTTTTGCCCAGTCGTTCAGGGGTGTTTCGCAGGTGTTCAATATCTCGATCAACCTCTCAGTGCTGTTCTCGAAGTGCGAAATACTTTTAACACCTGACTGTCGGCAGGTCACTTCAAGTTCCTCTGCCAGGCTTCGGCAGTCTTCAAAACCGATGGCAGCACTTGCGCCCTTCACATTGTGTGCCGCATCGCCCAAAGCGCTCAGGTCTTGCCTGTCGCATGCGGTTTGCAGTTTTCCAATGTAATTCGGGCATTCCTTGATGAATACCTTGATCAGCATGGCCAGAAGGTCGGTGTCGTTGTCGATGCGCTCTAGCGCCTCGCGGGGGTCGTAATGCATGTGTTTGGTCTTGAATCCAGAAGAATCCCATGTTACCCGCTCAAATCGGGGTTTTGAATTGTACGTATCCTTTTCATAATAAGAACATTCCAACACTTCAGGTGCTGCTTTGGCAGAAGAAACCGATCAGGAAAAAGACTTACCCGCGTCGGAACAGAAGATCCGTAAAGCGCGGGAAGAGGGCAACCTTCCCCGTTCCAAAGAACTGGGCGGGGGCGTTGTGCTGCTCGCGGGCGTCGGTTTGCTTTACACCATGGGTGGCGAGTTGGTCAGCCAAAGTGAAAAGTTGATGCGCCAAGGATTGGTTCTAGACCGTGCCCAGGCATTTGATACCAAACACATGGGCTTGAAATGGGTGTCCATGTTGCAGGAAAGCCTGTTTATTCTTGTTCCCCTTTTTCTCGTGGTGGTAGTGGCTGCGATTGCATCCAATGTTGCAGTGGGTGGCTTTAACTGGTCAACCAAACCGCTTGAGCCCAAGCTTTCAAAATTGAATCCCATCAAAGGCTTGAAAAACATTTTTTCAGTGAACGGGTTGGCGGAGTTGGTGAAAGCCATTCTAAAAACCGTGGTGTTGGGTGGCGTGGGTTACTTGTTGTTGATGCAGGATTTGGGTGAGTTCACCCAGCTTTCAGCCATGCCGCTTGAGCATGGCATGGCGGAGACCGCGCGAATCACCATCAAGGACGCATTGATCCTTGCGATTGCATTTTTACTCATTGTTTCAATCGACGTGCCTTACCAGTTGTGGCGTTACTACAAGGGTTTGCGCATGAACATGGAAGAACTCAAGCGCGAGTCCAAAGAGTCGGACGGTGACCCGCACCTGAAAGGCAAGATCAAGAGCATGCAGCGCGAAGCAGCACGCCGCCGAATGATGGCTTCTGTTCCGAATGCCGACGTGATCGTGACCAACCCGACGCACTATTCAGTTGCCTTGAAGTACGACAAGGATGGCAAAGGTGCGCCGCGGGTGGTGGCCAAAGGCATTGGCCCGCTGGCCTTGAAAATTCGTGAAGTGGCCAAAGAGAACAAGGTGCCCATGGTTGAGGCTCCCCCATTGGCCCGTGCTTTGTATTCCAATGTAGAACTTGAGCAGGAAATTCCGGGTGCTTTGTACACGGCGGTGGCCAAGTTGCTGGCGTATGTGTATGCGCTTGCGGAAGGCAAAGGCCACATGGTGGAAGTGCCGGGAGAAGCGGATATTCCGGAAGGCATGGATCCCGGGCCGGCGGCTTGATGATCACCGCAGAGGTTTCTTGCCAACTCGGCATGGGTTACTTGTTCCGCACTGAAAACCGCTTGATCCCTTTTTGAATTTATTCTTGCTCACCTCGCTCGGCAAAAGGGCGGGCCGAGTCTCGGTGTCGGCGTGACGCCGAACGCTGCGACTAAACTCAAACGGGGCGGTTTTCTTGAAGTGCGTCCCAAGCAATCCCACTGCCGAGTTGGCTTAAACCTACCGTGCGCGTCCACTTGCAGGTTCCGCTCTAAGTCACCGGCGCCAGAGTCTCTCCACCACCGCGCATCTCGTCGCTGGCTCAAAAGCCCAATCGGCGGCGGTGTTTCGATCGCCTCGCCTTCAAGAAAACCTGCCCGTTTGAATTCACCCGCCACGGTCGGCCAAAGGCCGACACCGAGACTCGGCCCGCCCTTTTGCCGAGCGAGGTGAGTCAGGGTGAATTTCAAAAAGGGAAATACAGGTTTTCAGGCGAGAGATTGAAACTCAAGCCGATCGGGCAGTTAACGAGCGGTCGAGAAAGTGGAACCCAATCCACAATAAGGCGGTAAATCGCCTTCAATTCCTCCGTTGAGAAAAGCTAAAGTTTTCCATAATTGAACCGTTAACAACTTGATGGGCGGAATTGTGGCCACCACCGCATTCTCACTGGACTTTATAAAGGCAAGCTTGACTGGCGACAAGGTTAAAACCCTGGGCGCGCCAATCTTCATCATCATGATCCTGGTCATGATGATTTTGCCCGTACCGCCTTTCGCCCTTGATCTGTTTTTTACTTTCAACATTGCGCTCAGCCTCATGGTGCTGGTCGCAGCGCTTTACACCACCCGTCCCCTTGATTTTGCAGCCTTCCCCACCATTCTGTTGGTGACCACATTGCTGCGCCTGAGTCTGAACGTGGCATCAACGCGCGTGGTGCTCATGCACGGCCATGAAGGCCCCGATGCTGCCGGCAAGGTGATTGAGGCTTTCGGCCACTTTCTGGTTGGCGGCAACCTGGCTGTGGGTATTGTCGTGTTTGTAATCCTGATGTTGATCAACTTCGTGGTAATCACCAAGGGTGCTGGTCGTATTGCTGAAGTGTCTGCCCGTTTTACCCTGGATGCCATGCCCGGCAAACAAATGGCGATTGATGCCGACTTGAATGCTGGTTTGATTGCAGAAGACGAGGCCCGCAAGCGCCGCGCTGAAGTCAGCCAAGAGGCAGAGTTTTTTGGTTCCATGGACGGTGCCAGCAAATTCGTTCGTGGCGACGCCATGGCCGGTATCATGATTTTGATCATCAACATCATTGGTGGTTTTGCGGTGGGTGTTGCACAACACGACATGACTTTTGCTGATGCTGGCACCAACTACGTGTTGCTGGCCATTGGTGATGGTCTGGTTGCTCAGGTTCCCGCACTCGTTATTTCAATTGCAGCCGGTTTGGTGGTTGCCCGCGTAGGGCAGGGCCAGGACATTGGCACCCAATTGGCCAGTCAACTGCTCAAGTCTCCACAGGCCGTGGGTATCACCGCTGGCATTATGGCTCTGTTGGGTATTATTCCCGGCATGCCCAGTTTTGCATTCTTGCTGCTGGCGGCCGGGTTTGGATACCTGTCGTATCATCTCGCGCAAAAAGGCGTGGTTCAAAAAGTGGTTGCAACCACCGACGACCAAGCCAAAATCAAGGCTGCTACAACGGAAGCCCAGGAAGCCACTTGGGACGACCTGGTGCCCATCGACACCATTGCACTTGAAGTGGGTTATCGCTTGATCGCCCTGGTGGACAACAAACAAGACGGCGATTTGCTCAAGCGAATCAAAGCCATTCGCAAAAAGTTTGCGCAGGAAATCGGTTTTCTGCCACCGGCCGTGCATTTGCGCGACAACCTTGAACTGCGTCCCTCGGTGTATCGTATTTTGTTGAAAGGCGTGTGCATGGGCGAGGGCGAAGTGTTCCCGAACCAACACCTGGCCATCAACCCAGGCCGTGTCACCATGCAGTTGCCCGGTCCACAAACCACCGACCCCGCATTTGGTTTGCCTGCCGTGTGGATTTCCGACGATCAGAAAGAAAAGGCCAACGCTGCCGGTTACACCGTGGTGGATGCCTCCACAGTGGTGGCCACGCACTTGTCGCATATTTTGCAAACATCGGCTGCCCAACTGTTGGGCCGCACTGAAACCCAACAGTTGCTGGACCATTGCGCAAAAACGTCTTCGAAAGTGGTGGAAGACCTCACACCGAAATTGCTGGATGTTGCAGTGATTCAGAAAGTGCTTCAAAACCTGCTGGACGAAAGCGTACACATTCGCGACTTGCGCACTATTTTTGAAACCCTGCTTGAAAACGGCGTTCGCACCAAAAACCCGCTGGAACTCACCGCAGCTGTGCGCGTTTCGCTGGGTCGCGCAATTGTTCAAGCCCTTGCGGGCACCACCGACGATTTGAACGTATTGGTGATGGAACCCAAGCTGGAACAGATGATTACACATGCCCATTCAGCCGCCGGGCAAGACCAAGTGGGCATTGACCCCAACCTGGCTGAAAACCTGGCTCGCCAAACCGCCGACGCAGCCGGGCGCCAAGAGCAGTTGGGCCAAAGCCCTGTGTTGCTGGTGCCTGATGCCCTGCGCTTGTCCATGGCCCGATTGTTAAAGCGTGCAGCCCCCAATCTGCGGGTGTTGTCGCACAGTGAAATTCCTGAAAACCGTACTATCCGCGTTGCGCAAGTCGTAGGAGCGAAAGCATGAAGCTGAAAAAATTCACAGCCCCCACCACAAGAGAGGCCTTGCAAAAGCTGCGCGCTGAACTGGGTGAAGACGCCATCATTCTGTCCACCAAGCAAACAGCTGCGGGAACGGAAGTGCTGGCAGCTTCTTCGGAAGACCTCGACACCGTGACCGAGAAGCCTGCGGCGTCCTCAGCACCTGTGTCCTGGACCAAGACTGAGCGCACTCAATTTGCCGCGCAAGAAGCCACGCGTCAGCCCACACCTGCAGAGAAAATTGCGCAGCAAGTGGCAGCGCAGCGCGATGTGTTGATTAACCGTGCGCCTGCTGTTACCCATCAAATTCCAGGTGCCATGCCTGCACCGGACATGATTTCCGATGTGGCCAAACGCCGCTCGCAAGCCGCCAGCGATGCCATGGTCAACGAGCAAAATGCAGTGCTGGAAGAAATCAAGCAAATGCGCCAGTTGCTGAAAGATCAAATGACCATGATCACCTGGCGCGATGCCCTGGAGAAGAACCCCCAGCGTGGCGAATTGTGGAACCAGTTAACCCAATCGGGATTCTCTCCCCTGTTTGCACGCACCGTGGTTGAAAAACTGCCTGCAGACCTGACTGATAGCCAGGTGCAAGACTGGGTGATGAATGTCATCAAGAAAAACCTGAACGTGGTGCCTGCCGACAAAGACATTGTTGAAACTGGCGGTACTTTCGCCTTGGTTGGCCCCACCGGCGTGGGCAAAACCACCACCACAGCCAAGCTGGCTGCACGTTGCGTGGTGAAGTACGGCGCCGATTCGCTGGGCTTGATTACCACCGACAGCTACCGGATTGGTGCCCAGGATCAACTGCGCATTTACGGCAAAATTCTGGGTGTTCAGGTTTACACCGCACAAACCCATTCAGACCTTGCCCAGCTGCGCAACACCATGCAACGCAAGCGCCTTATTTTGATCGACACCGTGGGCATGGGTCAGCGTGACTCACGCGTGGCAGAACAAACAAAAATTCTGACCGACAGCCATGTAAAACGCGTTTTGCTACTCAATGCCACCAGCCAACCAGAGACCCTGGATGACGTTGTTCGTCATTACAAGAGCACTGGTCTGAATGGCGCAATTTTGTCCAAACTCGACGAAGCCATCAAAATCGGTGGTGTGCTGGATGTGGTCATGCGTCACAAACTGGCCTTGCATTACATTGCCACCGGCCAGCGCGTACCTGAAGACTTGTTCCCCGCTGATCCTCGCGTGTTGGTGCACCGCGCCATGCGTGCGCGCAGCAGCCAGGCGTTTCAAGCCTCGAGCGAAGAATTGAAATGGAAAATGGCCCAAGTCTCTACGACTGGAATTTAAAGTTTCATGGTCAACTAGAACACATGGATCAAGCTAAAACACTTCGACACCTGTTGGGCCGCAAAGCCGCCACCATTCATCCGATTCTCGGCGACATGGCCAGTGATTATGCGGCCTGCCTGGCCCGATTCGTATTGGAGCAGCAGGCAAGGCAAGAACGTGCCGCGGTGTTGTTTGATGGCTCGGTTGCGGGGCTGCCCCAGTTGCTGCCACCCCATGGTCGGCCCGATCTGATCGAATTTTTCAATGGCAAGCTGAATCTGGAAGACCAGGTCATCGAGCTTGCGCAATCCCAATACCTGGTGGTGGCCCGAATTGGCCTGGAAGCCCTGACCAAAAAACCGGCCCAAGCTGTGGCTTTGCTGGGCAAGCTTCACCGCATGCCCGTGAGCTGCGATCGCTTTTATGCCACTTTGCCCTACGAGGCCGTTGAACTGGCCAAGGCGTTTTCCCCGCAAGACGACTGGTATTGGGTCGTACAACCCACTGCAAGATCGGTTACGCGTGCTTTTCAGGCCATTCGTTCTTCCAAAGGGGTAGACGAAAATATTCACCATCGTGTTATTGTTGCGGGTGTAAGAAGCACAGATGAAGCCGATCACGTGTTTGCAAATTTGCTGGAAAGCACTTCGAGCTTTCTGGTCAATCCGCTGCAGTACGCGGGGCATTTGCCAGCTTTGCCCTCGGGCAAGGCCTTGAACCAGGTCGGTCGGGAGATGATTGCGGCAGGTCGCCGAATTGCAAGAGCCATTTGCTCTTTCGACGAACACGCACTGGCGTAATAACAAGACAGGAAGCACAGACTCCATGTACACAGCCCAGGGCACTTTAGACAAATCAAAGCAGGTGGACCAGTACATTCCGTTGGTTCGCAGGTTGGCCCATCACCTCATCGCCAAATTGCCGGCGTCTGTGCAAATCGACGACCTGATTCAGGCCGGTCTGATTGGCCTGATGGACGCCATTACGCGTTTTGAGGAAGGTCAGGGCGCTCAGTTTGAAACCTATGCCAGCCAGCGAATTCGTGGCTCCATGCTCGATGAATTGCGCGCGGCCGACTGGATGCCCCGTGGCGTGCGCCAGGCGCAACGAAAAATTGAAACTGCAACCCTGAAAGCCGAGCAAAAGCTTGGGCGTTCGGCCAATGAGAAAGAGATCGCCGAGGTCATGGGCGTTAGCCTGGATGAATACCAGGACATGCTGTTTGACTCGCGTGGCGCTTCTCTGGTGTTCTACGACGACTACGCAGATGATGGCGACGGCGAAGGTTACCTTGACCGACAAATTGGTGGTGATGAAGAAGCCAACCCGCTTGAAATGCTGGGTGATCAACGTTTTCGTGAAAATCTGATTCAAGCCATTGAAGACCTGCCGGAACGTGAAAAAATGCTCATGGGACTGTATTATGAGCAAGAGTTAAACTTCCGTGAAATCGCCGCTGTGCTCGGAGTCACTGAATCCCGTGTGTGCCAATTGCACACACAGGCGGTCAGTCGCCTCAAAGCCAAGCTTCGCGAACACTAAGCACACATGGCAGATCCCAAAGCCCAGGGAAAACCGAGAACATTCGAGCAGTCTCGCACCAGGGTCAACCGCTCCCTGATTTTAGTCATCCTCACTGGCGTTGGTCCTTTGACCCTGGCTGCTTTTTACATGGCGGCCACCACCTCTGATCCCGGCAACTGGAAGTTAACCATTCTGCTCACCCTGGCACTGGGTGTACTGGGTGCCTGGTTCATGGGCAACAAGCTCATGTCCGGCTTGCTGGAAATTATCCAGTCTTCCGTTCAATCTGAAAGCCAGTTGCGTCGCCTCATGGAATTGTCAGGTGACTGGTATTGGCATCAAAACTCCGCCCACACCATTGTGCGAATCATTTATCGGGGCAGGGATCAAAACAGCAACTCCCGCAGTGGCTTCAAGCTGCCATTCGACGGCCTGGCCCGTTGGGATGTCGAAGGTTTGAAGTGCATCGATCCACGCTACAACTGGGACACATTCAAAGAACTGCTTGACAGCCACCAACCCTTTGATCGGGTGTGTTTTGAATACTGGCCCCAAGATGCAGAGCGTATTATTTTCGAATCCACCGGTCGTCCCTTGTACAACGCCAAAGGCGATTTTATGGGCTACATGGGGGTGTCTTCCGATCGAACGCAGAAACGCCTGAATGAACAATTGCTCTCCTTGCAGCGTTCCCTGTTGCAAGGTGTGTTGCTTTCTGCGCCCATTCCTGAACTGGCGGCTTCATACGCACGGGGCCTGAAAAACTGCCTCACCGTGCACGCCGAAGTGGTGCTGGGCTTTCGGGACAAATCGGAGCACAACTACTGGCGAGTTCGTGGTACACACCCAGACCTGCGTATGCCGCTGGAAAAGGGGCAAGCATTTTGGGACAATGCGGAACAGTTGTGCGAGCCCCTGGAAGGTCACGATCAACACGGCTTGGTGTGGATCGCCAAAATGAAACCCGAGCATTATTTCGAGGACAATTGGGTCAGTGAACTGGGAGTTACTTCGGTGTGGTTTGCCTTGCGCAAAGCAGTCGAGCCCAATCAGCCAGAGTACTGGATCATGGTGGCCCAGAAAGGTGTCGAGAACACCGGCCATGATGATGTGTTGCGTGTGCTCACCGCCATTCGACTGTTGGGTCTGTGTGTTGAGCGCCGTGTCTTTGAAGATGATTTGCAGGGCCTGAACGGTACGCTTGAGCAACGAATCAACGACCGAACCGCTGAACTTACCCGCAGCAATTCCGAGCTGGAGGCGTTCACTTACACCGTGTCGCATGACCTGCGCGCGCCATTGCGTGCCATTGACGGTTTCTCCAGCATCTTGAAAGAAGACTTCGCAGAAGGCTTGCCCGAAGATGCCCGTGGATTGCTTGATCGAATCAGCAACAATGCGCGCCAAATGGGTGGTTTGATCGATGGCCTGCTCGACTTTTCTCGCTTGTTGCGAACCGATGTTGCGCGTGTGCGGGTTGATCAACATCAACTGCTCGATCAAATTCTGGATCAACTCGACGCCAAACGTAAAAATGTGGTCGAAGTGTGCGAACTGCCAGTGGTCTACGCCGACCCGGTGTTGCTAAAACAGGTGTGGATGAACTTGATCGACAACGCCTTGAAGTTCAGCAGCAAGGCAGAACAGCCCAAAGTGACCGTTGAATGCGAGAAACTGGGGCGTTTTTACAGCTTCAGTGTCCGGGACAATGGTGCGGGCTTCGACATGAAATACGCAGACAAGCTGTTCAATGTGTTTGAGCGTTTGCACCACAGAAAAGATTTTGATGGCACCGGAGTGGGCCTGGCCATTGTGAAACGAATTATTGAACGTCATGGTGGTGAAATCAGCGCCAGGGGTGAGTTGGGGCAGGGTGCCTGCTTTACATTCACACTGCCTGAACAAGCCGACCTGAACGACTAGAAGGATTTTTGCCATGGCTGATGTAGTACTGGTTGATGACAATTCCAATGACGCCGATCTCGCCCTGCGGGTGGTGCGTAAAACATCATCAAGCTCCACCACGGTGCTGCTCGAAGATGGCGAGAGAGCCATCGAATATTTCAAGCAGTTGATGGAGGATCATCCCAAAGACAGCGCTGCCTTGAATTTGCCAAAACTGGTGTTGCTGGATTTGAAGCTGCCCAAGCTGGACGGTTTGGAAGTATTGAAATTCCTGCGCTCTCACGATGTCTTTAAAACCATGCCAATCGTGGTGCTTTCTTCCTCGCGAGAAATCAGCGATGTGAAGCGGTCTTATGAATTGGGAGTGAACAGCTTTGCAGTCAAACCAGTGCAATTTGATCAGTACCTGACCCGAATTTCTGCACTGGTGTCTTATTGGCTAACGATTAACGAATTACCGCGCGGGGCATAGCGCCACCCGTTAAGGCTGACTGGCTCATACCGCCCTTGGGGCCATATGTGTCGCTGGCTGTTGGCATTTGTTCGGCCACAGCGGCGGCTGTCAAAATTGAAATTCTTTCCTGCAAGCCTGCCAACTGTTCTGTAACCAGCTCACCGTTTGTGTTGTTCAAACGTTGTGCATGGCTCAGCGTAGTGCGAAGGGTGGAGTAAGTGCCCAATAGGCGGGGTTCGTGTGCTGCAAGCACATCGGTCCACAAGGCAATGCCATCCATATTGGGTTGAAAGCCTTCCGCCTTGGCCATTTGTACATTGGCTAAATAACGTTTTTCCAGCTCCAGCATCATGGCTTCTTTGCGAAGGGCCAGGCTGTTCAGTTCACTGGTTTGCAGTTTTACCAGGCACGCCTGCTCTTCAAGCAAGATATCAACCAGCGCCATGGCCATGTCACATTCATAGGCCAGGTTTCGGTACAAGTTTTTTGCTGCGTCAGCGTGCGACATAATGTTCTATCCTCAGTTTGAGCTCCGAGGCACCTGGACAAAAATTACTTTTGACCAAGCAACTCGCGAGCACTTTCAATCACCTTGGCTGCAACAGCCTCGGCGTTGACCTTAAATTCACCATTGCTGATGGCCTCTTTGATCTCGGCCACTTTTTCAGCATTGAACGGAGCACCAGCGGCACTTAGTTCACTGGATTGCCCGGACAGCTTTGCTACCGCGCCTTCCGAACTGGCTTTTTCAGTGGAACCAACCGATGCTGACTTGCTGCCACCTTGTGGCTTGGTCAGTTTGTCAATCGGGTTGCTTCCCGGGTTTATTCTATTAATACTCATGATGTCCTCCGCGTTGGGCAGAGCCTAAGTGGGTTTCGTATGTTTTCTTAACGGCTCGATTCCACCTAACTTTAACGAATTCTCGAAAGAATTCCTACTTTTTGAGGATCACCCTTACAAACTAACCTCGACCAAAAGCGCATCACGCGCCACACCGTGAAGTATTTTGCCCTGCGCGGTTTTGATTTTTACCACCTCGCCCAGCTCGGCTTCGCCCATGGCCACGGCAGTACCGCCTATGGCAAAGCCCGGGCCTTTCATCATCACTTTGACCGTGTCGCCGTTTTTCACCAAGGCCTGACCACGCAAATGGTCGTACTTGAGCAAGGTGCCGGGCCACAATTGTCGCGCAGCAGTTTTGTTGTTTAAATGTGCAAGGTCACTGACCCAGCCATGGCTAAGCTGACTTAAATCCATGGTTCTGAACTCAACATCATTTATGCCAAGTACTTGACCAGACTGCACTGTGCCTTTAACCACCAGCACGGGTGCCCACACTTTCACATCCACACCCAAAAAAAACGGTGCTGTGTCTGAACCTACACATTGCACGCGCACATAGGTGCGTCCCCACATTTTGTTGCCTGCCGAATTGGCAAACAGTGCAGCAGGGCATTGCAGGCTGCCAATGCGTTCATCGGCTTTCACAAACTTCACATCGACACTTGCGCCGGGTGGCAGCAATGCGGGGTCCACCAATTCACTTAAGCGGGTCTCTGTCACCCAGCGCGAGCTGTCCGCCTGCGCCAAGCCGGTCTGCAGTAGCGCAAGGGCCAGCAGTGCTTGAAATGTGGTTTTAAAAAAAGTGTGAAATTTCATTCAAGTTCTGGGCGTTGCTGCCGTAAAAGTCACTGTAAGAAATAATTTCTGCCTCGATGACAACATCCTAGGCGGGAGCTTGCTGCACCCTAAGCAGAAAAAGAGCACCCTTTCCCCCCTTTATCTTCACTTTGATTTGACAGCATCAATTCAATAATCCATTCATCCGTCCGTGTATGAAGGATTCAACGATGTTGGACAAACTTACTGATGCAATGCAGTTCTCTGCCGAGGCCCTGAAACTCAGAGCGCGTCGGCAAGAGGTATTGACGTCTAACATTTCCAACGTAGACACCCCCAATTACAAAGCAGTCGATTTCGACTTTAAAAGCGCGCTGAAGGCAGCCACTGGCGACAAGGGTTCCATGGGTGCACCAGCGAATCCAGGTTTGGGCAATGGCGCTGGCGCATTGGCTGTGACCCACCAGGGCCACATTACTGGCAAAGGCAACGCGGGCATGACCACTTCCGAGATGTTGCAGTTTCGCCGTGGCAACAATGCCGCCATTGACGGCAACTCGGTCGACATTGACCGCGAGCGTGCTGCATTTGCAGAAAACACCGTGAAGTACGAAGCCGCCCTGCGCACCATCAATGGAAGAATTTCTTCCTTGAAGCAGGCCATGGGCTCGGGCAACCAATAAGGCTTAAGGAAACAACATGTCGCTATTTAATTCTTTCAAGTTAGCCGGTGGTGCCATGCAGGCACAGACCACGCGCCTGAACACGGTGGCCAGTAATCTGGCCAACGTAGACACAGCGGCTTCCAGTCCGGAAACGGCCTATCAGGCCCGCAAGGTTGTATTTGAAGCCGTGCTTCAAAAGGCAGCGCCGGGCAAGGCAGCCCTGGCCGACAACGTACAGGTCAAAGACATCGTTGAGGACAAAACCGAAGCGAAGAAGATGTTTGATCCCAAACACCCGATGGCAGATCAGGATGGCTACGTGTACATGCCGAATGTGAATGCAGTGGAAGAAATGGTGGACATGCTGGCTGCTTCCCGCAGCTACCAGACCAATGCTGAAGTCATGAACACCGCCAAACAGTTGATGTTGAAAACCTTGAACATGGGCAACCAGTAAGGAGCAATGAAAAATGACGATTGATGTAACTTCCGCACTGGGTAACAACAGCGGCGCCACAGCAGCCAAAAAGAGAGTCGATGAGAACAGCCCTGAAGCGATTCAGGAACGTTTCATGTCCTTGTTGGTGGCCCAGTTGAAAAACCAGGACCCACTGGCCCCGATGGACAACGCGCAGGTCACCAGCCAAATGGCGCAATTGAACACGGTCACCGGCATCAACAAACTGAACACCACCATGGAAGGTGTGTCCGCTTCGCTGAATGCAAATCAAACCATCCAGGCCACCAGCATGCTGGGCCGCGCGGTGCTCACCGAGGGCAGCGACCTGACCTTGGTCGATGGCAACGCCGTGGGCTCCATGGAGTTGAATCAAAGCGTCGACATTCTGCGTGTGAATGTGCTGGATGCAGGTGCCAATGTGGTTCGCACCATTGACCTGGGCCCACAGTCCAAAGGCACGCACCAGTTTGAGTGGGACGGCAAAAGCAACGATGGAAGCACCCTGCCAGTCGGAAATTACAAGTTCGAGATTGAAGCAAAAGCAGCAGGCAAAGACGCCAGCGTGACACCTCTGACCCTGTCTGTGGTTCAGGGCGTGCGCAATGCCGGCGCGGAAGGCACCAAACTTTTAACCAGCAATGGCGGCGAAGTCAGCTTCGCAGACATCAAGCAGGTTTTCTAATTTAAAGATTTTTCAAGGAGTCAAGCATGGCTTTTTCAGCAGGTGGTAGTTTCCAGCAGGGTTTGAGTGGTCTGAACGCAGCACAGCGCGGTTTGGAAGTCATTGCAAACAACGTATCCAACGCCAGCGTGGTGGGTTTTAAAGGATCCGAGGCAGAGTTCTCTGATGTATTCGCCCGTGCGTTCAACGGCGCGCGTTCCACCAATGGCATTGGTCTGGGTACCAGCCTTGCTGCGGTTACGCAAAACTTCAAACAGGGCAACATTAACGTCACCGGCAATCCTTTGGATCTGGCCATCAGCGGTACTGGTTTTTTCAAGGTACAGGCTGGCAATGGCGACAACATTTACACTCGCAACGGCCAATTCACGCTGAACAATGCGGGCCTGATTGTGAACTCCCGCGGCGACAAGTTGCAGGGTTTCCCGGTTGATGCCGCCACTGGCCGTCCATCCGATGTGGCTCAGGACATTCTGGTTCCACGCGGCAGCATTCCTCCCGCTGCAACACGTTCAGGTCGTCTTGAATTAAACCTGGATGCACGTGCTCCAGCCATCGATCCTGCTTTGGTGTTTGACCCTGCAAACCTGAATACCTTCAACAACTCAACATCGATGACGGTGTATGACGAGTTGGGCGGTGCACACATCATGGCCGTGTACATGCGCAAGGAAGCGTCGAACGATTGGTCAGTATTTGCCACAGTCGATGGCACTCAAGTGGACGTAGGTACCGCCCCCGTGGCAGTAACTGCTGCGCCAGCGCAATCCACTTCAGCCAACCTGCAATATGGCGTCGATGGTTTGCTGACTACACCCAACACCGGCAACCTGACTGTGGACATGTCGCGTTTCGTGACCGCGAGCGGCGTGCCGTTTTCTTCCACTGGCACTGCACCCAACCAGTTCACTTTCAATATGAGCAACACCACGCAGTACGGCAGCTCATTTGTGGTGCAAAACCTGGGTCAAGACGGTTTTGAGTCTTCTCCATTTGCGGGCTTTGATGTGGGCGCCAACGGCATGCTGACCATCAGCTATGCAAACGGCCAGTTGGTAAACCATGCGCAGATCGGTTTGTATCGGTTCCCGAATCCGGAAGGTTTGCAGCCAGTGGGTTCAAACGGCTGGTTGGCCACCAACTCGTCTGGTCCCGAACTGGTGTCGCTGAGTGAAGACACTGCCTTCGGCATTATTCAGTCGGGCGCTTTGGAAGAGTCGAACATTGATTTGACAGCTGAACTGGTTGCGATGATTTCCGCACAGCGGGTTTATCAGGCCAACTCACAGACCATCAAAACACAAGACTCGATTTTCCAGACCATTACCAACCTTCGTTAATGTGAACTGAAGCGGGATTGCACACATGGACAAACTGATTTTCCTGGCCGCCCAAGCAGCCAAAGGCACAATGTCTCGCCAAGAGAACATTGCCAACAACCTGGCCAACGTGAACACGCCCGGGTTTCGGCAACAACTCATGGCGTTTCAAAGTGCGCCGGTCACCGGCGAGGGCAGTGGTTCCCGAAGCTTTGCGGTGGAAACCAGCATTGGCTTCGATACCACGCCAGGACAAATCCAGTCCACGGGTCGGGAAATGGATGTGGCCATTCAAGGCGAGGGCTGGTTTGCAGTCAACGACGCCAAAGGCAACGAGGCCTACACCCGCAACGGTTCCTTTCAACTGGATGGCCAAGGCAACCTGGTGACCCAGGAAGGTTATTCAGTGATCGGCAGCAATGGCCCGATCAATGTGCCGCCAGATCATCGCTTGTCGTTTGAAGGCGATGGTTCGGTGTCTGCGATTCCGCTGGGCGGCGACACCAATGTGGTTCAACTGGGCCGCCTGAAACTGGTGAATATCCCCGAAGGTGAAATCAACCGGGGCGACGACGGCCTGTTCCGCGCCGCCAACGGTGACCCCGCGGAAGCCGATTTGAATGTGCGTGTTGCAGGCGGCTTCATTGAAAGCAGCAACGTGAATGCAGTGGACATGATGGTGCAAATGATCACCGCAGCCCGCCAGTATGAAACCCAAATGAAAATGATCAGCACGGCCAAAGAAAACGGCCAGGCCGCCAACAGCCTGTTTGGCATGAACTAAGGAGAAACCCACCATGATGCGTTCTTTGTGGATTGCAAAAACAGGTCTGGATGCCCAGCAAACCCAGCTTGATGTTATTTCCAACAACCTGGCCAACACAGCCACCAACGGCTTTAAACGCTCGCGCGCTGTGTTCGAAGATTTGTTGTATCAAACACTGCGCCAGCCCGGTGCACAAACCACCGAGCAAACTCAAGTGCCTTCTGGCCTGCAAATTGGTACTGGTGTAAAGCCGGTTTCAACGGTGCGTAATTTTGCGCAGGGTAACTTGCAGCAAACCGGCAACACGCTTGATGTCGCCATCAATGGCCAAGGTTTCTTTCAAGTGCAAATGCCCGATGGCACCACCAGCTACACCCGCGACGGCAGCATTCAGATTGACGCCAACGGCACCCTGGTCACATCCAACGGCTATCCTGTTCTTGGGCCAGTCACCATTCCCCAAGGCGTGCAGGAAATTTCCATTTCTCAGGATGGTGTGGTGTCTGCCGTGGTGCAGGGCCAGGTACAACCTCAAGAACTAGGTCAAATTCAGTTGGCCAGTTTTGTGAACCCGGCCGGTTTGTTCAGCATGGGCCAAAACCTGTATTCAGAAACAGCCGCTTCTGGCGCGCCCACACAAGCTGTGGCGGGTACCAACGGCGTGGGTTTCATCTCCCAGGGTTTCGTGGAAACATCGAACGTGAATGTGGTGGAAGAACTGGTGGGTTTGATTCAGGCTCAGCGCGCTTACGAAATCAATTCCAAGGCAATCTCCACATCTGACCAGATGTTACAGCGCTTATCTCAGCTTTGATTTTTAAAACCTCAGTCACACTGAACGTGTTCTGATGGAGTGTATGGCATGAAAAGTTTGGTTCTAATCGGTTTAACGGCAGTGTTCTCGATAACTTTAGGGGCTTGTTCAACTTTCGCACCGAAAGTTGACATGCCCGAGAAAACAACCGTGCCGCAACTGGTGCAGCAGCCGGACCAACTGGCCATGGCTGCCCCCACGGGTAGCCTGTACAGCCCGGCCACCTATCGCCCCTTGTTTGAAGACCAGCGCGCCCGGTTTTTGGGTGACACACTGACCATTCAAATTATTGAACAGATCAACGCCGCGCAAACCAACTCCATGAGCGCTTCCCGCAGCGACTCTGCCAGCATTGATATTCCCTTGATTCAAGGCTTCTTTGGTAGCCGTGACTTGCGTGCAATCAACGGCAGTGCCAGCAGCGACAAAGACTTTTCTGGCGAAGGCTCCAGCCGCGCCGCCAATACACTGACTGGTTCCATCACAGTGACCGTGGCCAGCGTGCTGCCCAACGGCAACTTGCAAGTGGTAGGCGAAAAACAGATTGGTACCAATCGTGAAGTGGAATACCTGAAATTCAGCGGCGTTGTGAATCCCATTACCATTTTGCCCGGCAATGTGGTGCCCAGCACCAAGGTCGCCGACGCACGCATTGAATACCGCGGGAAAGGTGCCTTGGACTCTGCCACAGCCATGGGCTGGTTGAGCCGCTTTTTCCTGACCGTGTTGCCTTTCTGAACTGGACCTCACCATGAAACGCATTTCCTTGCCGGAATTGAAAGACCGAATTATCAAAGGCGTTGTGCTTGCCTTGACCGCCGCTGCGGTCATGGCGTTTGGCACACAAGCTGACGCACAAACCCGAATTCGCGACCTGGTCACCGTGTCTGGCGTGCGCTCCAACCCGGTGTATGGCTACGGCATTGTGATCGGCCTGGATGGCACCGGCGACCAAACCACACAAACACCATTTACCAGCCAAAGCATTGTCTCCATGCTGCAGCAGTCTGGCATCACCTTGCCACCGGGTGCCAATTTGCAATTGAAGAACGTCGCTTCGGTCATGGTCACCGCCAATCTGCCTGCTTTTGCGCAACCCGGCCAGGCCATCGATGTCACTGTGTCCTCCATCGGCAATGCCAAAAGTCTGCGTGGCGGCATGTTGTTGATGACCCCATTGAAAGGTGCAGACGGTCAGGTATACGCACTGGCCCAAGGCCAATTGATTGTGGGTGGTGCAGGTGCTTCTGCAGGTGGTTCCAAAACAGTGATCAACCACTTGTCAGTAGGCCGTATTCCGGCTGGTGCCTTGGTTGAACGTGAAGTGGCTTCGCCCTTCCTGCTGGGAGAAACCCTGCAGCTGGAATTGACGACAACCGATTTTTCCAACGCCATTCGCGTGGCCGAGGCAATTAACAACAACATGGGCCCGAACGTGGCCCAAGCGCTCGACGGCCGCACCATCAAGGTTCGTGCACCCTCCAATCCCAACGACCGCGTGGCGTTTTTGTCGCGTGTTCAGGAACTGAGCATCAACAAAGCCATGGGCAGTGCCAAGGTCATTGTGAATGCACGCACGGGTTCGGTGGTCATGAATCAGGCCGTGATGCTGGAAAGCTGCGCCGTGGCACATGGCAACCTCACCGTCAAAATTACTTCTACCCCGGTTATCTCGCAACCCGCGCCATTTGGTCAGGGCGAAACGGTGGTTACTGAGGTGGCCGATATTCAAATTTCCGAAGCCGGTGGCGAGTTGATTGAGATCAAGGGGGCCGCCCAGTTGTCCGATGTGGTCAAAGCCTTGAATGCCTTGGGCGCTACGCCCAGCGACCTGATCTCGATTTTGCAGGCCATGCAAACCGCTGGCAGCCTGAAAGCTGAACTTGAGGTGATCTAAATGACGCCATTGTCGAACAAGCAGGTTGATACCCAGCAAATGCTGTCGATGGATTCCCGTAGCCTGGAAGGCTTGAAACGCGGTGCGCGCTCCGAACGGGGCAGCGAGGAGTTCAATGCAGCAGTTGACAAGGTGGCCGTGCAGTTCGAATCCATTTTTCTGCAGATGGCCTTGAAAAGCATGCGCGATGCCACACCCGAGGGCGGTTTGTTCACCGATTCCAGCACCAAAACCTATCAGGGCATGTACGACCAGGAACTGGTTCAGAAACTGTCGGGCAAGGGTTTGGGCCTTGCTGGCGAAATTGCACGGCAGTTAAAAGCCGGTGCAGGCGTGGGTGGCGAGCAAACCATTTTCCCGCCAGGGCAGATCAAGAAAGACTTCCCCTCAACTTTCCCGAAAACTGACCGTTAAGTCGTTCAAGACACCAAAGGATCCTGAATCATGTCTAACTCGGTTTACGGAATTGCGCTCAGCGGCCTGAATGCGGCCCGGGCAGGGCTATCCACCACCTCGCACAACATTGCGAACAGCAACACCGTTGGTTTTAATCGCCAGCAGGTGATTCAACAGTCGCGCCCCTCCACGGGCAGCGACATTGGCTATATTGGCCAGGGCGTTGACATTGCCTCCGTGCAGCGGGTGTATTCCGATTTCATCAATGCACAGGAACAGAAAGCCACATCCGATGCGGCTTTTTACAATGCCAAGGCGCAGCAAATTGCCCGTGTCGACGCCATGATCGCCGACGATGCGTCGGGCTTGTCCAGTGCCCTGAGTATTTTCTTTGGTGCCGCGCAAACCCTATCGACCAATCCGGCCGATCTGGCCGCGCGTCAGAACTACTTGTCCTCGGCTGGAACCCTGACTTCGCGATTCAACGGTTTGAATACGGTGATGGACGAATTGCGCAGTGCCACCAACCTGAAAGTTCGTGACACTGTGGAGCAGCTGAACAACGCCACCTCGCAAATTGCGGCGTTGAACAATCAAATCGTGACCGCCTTGAACCAAACCTCCAATGGTGGCCCACCCAATGATTTGATGGATCGCCGGGACCAATTGATCTTGCGGCTGTCCGAGCAGGTACAAGTGACGCGCGTGGATGTGGCCGACGGCTCAACCAATCTGTTTCTGGCCAATGGCCAGTCTTTGGTTGTAGGTACGACCCAATTCAAGGTTCAAACACAGGTTGATCCTCAAGACCCACAAAATTTGCTGGTTGGAATGACAACCAAAGTCAACGGTCAGGATCGACTTCTTGCCTTTGATTCCAAAAGTTTAGGCAACGGTGCGTTGTCAGGTTTCCTGAGCTTTCGTGAAAATGAACTGACCGAATACCAGAACACAATCAGCTTGCTGGCCGCGCGGATTGGTCAAGCAGTCAATGACGTCCAAACCACCGGTGTAGACCTGGACAACAACCCAGGCAGCGCCCTGTTCAGTTTCGGCAACAGCGGTAATTTTGTAACTGACATTTCCCGCGTTGTGCCCAATATCAACAACAGCACAGCCAACCCCACGCAAATCACCATGCGTGGTCTTGATTTGTCCAAGCTTGGGCCCGCCGAATACGAAGTTCAAATTGTGGGCAGCCAGCCCCGTTATCGCGAGATGGGCTCAAATGGTCCGTTTGTTCCTGCCGCATTGGTGACTGACCCAGGCGGTGATTACTATGAAATTCGCGACCCCGCAGGTGCACCATTGCTCAGCTTCCAGTTGAGCAATGCCACGCCGCAAGAAGGCGATCGTTTTGTGCTGATGCCTGTGCGTGAAGCAGCCTTGAACATGCGCACTGCGCTCAATCGGCCTTCTGAAGTGGCAGCGTCTTCCGCCGTCAACCCAAGCATCGGTAACAACGAAAATATTTTGAAGGTCGCTGCGTTGCAGACTGCACGCACCCTGTCTCAGTCCAATAACTCAGCGGGCGTTTCCATTTCGGACGGGTTCAACCAATTGGTCAGCCGCGTGGGCAATAAAACCCGTGAATTCAATCTGGCTGCGGAGTCACGCGAGACCGTGTTGAACCAGGTGGCCGATTCACGCGATGCCTTACAGGGCGTCAACATGGATGAAGAAGCGGCCAACCTGATCAAGTTTCAACAGGCTTACCAGGCTTCCGGGCGAGTTATTTCACTGTCCAAAGAATTGTTTGATCAAATCCTCAGCATGTTCTGATCGGGTTTCAAGGAAAAATTATGGCAATCGGCAGAATCAGCACCAACCAGTACTTCAAGCTCAGCACTGAACGCATGAGCAAGCAACAAACTGAACTGGTGAAATTACAGGGGCAACTGGCAACAGGGCAGCGGGTGCTGAAACCCTCGGATGACCCTTTGGCCATGTCAGTGGCTTTGGGTGCCAAAGCGGGTGTGAAAACCATCGACAGCTATCAAAGCAACATCACCTACGTGAACAACCAGTTGGGTCAAATGGATGTGGCCTTGCAATCAGCTTCCGACATCATGGTGTCCATCAAGGAAGCATTTTTGCAGGCAGGAAATGCAACATTAAGCCGTGCCGATCGGGAAATTATTGCGCAAGACATTGAAGGCCGCATGGAAGAGTTGCGCGGTATTGCCAACCGCACAGACGCCAACGGTTACTACATGTTTTCAGGTACGTTTCAGGACCGTGAGCCTTTCCAGGCACCGACTGGCGGCGTAACCGGCACGTTTTTGGAAACCACCACGGCAGCTGCTGGTGAAGCAGTGATTGGCCGAGAAATTCAAGTCGCCAGCGGCCGTTTTGTAAACCTGAGCATTACAGGCCAGGACGCCTTTGTAGACCCGAATACGAATGAAGATGCCTTTGCGATTCTTCGCGATGCGGTGGCTTTGTTGCGCAATCCTTCTTACCCCAATGGTCAGGAGGGTGCCACGCCTCAAGATACTTACTTGAAAGCGTTCAATGACAAGGGTGCGCAGCTCGACGACATTTTTGACCAGGTACAAATTTCCCGCACCAAAGTGGGTGTTCGCCTGCGTGAGGTTGAAACCCTGCAACAGATTAACCAGGCTGCCCAGTTGGAGCTTGAACGCGTTGCTGGTGAGGCGGTGGGGCTTGATTATGCCAAGGCCATCAGTGAGCTGTCTCAGGGCCAATTGCAGCTTCAGGCTGCGCAGCAAAGCTTTGCGAGTACCTCGCAGCTGACCTTGTTCAACTTTATTGGTTGAACTTGAAAGGTCGCAGCTGCGGTTTCTTGCTGGTTTCTTGCCACCTCGGCGTGGGTGACCTTTGATCTGAACTTGAAGGGTCACCGCTGCCCGAAAACTTGGCATATCGGCTTGTCCGCTTGAGCCTGCACTAAGCCAAGCCCTCCAAAAGTAACGGTCGGGTCTTGGCTTTCGCGCAAAGGCGCGATCGCTTGTCTCGGCACGCCAAGCCGGCAAGTTTTCTGACTGGTCATCGTGCGACCACTTGCAAGTTCAGCTCAGTGTCACCGGCGCCAGCGTCTCTCCACCACCGCGCAGCTCACCGTAGGGTTCACAGCCCAATCGGCGGCGGTGTTTCGATCGCCTCGCCTTCGAGAAAACCTGCCCTTGCGTGCCGAGCAGGGCCGGTGTCGCCCGGCATGGGCGACAGAGAACGAGCCCGACCCGCTTTTTAGGAGGGTCGTTCTCAGGCATCGTAAGGCTCAGCAAGGGAGTTACAGGTTTTCAGGCGAGAGATCGGAACCCAAGCCGATCGGGCTGTGAACAAGCGGTCGAGCGAACAACAACCCAAGCCGATCGGGCTAAACAAACCAGCGGCCGAGCAAGCTTAAATCAGTCCGTTCTCCAACGCATAGCGCGTCAGTTCACCATTGGTTTTCATGCGCATTTTCTCAAGAATCCGTGCCCGATAAACGCTCACGGTCTTGGGGCTAAGCGACAGCTCATCCGCAATTTCACTCAGCTTCTTGCCTGCAGCAATCATCCGAATGGTCTGGAACTCACGATCGCTGAGGGTCGCATGCAAAGGTTTGTCTGAATCTTCAGTCAAGTGGCTGGCCAGCGATTCAGCCAGTTCAGGGGTAATGTACTTGCGGCCAGCGGCAATCACCTGAATGGCATCCACCAGTTTTTCTGGTGCTGTGTTTTTGGTCAGGTATCCCGATGCGCCCGCTTTCAGGCAGCGCACGGCGTACTGGTCCTCCGGGTGCATCGACAACATCAGGATTTTCAGGGCGGGGTATTTGTCTTTCAGAATTTTTACAATGTCCACGCCATTTTTCCCCGGCATGGAAATATCCAGAATGGCCAGGTCAACGGCATGCCCGTTCATGGCCTTCATGATTTCTGAATACTCACCCGCTTGCGCCACCACCTGCACAAATCCTGTGTCATCCAGCAATTGCTTCAGGCTTCCCCGAAGCAATGCATGGTCATCTGCCAGCAGCACCTTAATCATTTCCCGCCTCACCTGTCTGAATGCTTCTTGGTATGGAAACCATGACCGTTGTCCCGGCCCCCAGGGACCCACTGACATCGACCCAACCCTCGAAGGCTGCAACCCGTTCTTGCATGCCACGCAAGCCGAACGATGTTTCTTTTAATTTATCAGTATTCTCGATTCCGCGACCATTGTCACGGATCTCCAGTGTTAATTCACTTTCTGTAACAAACAATTCCACGTCAACCTTTGTGGCCTGCGCGTGTTTCACGATATTGGTGAGTGCTTCCTGCAAAATCCTGAACAGGGCTGTGCTTTGCTCGCTGTCCAGGTCCAGTTCATCCACGTTGCACTGAAACAGGCCTTCGATCTGCGTGCGCTTCTGGAAATCGTTCATTTGCCACTCAAGGGCAGGGATCAGGCCATAGTCCAGAATACCTGGTCGCAAATCCTTGGCAATCCGCTGGCTGCTAGCCAGCAAGTGCTCAATCAACTCCAGCATGTCGGCGAGCTTTTCCTGCGCAGCGGGGTCACCAGGTGAATTCTTGTTAAGCCATGCCACATCGGCTTTCAATTTGGTCAGGGATCCGCCCATGTCATCGTGAATTTCACGGGCAATTGCACCACGCTCCTGCTCGCGTCGTTTCTCGAATTCGGTGGTGACGAGTCGCAATTCACTTTGTGCGTTCAGCAGGCGTTCTTCAGCCTGTTTTCGATCCGAAATATCGAGCAACACGCCATCCCAAACGAACACGTTTCCGCGTTGTTTGGCCACTGCATTCATGTAAACCCAGCGTGATTCCCGTTTGCCGTAATTCTTGATCCGACCTTCCCAACTCACGGCCACACCGGGTTTCGGAGGGTCCATCAATTGCTCAAAGAGGGCCGCTGCATCGGTGGGTTCAAACTGTTCGAAAAAGTAATGCGGGTTCTCAAGAAACAGGCGGGGAGGCACGCCAAACAAGCGAACCACACCCTCGCTGACAAAAGGAACCGTGGGGCGGGGCATCGAAGGCCCCGACTGCATTTGAAAAATAATGCCAGGAATATTCTCTGCAATGGCAGCAAACCGCCGTTCGGATTCACGCTGGGCCATTTCAGCTGCAGCAAGGCTGCGCCGTTCATTCGCAGCCCTTAGCGAACGCTCAATGGCGGGCACCAAGCGGGCCATTTTGTCTTTCATCAGGTAATCGTCGGCACCGGCACGCATGGCCTCCACAGCCACGTGTTCACCGATACTGCCCGAAACAATAATGAAAGGAATTTCCAGTCCTGAGTCGCGCACCACGCGTAAGGCTTCCTCGGAACCAAAGCCTGGCAAATTGTGGTCAGAAATCACCACCTGCCATTCCTCGTGTTCCAGGCACTTTCTCAGGTCTTCTATGCGGTCTACTCGCGTTGCTGTGTACTTCAAGCCGCCCTGTTTCAGGCGGTAGCACATCAGCTCGAAATCCGAATCATTGTCTTCCACCACCAGAACTTTCAGTCCACCATCTGAAAAGTTGCTGATGTCCAACAATGAAGGGGGTAGTCCTTTCGATTCACTCATTGTCTGTTCGCTTGTTGTTGGTTTTTATTGTTGTGTGCAGGATCAAAGCGAGAGATAACGCCCTTTCGAGGTTTTAATCCTTGCATTATTTTATTCATCTTATCGGAACATATCAGGGTATAGAACTCATTCACGTCGGGGCACCTCCCAAATTGTGTTAACCCCGCGACAAAGGCCCTGATGAACCGACCACCCGTAAAGTTTGAATTCTCCAAGTCCACACACACCAGCGACATGGTTGCAGGTGCCAGGCAAGCCGCAGTTGCTGTGAACCGCAGTTTGTTGAGCGACGACAATGCCGATCGTGAGTTTGAATTCAACGACAAGGATTTTGCCCGTGTACGCGCACTCATTCTGAAGATTGCGGGCATTTCATTGGCACCCAGCAAACAAAGCATGGTGTACAGCCGCCTGGCCCGACGCTTGCGTGCTTGCAATCACAACCGATTCTCCACGTATCTGGATGCGCTTGAATCCAATTCAGGCAATCCGGAATGGGAGCACTTCACCAATTCGCTGACAACCAACCTGACCTCGTTTTATCGCGAGGCTCATCACTTCGAGATTCTGAAAAAGCAATTGCAATCGCTCTCGCGCAATGCCCGAATCGAGCTGTGGTGCAGTGCCGCGTCCACCGGTGAGGAGCCCTACACCATGGCGATCACGGCCATGGAAGCTTTCAACAGCATGAATCCGCCTGTGCGAATCCTCGCCACAGACATCGACACCAAAGTGCTTGAGCATGCCAAAAAGGGTGTTTACCGCATGGATCAGGTCGACAAAGTTCCGGATGAAATTCTGCGAAAGTATTTTTTGAAAGGCAAGGGCGAAAGCGAAGGGCTGATTCGTGTGCGCCCTGAAGTGCAAGCATTGTTGACATTTCGCAAGCTGAACCTGATGGACAATGTGTGGTCCCTGAGGCCCGGCTTTGACGCCATTTTCTGTCGAAATGTCATGATCTATTTTGAGAAAGATGTGCAATTGCAAATCCTCAAGCGATTCGCTCCCCTGATGAATCAGAACGGCCTGTTGTATGCAGGGCACTCTGAAAACTTCGCCATGGCGCGCGACTATTTCACCTTGCGTGGTAAAACCGTGTACACCGTGAATGCCGACAAAGCAGTCAAAACCAGCACCGGCGGAGAAGGTCAGGCACGTCAGGTTACAGCATGAGCACAGGGCTGTTAATTTCACCCCCGGTAACAACTGCACCGCCCCTGGTGAAAAAAATCATCATGCCTGGTGATTATTTCGTGTCATGGGCACCCGCTGAAATCGCTACCCTGTTGGGGTCCTGCGTGTCAGCTTGCGTGTGGGACAGTCATCGAAAAATTGGCGGTCTGAATCATTTCATGTTGCCCGACTCGCCATCCGAAGCGCGCACACTAGCCGACAAAACCAAATCGCTGCGTTACGGTTTGTATGCCATGGAATGCCTGATCAACGACCTGTTGACCATGGGTGCAAAGCGGGAGCATCTCAGTGCCAAAGTATTTGGTGGTGCCAATATTACTGGCGCCTTGAACACCCAACATGTGGGTCGCAGAAATGCAGAATTCGTGATCGATTTTTTACAGAAAGACAAAATCAAAGTGGTGGCATCCGATTTGGGTGGGCCCCATAGCCGCCGTATTCGTTTCAATACCCAAACCAGCGCAGTGCGTGTAGAGCGAGTGGCCAGCGCCAACTCAGCGGCACTGCAGCAGGAAAAACGATACAGCGAAAAGATTAACAAAGACCCCGTCAATGGCGACATTGTGTTTTTCTAAGGGCTCATGTGATGAATAAAATCAAAGTGTTGGTGGTAGATGATTCGGCCTTGATCCGAAACCTGATGAGCAAAATCATCAATTCACAGCGCGACATGGAAACCGTGGCCACAGCCCCCGATCCATTTATTGCCCGAGACCAAATCAAGAAATTCAATCCCGATGTGATTACACTTGACATTGAAATGCCCAAAATGGACGGCATTGAATTTTTGGAAAAAATCATGCGCTTGCGGCCCACGCCCGTGTTGATGGTGTCTACTTTGACTGAGCGCGGAACCGACGTAACCTTTCGCGCCCTTGAACTTGGAGCTGTTGATTTCGTGACCAAACCCAAACTGGACATTAGCCAAGGCATGATCGATTATGCCAACGAAATTACCGACAAAATTCGCGCTGCCTATGCGGCCCGTTTTCGCCTGAATCGATTGCCTTCGAAGCCCGCTGCGCAGGCACCGACGGCTCAGGCTGATCCAGTCACTGGCATGGTGGTTCCAGCCGAGGCGGCCAAGCCTGTGCCCACCAACAACGCCTTGGGTAACCGCTTTGCAGCCACTGAAAAACTTGTGTTGATTGGTTCGTCCACAGGTGGCACCGAGGCCATTCGGGTCATTCTTGAACAATTGCCCAAAGACAGCCCCGCGATCTTGATTACCCAACACATGCCAGCCGGTTTTACCAAAAGTTTTGCGGACCGCTTGAACCAGGTGTGCAATATCACCGTGAAGGAAGCAGTGCATGGTGAACGCGTTTTGCCCGGCCATGCCTACATTGCACCGGGTGACAAACACCTGTTGTTGGGTCGCAGTGGTGCCAACTACATTTGCCAGTTGTCCGATTCTGAGCCAGTCAATCGTCACCGGCCATCGGTTGAAGTGCTGTTCAAGTCAGGGCAGGAAGTGTCGCCCCGCAACATTGTGGGCATCATGCTCACCGGCATGGGCAAAGACGGCGCACAGGCCATGGCCGACATGAAAAAAGCCGGTTCCTACAATATTTGCCAGGATGAGGCCAGCTCAGTGGTGTTTGGCATGCCACGGGAAGCGATCGCTTTGGGTGCAGCCGATGAAGTGGTTCCCCTGAACCAGATCGCCAGGCGCCTGCTCGACTACCTCTCTAAAATCGGAGGGCGTTCAGCTGTTCGAATTTGACCTGGTGGACAGCCAGTTTTTCAGGCTGTCCATGTCCATGGGGCGAGAAAACCAATAGCCTTGCAGCCTGTCGCAACCCATCTGAATCAGGCTTTCCCGCTGCTCTGCAGTTTCAATGCCTTCCGCATGCACAATCAGGCCCAATGCATGTGCAAGATCAATCACAGCCTTCACAATCATGTGGCTGTTTTTGTCCTCCAGCAGATCCATGACAAAACTTTTGTCGATCTTCAACACATCCACAGGCAGTTGCCGCAAGTAATTCAGCGACGCGTAACCCGTACCAAAATCATCCATCGCAATTTGCGAACCCTGTGCTTTCAGTTGGTTCAAAGCATCGACCGTGCGGGCCATGTCATCAATGGCCGCTGACTCTGTGACCTCGAACTCAATCCACTTGGGGTCCAGGCCTGCATTGCGAACGGTTTGTTGCGCTTTGGCTGGAAATTCCGGGTTAAGAAGCTGACCGGCCGAGCAATTCACCGCGCACCACAGGATGTGGCCTTGCTGATGTAACTCAAGAACCTTCTTGCTGCTCGACTCAATCACCCAATCGCCTAGCGCATCAATCAGGCCTGAGTCCTCGGCTACTCCAATAAACTCGCTCGGCATGATCCGACCCAGTTCCGGGTGGGTCCACCTCACCAGGGCTTCAAGTCCGCAAATGCGGCCGGTTTTAAGGTCTTCAATCGGCTGAAAGTCGAGCACCAGCTCATTGCTCTCAATGCCTTTGGCCAAACCCAGTTCAATGGTTTTGCGTCGCTTGGCCAAGTCATGAATTTCGGCATCAAGAACATTCAACAGTTCAAGTCCGCGAGACTCAATCACATGCGCCACCGATAGCGCATGGGTGACCAACTCGGCTGCATGCTGACCATGCACACCGGGGCGAGCCAGCCCCAAACGCATGTTCGGGCGAACAGCAATGTTGTCGACCGTGAACACACGGTTCAGGTTGGCTTCAAACTCGCACAGTGTGTCGGCGATCAAGGTGTTGTCTGCACTCCAGTCGAGCTTATTGGTTAGCACCACCAACACATTGTCAGACCATCTGCACAGAATGTCCTGCTTAAAGGTGTCCCGAACTCGCTCCACGATTTTTTCAAGCATATTGCGCCGAATTCGCGGGTCTACTTCCGGGCGGCGTGCCTGGTTTCTGGACACATTCACGCTTAGCATGCACAGGTCATTGTCATCGCCTGAATGGGCACTCAAACCCGACAAAGTTTTCACCAAACCTTGGCGGTTCAAAAAGCCCGTGGCGGCATCAAAATAAACAGCACGCCTGTGGGCTTGCTCAAGCAATAGTTTTTCCCGGCGAAGCCTGTGCGTGTGAATTTCCCTGCGAACCGCAGGAATCAGTCGTTCGGGTTTGGATTTCTCGACATAATCGCGCACACCTTCGTGCATGGCTTGCACGCCCAGTGCGTCGTTCGCCAAACCCGAGAGCAGAATCATGGGGGTTTCAGGCCGCAGACTTTGAACTATTTCAATGGCCTTCTCGTGCGTCAGCTGGGGCATGGAATAGTCACAAATCACCAGGTCGGGCTCGATGTCGTTCAGCGTTGTTTTCAGCGTTTCCTCGCTATGCGCATGACGAACAATCGCTGTTTGCCAGGTTTTCACGAGTTGACGCTTGATCAATAGAAAATCATCGTCGCTGTCGTCGACAACAATGATTCTGGGCGCTTCCTGTTCTGTTGTCATTGAAGGTTTTATGATGGTGTTATTGGCAAAGAAACAGCCGCTTTCCTGTATCCTGCACACTTCTGCAGAGGCTGTCTAGTCGGGCAATTCACGAGAAAAGACATGAGCAAGGCTTTCACCAAAGAAAACGATTCAGAATTTGAGGACGATGGCCCCGACGCAGGCCCCGCACTTCCCCAAGGCTTGAAAAATTACATCACGCCAAAAGGCTATCGCCGTTTGCGCGATGAGCTGACTCATCTTGTGAAAATTGAACGACCCGAGGTGGTTTCGGTGGTGTCTTGGGCGGCCTCCAATGGCGATCGTTCTGAAAATGGCGATTATCTGTACGGTAAAAAACGTTTGCGTGAAATCGATCGCCGAATTCGTTTTCTCACCAAGCGCACTGAAATTGCCGAGGTGGTAGACCCCGCCACGCAGCAAGAACTCGAGAGTATTTTCTTCGGTGCCACGGTCACCTACATCAACTCAAAAGGTGATGAACTCACTGTGAAAATTGTGGGCGTTGATGAAGTGGATACTGCCAAAGGACACATCAGCTGGATTTCGCCTGTGGCGCGTGCGCTGTTAAAAGCGAAAGAGGGTGATGTGGTGTACCTGATGACGCCGGGTGGGCGGGATGAGCTTGAGATTGTCGAAGTGCAGTATGTGATCGACTGATTCTTGATCTGATTTTGAGGGATCGCCGCAGTGGTTTCCTGCTGGTTTCTTGCCACCTCGGCGTGGGTTGCCTGTTTCGCACTGAAAACCGCTGAATCCCTTTTTGAAATTCCCCCTGACTCACCTCGCTCGGCAAAAGGGCGGGCCGAGTCTCGGTGCCGGCCAATGGCCGACCGTTGCGGTTGAATTCAAACGGGGCGGTTTTCTTGAAGTGCGCCCCAAGCAATCCCACTGCCGAGTTGGCTTAAACCGGCGCCAGCGTCTCTTCAACACCGCGCAGCTCACCGCTGTTCAACGCCCAATCGGCGGCGGTGTTTCGATCGCCTCGCCTTCAAGAAAACCTGCCCTTGCGTGCCGAGCAGGGCCGGTGTCGCCCGGCATGGGCGACAGAGAACGAGCCCGACCCGCTTTTTAGGAGGGTCGTTCTCAGGCATCGAAAGGCTCAGCAAGGGAAATACAGGTTTTCAGGCGAGAGATCGGAACCCAAGCCGATCGGGCAGTTAACCAGCGTTCGAGCGAACGACAAGACAACCCAAGCCGATCGGGCTATTCAAACCAGAAGGTCAGTGTGTCGCAGTGTCCGCAACCGGCAAGCGCACCTTGGCAAAAGCACGGCCTTTCACGCGGGTTACTCGTTCTACGTATTCAAGCCTGCGCAGCGCCATCAAGATGCGCGCCAAGTGCACACGGTCAGTCACCTGAATGGTGAAGTGCAACAGCTTGCGGTAGGCCGTTTCATCGCTCATGGTCAGGTTGGTAATGTTGGCACCCGCATCAGACAAGGTGGCTGCAATGGTGGCCAAAGCGCCTTTCTCGTTCACAGCCTGCAAGTCAACATTGACGTCGAATGGGCGTGTAATTTCCGGTGACCACTGCACATCAGTCCAGCGCTCGGGTTCTTTGCGAATCTGTTTGCGGGCTGTTTCGCATTCATCAGTGTGAATGATCAGGCCCGAGCCTTTTCGCACATATCCAATAATGTGGTCCCCAGGAATCGGCAAACAACAGGGTGCGCGTTGAACCGACATGCCTTCTCCACCGTGAATCATAATCGGCACTCGCGGCTCACCGGTATTGGCAACTTGCGCATCCACCCGCGCATCTGCACGGCCCATGGCAATCAGCACTCGGCGGGCAACAACAGGGGCCACACGGCGACCTGCGCCAACATCAGCCAGAAGTTCATC
This sequence comes from Limnobacter sp. G6BE5S, assembly GCF_058448965.1. NCBI lineage: Bacteria > Pseudomonadati > Pseudomonadota > Betaproteobacteria > Burkholderiales > Burkholderiaceae > Limnobacter > Limnobacter sp. G6BE5S. Next base: position 39,940 of record NZ_JBZFLM010000007.1, read on the forward strand.
GCGGGTGCTGACCTGTGAATCTTTTTGCAAACGGTCCCACACTTCATTGCTCAAATGTTCCAGCTTGATTTGGTCCGCTTCCAAAGCCTGTTCCAGCAGTCGGCTTCCCAGGCGAACAGTTTCTTCAAGATTCATCGACTTCAAATAGTGACGAATCTCGGATCGGGCCTTGCCTGAACGCACAAAGCCCAGCCAAACCGGGTTGGGGCGGCTGTGTGGGGCTGTAATAATTTCAACCACATCGCCGCTTTTCAAAATGGTGCGCAGCGGTTCGATCACCTGATTAACCCGTGCGGCCACGCAATGGTTGCCCACATCGGTGTGCACTGCATACGCGAAATCGACCACAGTGGCTCCCCGGGGCAGACTCATGATCTTGCCGTTGGGGGTGAACACGTACACCGCATCGGGGAACAGGTCCACCTTAATGTGTTCGAGAAACTCAGCTGAATCGCCGGTTTGGTTTTGAATGTCGAGCAGGCTTTGCAGCAGGCGGTGGGTTTGGGTTTGAATGGTGTTTAGCGCCTCGCCTTCGCCTTTGTACAGCCAGTGCGAAGCCACGCCTTTTTCAGCCACCTGGTGCATTTCTTCGGTGCGAATCTGGAATTCAACCGGTGTGCCATAAGGGCCCAGCAAGGTGGTGTGCAAACTTTGGTAGCCGTTCAGCTTCGGGATCGCAATGTAGTCTTTGAACTTGCCCGGCACGGGCTTGAATAGCTGGTGCAACATGCCCATGGCCATGTAACAGCCGGGCATGTCTTTCACCACCACCCGGAAACCGTACACATCGAGCACCTGCGAAAAGCTCAGGCGCTTTTCAATCATTTTGCGGTAAATGCCGTACAGCGCTTTTTCTCGACCAAACACTTGGCACTCAATGCTGGCGTCGTCCAGGCATTTTTCTACCGCTTCCAGAATTTTGCTGACCACCTCGCGGCGGTTACCACGCGCTGCCAGCACCGCTTTTTTCAGCACCTCATAGCGCATGGGGTAGGCATGCTGAAAGCTAAGTTCTTGCAGTTCGCGGAAGATTTCATTCAAGCCCAGTCGGTGGGCAATGGGGGCGTAAATTTCGAGGGTTTCTAAGGCAATGCGGCGTTTCTTGGCGGGACTCATAATGTCGAGCGTTCGCATATTGTGCAAACGGTCGGCCAACTTCACCAAAATAACGCGCAGGTCGCGGGCCATGGCCAGCAACATTTTGCGGAAGTTCTCGGCCTGGGCTTCTTCCCGGGAAGAAAACTCCATTTTGTCGAGCTTGGAAAGCCCATCCACCAAATCGGCCACTGATCCGCCGAAGCGCTCGATCAAATCTTCCTTGGTGGTGCCAGAATCCTCCATCACATCGTGAAGCAGGGCGGCTTGAATGGCTTGGCTGTCTAGGCGCCAACTGGCGCAAAGTTCAGCCACAGCAATGGGGTGGGTTACGTAAGGCTCACCTGTGGCGCGGAATTGCCCCAGGTGTGCAACGTCAGAAAACTTGTAAGCCTCGCGAACACGCCGAATCTCTGCCTCGGGTAAATATGTCGAGGCAAGTCCTATTAGCTGTGCGATAGAGACCACGTCGGGTCGGTTTGGCTCAGGTTGAAGTTCTCTGGCTTGCATTGCCCCCCGCATTTTGTACCACTCTTACAACTTTAACTACGATCTTCTATTGTGCAGTCTTACTTCTGGTCCGGCAAGACGATATTGACTTCCAACATCTCCATATTGCCTTGTTTTTGAAGGTTAAACTTCACATCTTCTTGATCAATTTTGACGTATTTGGCGATCACCTGCATCAATTCGTCCCGCATTTGGGGCAAAAAGTCGGGGCCGTCCTGATCTACACGTTCGCGCGCGATAATCAAAGACAGTCGTTCTTTTGCAACATTGGCAGACTTTTTCTTCTCGCCAAACAGCATGCTCAGTAATGACATCACCTTAACCTCCAAACAAGCGTTTCAGCAGGCTGGGCTTTTCGTAGTCCACAAACTGCAGCGGTTTGGTTTCGCCCAGAAAGCGAGAAATACAGTCTTGGTAGGCCAAAGCTGCATCGTTTTCCTCGGCGTGAATTACAGGCATACCCTGGTTGGAAGCCTGCAACACGGTTTCACTTTCAGGAATAACACCCAGTAGTGGCACACGCAACAGGTCAGCCACGTCCGAATAGCTTAGCATTTCGCCATCAGCTGCACGCTTGGCGGAATACCGGGTAATGAGCAGGTGCTCCTTCACGGGTTCGCCGCCTTCCTTGGCGCGCTTGCTTTTCGCTTGCAAAATGCCAATGATGCGGTCGGAATCGCGAACCGACGACACTTCCGGGTTGGTCACAACAATCGCTTCGTCGGCGAATGTCAATGCCATCACTGCGCCGCGTTCAATGCCGGCGGGGCTGTCACACACAATGTACTCAAAGCCCATTTCGATCAGGTCTTTGATTACTTTTTCCACGCCTTCTTCGGTCAAAGCGTCTTTGTCCCGGGTTTGGGAGGCGGGCAAAATCGACAACATTGGGCAATGTTTGTCTTTAATCAGGGTTTGCTGCAAATTGGCTTCGCCGTTGATCACATTGACCAGGTCGTAAACCACGCGGCGTTCACAACCCATGATCAGGTCAAGGTTGCGCAAGCCCACGTCAAAGTCGATCACTACCGTTTTAAAACCACGCAAGGCAAGGCCTGCGGCAAAACTTGCGCTGGTAGTTGTTTTACCAACGCCACCCTTACCGGATGTAACAACAATGACTCGACTCACAAATGGTCTCCTAGCGGATGTTGATGGCTTTGAGTCGCAATACTGCCGGCTCGGTGCCATGGTCAAGATGAATTAATGTAGGTTTGGATCGGTTTTCTTCAGGAAAACCGCCCTCGAATGTTAAGTAGTAACCCGCCACGGCCACCAGTTCCGCTTCGAAGCTGGTGGAAATGATGCGGGCTTGGGTGTCTCCTGCTGCACCGGCCAGTGCGCGTCCCCGCAACACTCCGTAAACGTGCACATTGCCATCTGCGATGACTTCAGCGCCAGCAGACACCTGTCCCATGACAATCAGATCGGCGCCTTGGGCATAAATTTTTTGGCCACTGCGCACGGGTTGATCGATCACCATGGTGCGGCGGGCCTTGTCGAAACTGGGCACAGCCGAGTGGGTGGCTTGCTCGGAATCGGCTTTTTGTACGGTGCTTGCTTTGGCAGGTGCTTCCGGTTCGGGCGCGGCCACAGCAGTTGGGGCCCCAGCAGGCGCTGGCTCGGCAAGATCCGCTTGCCCAACTTCGAACCGAAGGCCCAGTTCTTCGGCTTGAGCCTCAAGGGTTTCGTTTTGGCCTCGCACCTCAACCAGCAGCACGCCGGCGGCCTTGAGCATGTCAGCGTAGGCTTTTAATTCAATGCCATGTTCAGTCAGTTCGGTGTCATTCCAGGCGGAAAAGTCGAGCACAGCCGGTTCGGCAGAGTACACGCCGGGGGTGGGGCCAAGTCGTTTTTTCAGGGCATCGAGGCTTTCTTGCAGTGGCGCAGGGCGCAAGGCAATGGTCACAGCCTTGATTTTGGCGAATTTGATGTCCAGCGGTGCTGAAGAAGGTTTGTTCAAGGTAATCGAAGTCCGGGGATGCTGAGCTATCGGGCAGCTGAGTTTTCAGTCAATTTTACGAACAAAGCCCGAGCCGTGTGCCGGTCTCGGGCTTTTTTGAATGCAACCTTGCCCGGATTAAATGGGCACGCGTTTCAACATTTCGATACCGATTTCACCAGCAGCGATTTCACGCAGGGCGGTTACTGTTGGCTTGTCTTTGTCGGACTTTACTTTGGGTGTGTGGCCTTGGGCCAGCATGCGGGCGCGGTAAGTGGCGCACAGGGCCATGTCGAAACGGTTAGGGATCTTTTTCAAGCAATCTTCAACGGTGATGCGGGCCATCTGGTGTCCTTACAGTCCAATACTTTTGAGTTGCGCCCCGTGGCGCGCCATTTGCTGATTGAAACGGCAACGGGATGCGAAGACGATCGATTTCAGCTCCAACAGAGCCTGTGTGAAATCATCGTTAAGGATAACATAATCAAAGCGCCTCGCCTGCTCGATCTCGAGTTGTGCGGCACCCATTCGCTTCAAAATCACCTCTTCCGTGTCTGTGCCCCGTCCGCGAAGCCGTTTTTCGAGTTCCTCGATGCTGGGGGGAAGAATAAAGATGGACACCACATTCTCTACCTTGCGCACCACTTGTTCGGCACCTTGCCAGTCAATTTCAAGCAGCACATCGCGGTCAATGGCCATTTGCCCTTCAACCCAGGCGCGCGATGTACCGTAATAGTTGCCATGTACGTGCGCCCATTCCAGAAAGCCGTCCTGGTCGCGAACCGCTTCAAATTCATGTTGGGAAATGAAATGGTAGTCTTTGCCGTCCACCTCGCCAGGGCGTGCCTTGCGGGTTGTGTTGGATATGGACAGGCCTATGCCCTGAACTTCAGCCAGTAGCGCCTTTACCAGCGACGATTTGCCCGCCCCAGAGGGGGCGCTGACAATAAACAGGCTTCCAGAATACTGTGGCGTGTGCTGGGGTTGGGCCAAGGCAGTCATGTGGTCTTCACAGATTGATCAACAAGCCGTGATTCTATTGGATTTCCCGTGCACTCGCCATGTTGACCGTTTATTCAGCGGGCTTGGCATGCTCGGTCAAAACAAACCAGGGCTTGGTGGATGTCTCGTCCCCGAACCCTGAGCCTTTGCTGACTTTGTAGCTTGAAATGGGCGCAGCAATCAACTCACGTTCATTGGGCAGCAATGCACTTGAAACCGATACGTCTTTGGCCAACTCGGATTGAACGATGCAACTGACTGTGCCAAACACGCTGGGAATCAGGGGGCCGGCAGAGTCATTTCGCTTGCTCATGCTCAGAAAATAGTCGGGTGTAAAAGGTTTGCCGGTTTTCTCTGCCTCTAGCATGGCCTGAAACATGGGGGATACAGGTTTCAGATTGTGTTGCGCTTCAGAGGACTGCACAGGCAATGCATTCAGAAAACTGACCAGCACAAGGCTACGGTCCAGCAGGTCCGAGTGCGATTGAGGCTCACCCTTGAATTCACCCCGCAAGAACTGGTTTATTTGACTTGAGTAGCCATCGGTTGCGATGTAATCCCGAAGCACGCACCGTTCTGCGGTGCTGACCGGGTGCGCCATTGGGCCTTCTTTGGGTACATTGGGCAAGATTGACGGGGCTGAAAGTACCTCGATTCGCTCTTGTGCCGACAAGGTGTTTTCAAATTTGTAGTGATCACCCACCTTTATTCTGGGAATTTCACCCTGGCTGGAATTGCCAATTTCCAAACGACCGCTTTTGATGAGGTCCATGTCTGCCAGTTTTTCCTGGCCTACCCTGAACTGCGCCAAATCGCTGCGTTGCATGCGCAGTGTGGGGTGAAATAACAAAGTCTGTGCACTGCCTGCTTGCCCTTTGGTCACCAAAAGCAGGCCCGCGATTCGCGGGTCTTTGGCGGCTTGGGGTAACACGTGTTTCAGGATTTGGTTAAGCAGTGAAATGGGTGTGGTCATTGGGCACGGTCTCGAACAGGGGTAAGTTCGATTGGGTGCCCAAGTATTCAGATTGGTTCAGTTCAGTACCAAATTCAGTGTTTATTCAATGTTCTGAACTTGCTCGCGGAACTGTTCCACGAGCACTTTCAGGTCAATGCTGGCTTGGGTTTGAGCGATGGCGTGGGCTTTGCTGCCCAGTGTATTGGCTTCACGGTTCAATTCCTGGGTTACAAAGTCCAGTCGTTTGCCAATGACCCCACCTTTTTTCAGAATGCGGCGCACCTCGGTGAAGTGGGTTTGAAGCCGTTCTACTTCCTCTTTCACATCAATGCGCACACTGTGCAGCGCCACTTCGTGTTTGATGCGTTCTTCAAGGTCTTCCACGGTTAAGTGGCCGGCTTTGTCATTGATGATTTTGTCGAAGGCCTCGGTCATGCGTTCCCGAATTTTGCCCTCGTAGTGGGCCAAAAACTGGGGCAGCATGGGTAGCAGGCTGTTCACAATGGTTTCCATGCCGTCTACTTTTTCCAGCAATACAGTGGCAAGGCCAGCGCCTTCGCGCTCGCGGCTTTGTTTCATTGCATCAATGGCTTGGTCGCACAAGGCTGAAATGGTCTCTTGCAGTTCTTCACCACTCAGGCTGTTGTCTTCAACCACACCGGGCCAGTTCAACACCTCGGTAATGCGAAAGCCGTTCGCCTTGGGCAAGGCACTTTGAATGCTGGCTTCAAGGGCGGCCAGTTGTTTAACCTGTTCCAGGTCCACTTTTGGAATCCGTTTTTCGCCCTCTGCACGTCCCCAGGAAATGCGGCACTCCACTTTGCCCCGGCTCAAGGTATTCATCAGCTTTTCGCGAATCAGTGGTTCAACCGTGCGCAGGTCGTCGGCCATGCGAAAGTTCAGGTCCAGAAAACGGGAATTCACGCTGCGCAATTCCATGCTCAAGGTGCCAGCACGGGTGGTGCTTTGCGCGTTGGCAAAGCCTGTCATGCTGTGTACTGCGGCGGTGTTTTTGCTGTCCTTGCTCATTTGCGGCCTGTGCGTGTGTGTCGGTGGTGCATGGATTGTAAACTCTGGACTGGTGCTTGTTTTCTGTGGGGGTGTTTTTGTCGGGTCGAATCATTGCCCATTTGGACATGGACGCCTTCTACGCCAATGCTGAACTGGTGCGCAACCCAGCCTTGCGGGGTTTGCCTGTGGCTGTGGGTGGTCGCCGTGGCATGCAGCCACTGCCAGGTCAGCAATTTCCAACCCTTGCGCAGTACGAGGGGCGCGGGGTGTTGACCACCGCCAATTATGAAGCACGCGCATTGGGTTTGCACTCGGCCATGCCCACCATGAAAGCCGCCAAGCTGGCGCCCCATGCCATTTTATTGCCAGCCGATTTTGATTGGTACAAAACACTCTCGCGCCAATTCAAGGCCGCTGTGCGTGAATTGACTCCAAACGTCGAAGACCGGGGAATTGATGAGATTTACATTGATTTAACCGAGGAAACTTCGGGTGATTTTGACGTGGCCATTGATCTGGCCCGGCAATTGAAGGCGGCCGTGACCAATGCCACTGGCGGCATGACCTGTTCGGTTGGGCTGTCTGAAAACAAGCTGACGTCCAAAATATGCTCTGACCTTCAAAAACCGAATGGACTTAGCGTGGTCCGCCCCGATCAGTTTCAAGAAATGATCTGGCCCTTGCCCGTTGGCAAAATTAACGGGGTGGGGCCCAAGGCACAGGAAAAGTTGAAGGCGATGGGGGTGAACAGCATTGCCGAGCTGGCTGCCCAACCCCTTGACTTGCTTCGGGAGCGTTTTGGTGAAAGCTATGGCCTGTGGATGCATGAAAGCGCCAATGGCATTGATCTCAGGCCAGTGACGCTGTATTCCGAGCCGAAAAGCATTAGCCGTGAAACCACGTTTGAGAATGACATGCATGTGCGCAGGCATCGGGACCAACTCACGCAGGTATTGACTCACCTGGCCGACAAACTGGCGCAAGACTTGGCCCGCAAGCAGCGCCTTGCAAAAACCATCGGTGTGAAAGTGCGCTTTGCAGATTTCAAATCGTTAACCCGCGATGTAACCACGGGCTTTACGACGAGTACAGCGGACGAAATTCTGCAAGCCGCGCGAGCCTGCCTGAAAAAAATTCCTTTTGAACAGAAAGGGGCACATTCAACCATTCGATTGCTCGGTATCAAGGCCAGTCACCTGATTACACCCGCCGATGCAGCGCTTGAGCAGGCTGCACAGGAAAACCGCCGCAGCAAAGGGCAGGCCCAGTTATTTCTCGACCTTGAAGATGCGCCATAATGCGGGCACGACAATTGGTTATGCACTGGAGAATTTGAATGACTACCACCACAGCCCGCCCCGATGGACGAAGCCCCCACGCCCTGCGAAAAATCAGCCTTGAGCGCAATTACACCAAGCATGCTGAGGGTTCGGTCATGGTGCGTTTTGGCGATACGCATGTGTTGTGTACCTGCAGTATTGAAGACAAGGTGCCTGGCTTTTTGAAGGGTCAAAACCAGGGTTGGTTGACCGCCGAGTACGGCATGTTGCCCCGTTCAACCCATTCCCGCATGGACCGTGAAGCGGCCCGTGGCAAACAAAGTGGCCGCACCCAGGAAATTCAGCGTTTGATTGGCCGCGCCCTGCGTGCTGCGGTTGATTTGAACAAACTGGGCGAACGCACCTTGAAAATTGATTGCGATGTGATTCAGGCCGATGGCGGCACACGCACCGCATCCATTACCGGTGCCATGGTGGCCGTGGCCGATGCAATCGGCAAATTGATGGCCAGTGGTGCCTTGGCCGAAAGCCCGATCAAACAATTTGTTGCTGCGGTTTCAGTGGGCGTGGTCAATGGCCAGGTGGCACTCGATTTGAATTACGACGAAGACTCCACCTGCGAAACAGACCTGAATGTGGTGATGACCGAGAAGGGCGGTTTTGTGGAAGTGCAGGGCACAGCCGAAGGTGAGGCTTTCAGCCGGGACGAATTGAATGGCATGCTCGATTCCGCAGCGGCAGGTATCGCTGAATTGGTTCGCTTGCAGAAAGCAGCACTTGCCGCTTGACCCGCAGGAAGGAAAAACGCCATGGCATTGAACAATGAATGGGTGCTGGCCAGCGGCAACAAAGGCAAGCTGCGTGAATTTCAGGACCTGTTTGCCCCTTGGGGCGTGAACTGGGTTGCCCAAGGTGAACTGGGCGTTCCCGATGCGGACGAGCCCTTTCACACCTTTGTTGAAAATGCATTAACCAAGGCACGGCATGCCAGCCGCCTGACCGGGCGCCCCGCGCTGGCCGACGATTCTGGCTTGTGCGTGCCTGCCATTGCTGGCGCACCAGGTGTGTTGTCGGCCCGCTATGCCACTTTGTTTCGGCAGGAAAAAAGCGACGCCAACAACAATGCTTGCCTGGTTGAACAGCTTAAAGGTGTTGAAGACCGGCGCGCTTATTTTGTGTGCGCCATGGTTTGGGTGGCCCATGCCGACGACCCCACACCCACCATTGCCCAAAAAATGTGGTGGGGCGAAGTGATCGACGTGCCGCAGGGTGAACATGGATTTGGTTACGACCCGCATTTCTGGCTTCCTGAACACCAATGCACTGCCGCGCAAATGCCCAAAGAATTGAAAAACAGATTCAGCCACCGTGCGCAGGCCACACAGGCCTTGCTTGTTGAGTTGCAACAGCGCCTGGGTTTAAAGAAGGTGGGTGCCTAAGTGGAACAGGGCAAGGGCGACGACAAGCCAACTTTCATGGCAACCTCGGCCAGTAATCTTGTTGGCCGCGTGTTCATGCCCAGCGAACTTCGTTTCGCCGCCATGCCACCACTGGCGCTTTATATTCACCTGCCTTGGTGTGTGCGCAAATGTCCTTATTGCGATTTCAACAGCCACCTGGCCCCGGAAAGCAAGCTGCGCGAAGTGGGCATACCCATTCACGCTGACATGCAGCCTGCCGCGGGTGAACAAGGGTTTGCAGAATCCTTGCCACTCGACTTGCAACGCCGCTACCTCAATGCGCTGGTGGCGGATCTTGATCAGCAGTTGCCCAAAATTTGGGGTCGAAAGCTGTATTCCATTTTTATTGGGGGCGGCACGCCTTCCTTGTTTGCACCCGAGTTGATTGATGAGTTGCTGGGTGCGGTGCGTGCGCGCCTGGGCATGCCGCAAAGCGGCGAAATTACGATGGAAGCCAACCCGGGTACCTTCGAGCAAGCCCGGTTCGAGGGGTTCCGCAAAGCAGGCGTGAACCGGCTTTCAATCGGTGTGCAAAGTTTCTCTGATTCTCACTTGAAGGCCTTGGGCCGGGTGCACAACAGCGGACAGGCGGTGGCTGCCGTAAGCAGTGCTGTGGCCTTGTTCGATGAAGTGAATATTGATTTGATGTACGCCTTGCCCCACCAGAATGTGGAGCAGGCGCTGGCCGATGTAGAGCAGGCCGTGGCGCTGAACAGTTCCCACTTGAGCCTGTACCAGCTCACCATGGAACCCAACACCCTGTTTGCTGCCAAACCGCCACCGTTGCCCGACGATGACACTTTGATCGACATTGAAGAGGCGGTTCACCGCGCAGCAAAGGCGGCAGGCTTTGAGCAGTACGAAATTTCAGCCTTTGCCAAACCTGGGCATTGTTGCCAGCACAACCTGAACTATTGGGGGTTTGGCGATTACCTGGGCATTGGTGCCGGGGCCCACGCGAAAATCAGCTACCCCAACCGAATTGAACGTGAAACCCGCCACCGCAACCCGATGGCTTACATGGAAGAAATGGAGGGCGCAGCGCAGCCCCTTGAAGTACGCACCTTGGCTGTGAAAGAACTGCCCTTTGAATTCATGCTGAACGCCTTGCGTTTAAGCGATGGTGTGCCGGAAAGCTGGTTTGTAGAGCGCTGTGGCAGGCCATTAAATGATTTGCAGAAACCATTGAAAATGGCGTTGGACAAGGGTTTGATTGAAACCCAACCCGGCGTATTCAAACCCACCGAATTGGGCTTTCGTTTCCTGAATGATCTACAGGAAATGTTTTTGACTGGCTAGCTTAGTTCAAATGGCGCGTTTCAGGCCGTTCGATAATGCTGGGCACACTCTTGAAATGCAGGCCCCAATCGGCTTGCCCACATGTTTTGATCAACAAATCGGCAAAGCCATGTTGCAACTGCTCGGCCATGCGCATTTCAAACCCCTTGCCACTGCCGGCCACCAGCTTCAACACCAGGTCGGTGTTGTGCGCCTCGCCGCTGGGGCGAAGTTCAATTTGAGTGATCAGCAGCGGGTCGGAACCCAGAGGGGTTGTGGTGTTTTTGTCCTGAAATGGGCTTTTGAAGTCGGCTGAATACAGCGACACCTCCCGGCTCATTTCCAGCAGTGCTTTGCGGCCCGCATCATTGAGCGGCCTGTCGCTGGCCAACAGCTTTTGCATCATCTCGTCCAGGCTGGGTATCAGCATGCGCACCATGCGCCGTGTCAGCCACACCCGAACCTCCTGATTTTCAGACGAGTTGATCCGCATCAATATACGGTCGTGTTCAGGCGCATAGGCTACTTGGAGTTGTTTGATTTGCATGGCAGCGTACTTGAAAAATAGTGCAAGTCATTTGTGTTGGCGTTATCTTGAAATCACCACGCTCGCCCACACATACGGTTCATGGGTATTGTGACTCAAAATTGTTAAGAAGGGTTTGCACACATGCGTTTAGATCGACTCACCACCAAGTTTCAGGAAGCTTTGGCCGACGCCCAAAGCCTGGCCGTGGGAAAAGACAACCCCACTGTTGAACCTGCACACGTGTTGTTGGCCATGCTCAAGCAGGGCGAAGGATCGGTGCGCGGGGTGATCAGCAAGGCAGGTGGCAATCCGCAGGTGCTGATCAAGGGCGTTGAAGCCGAGGTGAACAACCTGCCCCAAGTGGCCAACAATGCCGGGCAAATCCAGATTGGCAGCAAGCTGCAAGCCGCCCTGAATTTGACTGACAAAGAAGCGCAGAAGCGTGGCGACCAGTTTATTGCCAGCGAGTTGTTTTTGTTGGCTTGTTTGCAAGACAGCACAGGCTTGGCCAGGGTGATGAAGGAAGCGGGTTTGAATGCCCAGTCGCTGAACACAGCCATTGAACAGGTGCGTGGCGGTGTTGCCGTAGATAGCGCTGATGGCGAAAGCCAGCGCGAGGCTTTGAAAAAATACACCATTGATTTAACCGAGCGTGCCCGCAAGGGCAAGCTTGACCCCGTGATTGGTCGTGACGATGAAATTCGCCGCGCCATTCAAATTTTGCAACGCCGCACGAAAAACAACCCGGTGCTGATTGGCGAGCCAGGGGTTGGTAAAACCGCCATTGTGGAAGGCTTGGCCCAGCGCATTGTGAATGGCGAAGTACCCGATACCTTGAAAAACAAGCGCGTGTTGGTGCTGGACATGGCGCTGTTGTTGGCTGGTGCAAAATACCGGGGCGAATTTGAAGAACGCTTGAAAGCCGTGTTGAAAGACGTGGCTGCCGATGAAGGCCAAACCATTGTGTTTATTGATGAAATTCACACCATGGTGGGTGCAGGCAAAGCCGAAGGCGCAATTGACGCTGGCAATATGTTAAAGCCCGCACTGGCCCGCGGTGAGTTGCACTGTATTGGCGCCACCACGCTGGATGAATACCGAAAATACCTTGAAAAGGATGCCGCACTTGAACGCCGTTTCCAAAAGGTGTTGGTGGGCGAGCCCAGTGTTGAAAGCACCATTGCCATTCTTCGTGGCTTGCAGGAACGTTATGAGTTGCACCACGGCGTGGACATTACCGACCCTGCTATTGTGGCCGCAGCCGAGCTTTCTCACCGCTACATCACAGATCGTTTCTTGCCCGACAAGGCCATTGATTTAATCGATGAGGCAGCTGCTCGAATCAAGATGGAAATTGATTCCAAGCCCGAGGAAATGGACAAGCTTGATCGCCGCATTATTCAATTAAAAATTGAACGCGAGGCTGTGAAGCGCGAGCAAGACGAGGCGTCCAAGAAGCGCTTGGCTTTGATCGAAGAGGAAATTGTTCGCCTTGAGCGCGAATACGCCGATCTGGATGAAATCTGGAAAAGTGAAAAAGCAGCAGTGCAGGGCAGCGCAGCCATCAAAGAGGAAATTGATCACATTCGCGCAGAAATTGAACAGTGGAAGCGCAAGGGCGACTGGCAAAAGGTGTCTGAACTTCAGTACGGCAAATTGCCTGATCTGGAGAAAAAACTAAACGATGTGAAAGACAACGAGGGTGGCGAGAAGAAACCCAACAGGTTGTTGCGCACGCAAGTTGGCACCGAGGAAATTGCTGAAGTGGTGAGCCGAGCCACGGGCATTCCGGTCAGCAAAATGTTGCAGGGTGAACGCGACAAGTTGCTGCAAATGGAAGCGGCCTTGCACATGCGTGTGGTGGGGCAAGACGAAGCGGTTACCTTGGTATCGGATGCCATTCGCCGCTCGCGTGCCGGGCTTTCCGACCCCAACAAGCCTTTGGGTTCATTCCTGTTTTTAGGCCCCACGGGTGTGGGTAAAACCGAATTGTGCAAAGCCTTGGCGGGCTTCCTGTTCGACTCAGAAGACCACCTTGTTCGCATTGACATGAGTGAGTTCATGGAAAAGCACACGGTGAGCCGCTTGGTGGGGGCGCCTCCAGGGTACGTGGGTTACGACGAAGGCGGTTATCTGACCGAGGCTGTGCGCCGCAAACCTTACAGCGTCATTCTGCTGGACGAGGTGGAAAAGGCCCACCCCGATGTATTTAACGTGCTGTTGCAGGTGCTCGACGATGGTCGTTTGACCGATGGGCAAGGCCGCACTGTGGACTTTAAAAATACGGTAATCGTGATGACATCCAACCTGGGTTCGCATGAAATTCAACGTTTGGCCGGGCAAGACGGCGAGTTGATCAAAGCCGCGGTGATGGAAGAAGTGAAGCAACATTTCCGCCCGGAATTCATTAACCGGGTTGATGAATTGGTGGTGTTTCATGCCCTGGACAATGCGCACATTGCCAACATTGCACGCATTCAGTTGCATCGTTTGCAACAGCGTTTGGCAAGCCGCGACATGCGCCTGGAGGTAAGCGAAGCAGCATTGGCCGAAGTAGTGAAGGCTGGCTTTGATCCACTGTATGGTGCAAGGCCTTTGAAGCGGGCCATTCAGCAGATCATCGAGAACCCTGTTTCGAAGATGATTCTGGAAGGCCGGTTCGGTCCAAATGATGTGGTGCCCGTGGATTTCAAGGACGGTGCATTTACGTTTGAACGTGTGGTGCACTGAAGTAATCGTCGGGAATCTGCCTGCTGAAGTTATCCGAAAAACTCGGCAGGCTTGATTCAATCGAGTGGCGGGCCAGGTTAAGTGCCTGGCCTGCAACCAGCCTTGGCAGGCCAGAGTACGGCACCAAGTCGTGCTCGGGTTTGTCGAGTTGATTTCCTGCTTCGTCCCGAAAGTAGCTGCTGGTTCTGTACAGGCTCTCGTACTCGTCTTCTTTTAGTCGGGCTGCGTAGCACTCAATTTTTTCCAGCGGGTGTGGCTGGCCAGTTTCTTTTAAATATTTCACCTTGGCTTGTCGAACGGCCTCAAGGCGTCCAACGCCGTCGAGCGTGATCAATCGATCGGCGCTTGCGCAACCAATTTTCAAAGCGCCTGTTGAGCCTGCCAGAAAGTTCATGGCATCCAGATGAATTGTTTTGTCTGTTGGGTTGGTTTTCATCCAAGCCAGAATGCGGCTTGCCCGTTGCGCTGTTTTTTCAATCGCTTCCCCATCAATGCTGTGCTGTGACCGAATTGCTGCAATTGGAACGTGTACCAGGGTGTAATCCGTGTTGCTTATTTTTCCGGTAATCCAGGCAGAGGTGTTGTGACGCTTTACCCGGGCCGGGCATGCAATGGCTGTCAGCAATCTTGGCAAGGCTTTGAAGTTGCCAAATTTTGACAGCATGGCGAGCATTCCTCCGCTGTCGACTTCTTGCAGTGTTTGGGCGGATTGATGTTGCTGTAATTGACTGGCAATGGCTTTTGCTGAAATCGAAATTGCCTTGCCCGTGAGCTGACTTTGAGTGTTTACCGGGGAGGAGGAATTTGAATTGACGTTGGGCGTATTGGATATCACTTGGCATTTACCTGGCAGCTTCAATAACTGTCGGTGTCATTCAGGGCCGAGAAAGTTCTGCCCTGAATGATAGCCTTGGGTCGAAGCCTTAGTGTGCAGCCGCGTACATCGCCTCGCCAGCCTCAACCGGGTTGCCGGTCTTGTTGAATGTTTCCAGCCACACGCCGTAGTTGTGCACAGTGGGGTCTTGCCAGGGGTGAAATCCTGGCTTGAAATAGTTCAGCAACTTGGGCAGCAAACTGCTGTACAGGCCCTTGGGACCAAGCAGCCACACCAGGCCCTTGGCGTACATTTTGAACCGGGTCCAGCCTTTGAATCCATCGGTTCCCAAAATGATCCAGGTGAACACCAAGGTGTGCAGCGTGAAATTGAACATGGCGTGAGCCATTGCCAGGCTGCGTTTGAAGTAGCCTACCTTGGCAACTTTTTGCATCACGTCAAATGCCACTGCTTTGTGTTCCATTTCCTCAACAGCATGCCATGCCAGCATGGCGCGCACGCGGGGGTCTGCACCGGCCATCACTTCTTTGCGGGCAAAGAACATTTCAGCCATCATCGCTGTGAAATGTTCAAGCGCCGCTGTCATGGCCAGGTTGTATTCAGGGGAAAGCACCTGTAGGCGGCGATTCATGATTTTGGTGATCACGTGCAGCATTTTGTCCACCGGCACGCCTTGTTCTTTCAGGCGTTTGTTGTAGTCGGTGTGCACCTTGCCATGCTGGCCTTCCTGAAAAGAAAAATCCTTGACCGCTTTCAGCAATTCGGGATCGGTGATTTTGTCTTTGAAGTTTCGCACGCTAGAGATGAAGTAACGTTCTCCGTCCGGAAAACTCATTTGTACGCCATCAATCACGCGGGTTTTGAATGCGTCTCCGTCCATCCAGTATCTGGGGATGTCGTTGTCGGTAATCCCAAAGTCCAGATCTTTGCGAACTACGATGTCTTCTTTGAACGATGTGGTTGTCATTGCCGCCTCCTGCTGCTTCGTTTGAATAAAGATTACAGAATCACCACGGCACACGATATGATTTGAAATGACAAATAAGGAAGAATTCACGACAATCTGAATTATTTAACGTACTGGAGACAGGGTGGAAACCATCAATTTTCAAATGCTTGCAAGCCTTGCCAACGCAGCGCGGCGCTGCGACATTGATTTGAACAGTGTCATGCAAGAGCTGAAACTTGAAATCGACATGAGTGGCGATCCACGGCGGCGAATGTCGTTGCAGTGCTTTCACTCCTTGTTTGGGGCAGTGGATGCACGCAAACCAAGTCACCACTTTCCCTTGGTGTTTGGCGATTCATTCAATTTTGATGGTTTGCCTGAATTGGCAACTTTTGTAACCAGCGCCTCGACCCCCCAAGAGGCCATGCGCGTGCTGGATTGGTCGCCCAAGTTGCTGCATCCCAATTTGCATTTCAAAACCCTGAATCTGGGTGATGAGGCAGCGCTGGAAGTCAAAGTATCCGACCCGACTGGGGTTAACGAAGACCTGCCCGGTTTTGTAGAGGCTGCCATGTCGGCCGTGTTGAAGTTCATTCACCTTCTCAGCCCTGGATCACACTTGATCAAGCGAATTGAATTTCGCCATGCACCTTTGACCCAAGAATCCGCCTATCAAGAGGTGCTTAAAACCACAGTCCTGTTTCAGCAGGCCAACAATCGCCTTGTGGTGCATTCCTCTGCACTCGATTTGCCTTTGCCTGGCGGAATACCTTCGGCACACCACAAAGCGCAAGCCGTAATTTTGGACCGATTGTTGCCTGATGTGCAGGAGCAAACGCTGGAAATACAAATCAAGCGACTGTTGAAGTCTCGCTTGAGTATGCTGAGCGAGCCAATACAGGTGATAGGCGAGGAGCTACACATTCACCCACGAACCTTGCAGCGCAGGCTTAAAAGCGAGGGCAAGTCTTATGCTGAAATTCTAGGGGCTGTGCGTCATGAACTGGCCTGCGAAATGTTGAAAGGCTCGGTGCTTGACATCGAAACCATTGCTGCAAACCTTGGATACTCAGACCGGCGAAGCTTTACCAGTGCCTTTGTCAAGTGGCAGGGTATCTCTCCCAGAGAGTTCAGAAATCAGCACTGAAACCTTTCGACCATGTTTACTGCCCGTATTTCATGTTTAAATTTTGGCTGTCAATAATCGCATTTAATTTTGGAGCTTCCCATGACCCCCACCACCGACCTTTGTGATGCAAACGAAGACAAAATTGCCGCGGGCACATTGCGTGTTGTTGAACCCATGTTTCAAAGCTGGGGCCTGAAAAGCAGTTTTATGGGCCAGGCGCATACGTTGAAAGTGTTCGAAGACAACTCGCTGGTGCGCAGCGCCCTGGAGAAAGACGGGCAAGGCAAGGTGTTGGTCGTGGATGGCGGCGGCAGCATGCGTTGTGCCCTGGTCGGTGGCAACCTTGGGATGCTGGCCGAGAAGAACAACTGGGCAGGTATTCTTGTGTACGGCTGCGTGCGTGACACACTGGAGCTGGATGAGTGCGATGTGGGCATTCGCGCATTGGCCACACACCCCATGAAAAGTCAGAAGCGGGGTATTGGCCATGAGAACATTGATGTTGCGCTCAGCTTCACCACCGTGCGCCCCGGCAACTGGGTGTATGCGGATGAAGACGGCGTGCTGGTGAGTGACCAGGCGTTGATCTGATTTGCTGATTTGCGCAGCCAAGTTCATTTGAAATTTAAGCTGCGCCGCATGATTTAGAGTGCATCCTCTTTTTCATTTAGAGAAAAAGTATTTCACATCGTGATTAATTGGAGTTAAGTCATTGATTTTAAATGATACGAAAAAAAGTCTTGTATAAGATATAACTCTTGTTGCTCTGCGAAATGATCTGTAAGATACGGCTCATCACCTGATCGACACCACTTGCCCAAGTGATACCCGCGAAGCTGTACACGCAGGGCACCGCAAGTAGGCCATCAAGCGAACCGTTTTCTTTTTTCTCTATCGCCTCTAAGGAAATCACCATGAAATCTTTTGACCAACAGGTTCAAGAACTCAACAAAGACTGGGAAACCAACCCCCGCTGGAAGCTGGTAAAGCGCGGCTACAAAGCTGAAGACGTGGTACGTCTGCGCGGTTCACTGCAGCCAGAGTACACACTGGCCAAGCGCGGTGCTGAAAAGCTGTGGGAAAAAGTAAACGGTACAGCCAAGAAAGGCTACGTGAATGCGTTCGGCGCGATCACTGCTGGCCAGGCCATGCAGCAAGCCAAAGCTGGTTTGGAAGCCGTGTACCTGTCAGGCTGGCAAGTTGCTGCTGACGGTAACAGCTCTGAAACCATGTACCCCGACCAGTCTCTGTACGCTTACGACTCAGTGCCAAAAATGGTTCGTCGTATCAACAACACATTCCAGCGCGCTGACGAAATTCAGTGGAAGAACATTTGCGACGGCAAAATGAAGTCCGACGACGCAATCGATTACTTCCTGCCTATCGTGGCCGACGGTGAAGCCGGTTTCGGTGGTGTTTTGAACGCCTACGAACTGATGAAGAACATGATCGCTGCAGGTGCTGCTGGTGTTCACTTCGAAGACCAATTGGCCGCTGTGAAGAAGTGTGGTCACATGGGTGGCAAGGTATTGGTTCCAACCGCTGAAGCGATTCAAAAGCTGATTTCTGCACGTTTGGCCGCCGACGTAATGGGTGTTCCCTCAATCGTGTTAGCTCGTACCGACGCTGAAGCCGCTAACCTGCTGACTTCTGACTTCGATGAAAACGACAAGCCATTCTTGACTGGCGAGCGCACTCCTGAAGGTTTCTACCGCGTAAAGAATGGTCTGGAACAGGCCATTAGCCGTGGTATCGCCTACGCACCTTACGCTGACCTGGTATGGTGCGAAACAGGTACACCCGACATCGGTTTTGCCCGTGAATTTGCGCAAGCTGTTCTGGAAAAGAACCCAGGCAAGCTGTTGAGCTACAACTGCTCACCATCATTTAACTGGAAGAAAAACCTGAACGACAGCCAGATCGCTTCCTTCCAGGAAGACCTGTCAGCCTTGGGTTACAAGTACCAGTTCATTACATTGGCCGGTATTCACGTTAACTGGTACAACACATTCAAGTTTGCCAATGCATACGCCAACGGCGAAGGCATGAAGCATTATGTCAATATGGTTCAAGAACCTGAGTTCGCAGCGCGCGAACAAGGTTATACTTTTGTATCTCACCAGCAAGAAGTTGGCGCAGGTTACTTCGATGACGTAACGACTGTGATCCAGGGTGGCGCTTCTTCAGTAACAGCCTTGAAGGGCTCTACAGAAGAAGAACAGTTCCACTGATTTGCTGGTTGAACTGAATTTGTCGGCAATCTTGGCAGTCTCCCACCCCAAGAGGGGTGGATAGGTTGACCGACTAAGGGGGGGAGAGGAGACAAGCTCAAAAAACCAATTCAAGAGTATTTTTCCCCTTGCTGGGCCTTTACAAAAGGCCCAACAGCGAGTGCTGAAGCCCGGTAAGAAACTTGCCGGGCTTTTTATTTGTGCTTGAGCATGTCGTGAACAATGGCGTCGCAAAGCGTGTCTTCCCAGCGGTAAACATGAACATCCTGAAGCGCACCCAATAATTCTTTTTCCTCTTTCGAGTACGCCTGTACAAATATTCGAATGCTGGGGTTCAACATTTTCGCGTTCTCAATCATTTGGGTCAGTCCCGGTGTATCGCCAGTGGCTATCACAAGGCTGTTGGCATTCGTCGTGTGCGCTTGCACCAAAGTGACAGGATCCGCATATTCGCCAGAAACTGCTGCAAGGCCATTCTTTCTCAGCTTGGCCACTACCTCACGGCTGGTGTCGACGATCACATGCGCTACATTTTTCTTTTTCAGTGATTTGGCGATTCGTTTACTCAGTTCAGTGTGGCCAACCAGAACCACATGACTCCCCAGGTACTTGCCATCGGTTTGCTGCGGCAGTTCTTCCATGGTGTGGCCACGGGCATTCAAATTACGAACCCATTGAAAGCGTTTGACCATGCCACTGTTCAATTTCGGGATGAGTGAGAAGATGACCGGGTTCAAGGCAATCGACAAGATTGCACCCGAGACCACCAGGCTTTGTACCTGCAGGTCGACCAGGCCCAGGTACAAACCCAACCCAATCAAAATGAAAGAAAATTCGCCAATTTGTGCAAGGCTGGCAGCAATCACCAATGCGCTTTTGAGCGGGTATTTAAACAGCAGCACCAAGGCACCCGCAGCCAGCGATTTACCCAGCACGATAATGGCCACCACAGCCAGCACGCGCAGCGGGTATTCAAATAACACGTCGACCTGGAAAAGCATGCCCACCGACACGAAAAACAGCACGGCGAATGCATCACGCAAGGGCAGGGATTCCTCGGCTGCGCGGTGGCTTAATTCAGATTCGCGCATGACCATGCCGGCAAAGAAGGCACCCAGCGCAAAAGACACATCGAACAAGCCCGCCGCCACGAAGGCCAGGCTGATGGCCAGAGCGATGACTGACAGTGTGAACAATTCGCGAGAACCAGTTTTTGCGATGTGCCATAGCATCCACGGAATGACCCGCTTGCCCACCACCAGCATCAAGCCAACAAACAGGGCGACTTTCACCAAAGTGAATCCGATTTCAAACACCAGGTTGGTCTCTGGATCCAGCGAGCCGCCCTTCAACAAACCAGCCAGCGGGGGAAGCAGCACCAGAATCAGCACCATGGCCAGGTCTTCAACCACAAGCCAGCCCACTGCAATTTGCCCATTTGCACTGGTCAACATGCCGCGGGCTTCCAATGCCTTCAGCAACACCACCGTGCTGGCCACTGACAAGGCAAGACCAAAAACCAGACCTTGGCCCATGGGCCAATCCCAGTAATGGGCCACACCCATGCCCAATAGCGTGGCTGCCGTCATTTGAACAATGGCGCCAGGCACGGCGATATTCTTGACGGCCAACAGGTCTTTCAGGGAGAAGTGCATGCCCACACCAAACATCAGCAGCATCACGCCCACTTCAGCCAACTGGTTGGTGAGCGCAGGGTCTGCCACAAAGCCGGGTGTGGCCGGGCCAATCAGGAACCCGGCAACCAGGTAACCCAGCAAGGCAGGCGTTTTCAGTTTTTCTGCGATAAAGCCGAAGATGAGCGCAAGGCCAAAGCCAAATGCCAATGTGGCAATCAGGGAAACGTCATGGGGCATGTTGGGGGCAGTCCTAATGGTATTGTTCTAATGATAGCAAGTACATATAGAATGCACTCACCTCATAGACAAGGACTTCCCCCCGAAGTTGCGAACAAGAAGCGTCTTATTCTGTTTTAAATACCTTGATTGCATTCATCATTGATAGCGACACGCCAGACAAGTGCGTTGCCACTTGAGTGTTTTGTTGGGCAGCAGCTGTATTCTCTTCAGTCATCTGTGCAACACGTTCCACGTTGCGGCTGATTTCGATGCTGACATTCGATTGTTCTTTCATGGACACCGCAATGGCGGCAATCGCCTCAGAAACCCGGTCAGAGTCAGACTTGATTTTCTGTATGGTTGTGTTCACCACTTCGGCTTGATCGATCCCTTCCTGTACCAATTGCACCGAGGTGTCCATCGATTTGACTGCACCTTGCGTGATGTTCTGAATTTCAAACACCATGCTGGAAATTCGGTCGGTAGATCCTTTGGTTTGTTCGGCCAATTTGCGAACTTCATCGGCGACCACAGCAAAACCTCGGCCTTGTTCCCCAGCGCGGGCGGCTTCAATGGCGGCGTTCAAGGCCAGCAAATTGGTGCGGTCTGCAATCTCGGTAATGGTCGAAACAATCTCTGAAATATCTGCAGATTGTTTTTCCAGTGTTTGTACTGCTTGCGCACTGGTTTGAACTGATGCTGCAATCCGCTGTATACCCTCAACCACCTCACCCAAAGTCACCATGCCATTGTCGGCCGATTCACGCGCTGCGTTGGCAGTGGTGGTGGCGTCATTTGAATTCTCTGAAATTTGTGAAATGCTGACAGTCAATTCCTCTACGGCGGCTGCCATTGATGAGGTGGCATCAGCCTGTTCTACACCCGCATTGGCCATGGTTGATGAAGACTCTTTCACCTGTGTCGCGTTGCTGCTCAACTCAAGTGCAGATTGGCGAATGCCATCGATTAACTTTCTCAAGTTACCCTGTGCGGTAGCCAGTGCAGCCAAGAGCTGGTCTACTTCATCCTTGTTCTGGTGGTTAATGGGGCTGTTCAGCTCACCATTGGCCAAAGCATTAATGTGCTTGCCTGCAGTGCCTAATTTGTTTTGAAGCAGCTTGACCAAACTGATGGTTGCAAACACACCCACCACGAAGCTGGCAATCAGGGCGGCAGCCACCGACCACAGTGCTGTTTGATAAGTCGTCTCGGCCGCTTGGGTACGAATTTTCAGCAAATTCAATTCTTCTTGTTCAACCTGTCCAATCAGCTCGCGCATTTTGTCCATGATGGGCTTGCCCGACAAGGAGACGAATCGGTTCATGAACTCGGTTTGATCAATTTCCTGATTGTTGAGTGATTGGCGCAGTTCAATGGTTTTCTCGATTGAAAACTTCAACCAGTTCGAATACATTTCTCGCAGGCTGTTAAATCGTTCGGTTTGTGCGGGGTTGTCTGAGGTGAGTTTGATCGCCGCCGCAAAGTGCGTGTCAATTTCCTTTTTGCCTTCGGTGTAGGGCTCAAGGTAAGTGGGGTATCCCGTGACCAGAAAGCCGCGTTGGCCGGTTTCAATGTTGGTCATGTTTTCCCGTATCAAACTAACTTCCCGCAGCACCTCATGGGTGTGCTCATTGGCCTGGGCTCCTTCCATGATTTTCTTGGCATTCAAAAGCCCAAGTGCGCCCGTCAACAGGCCCAGAGCAATCACGAGAGCAAAGCCAAATCCCAGTTTGGCACGTATGGTATTAAACATGGCACTTCCTTAGTGGTGGTTTATTTGTTGTAGTCGAGCAAGTATCGCCAATGTTTACAAAGTGAAGTATCTCTAGTTTTGGGGGATTCCCCTTTTGAGTGCTTTGAAACTAAAGCGATTCTGTGGATTGCTGCCCTTGAATATCCAGCAGTATCCGAATCAGGGTCTCTTTCTTGAATGGTTTGATAACGTGCTCGCACATGCCGGCGTTCAGAATGTCCATGCGGTCCTGCTCGCTGGCCGATGCGGTTACGGCTACGATGGGTGGTGCTGCATTGCCCAACTCTTCGAGAATTCTGGCGGTGGCTTCATAGCCGTCCATTTCCGGCATTTGCAAGTCCATCAACACCATGTCGTAGCGTGCAGTGATACAGGCTTGCACGGCTTCCTTGCCATTTTCTGCCAGGTGCACTTGTGCCCCCCATTTCTTCAGCATTTCCGAGGCCACCATGCGGTTCAGTTTGTGGTCATCGACGACCAATACGAGCTTGTTCAACATCGGCGGAATGGCCGGTCCAGTGTCAGCGGGTGCGTCCTGAGTTTGCAATTTCAAGGCTTGTTGATCCTCAGCCCTTACTTTGAATTCGGGCTCAATACAGTCCACTGTGAAGTGAAAGGTTGTGCCCAGTCCTGGCTTGCTTTCTACCCAAATACGTCCGCCCATCAGCTCAACCAGGTTTTTACAGATCGACAGGCCCAATCCAGCACCACCATAGCGGCGTGATGAACTGTCGTCGACCTGGCTGAAGGGCTTGAACAAAGCTGCACATTGTTCCTCGTTCATACCTATGCCGCTGTCATTTACGCTGAACTGCAACTGTCTACCGTCCGCCACGCTTTGTACCTGCAAATGAATTCGCCCCTTCTCGGTAAATTTCAGTGCATTGGACAACAGGTTGTTCAATATCTGAGCCAAACGCAGTCGATCGCCTTTCAGGCTGACCGGGCAGTTGGCGTCTTTGGTGCAATACAGTTGAATTGCCTTTTCTTCGGCCCTGTATGCGAAAAGATCGGTGGTTTTTGTAAGTACATGGTCCAGAAGAAAACGGCTGCAGCTTAGCTCCAGCTTGTTGGCCTCAACCCTTGAAATATCCAGGATATCGTTCAGCACATTCAGCAATACATCTGCAGCGGAACCGATTTTACTGAGGTAGTCGCGTTGTTTTGCTTGCAGGTCCGTGTCCTCGAGCAATTGCAGCAGCCCCATGATTGCATTCATCGGCGTGCGAATTTCGTGACTCATATTGGCCAGGAATGCGCCTTTGGCTTTGCTTGCTGCCTCTGCTTGTTGGGTACGGTCGGTTAATACATGGTTGATTCGTTCAAGCTCGCGTTGTTGAGCCTTGAAGTCGGTGATGTTGGTGGAGATCGAGAAGAAACCCTCAACTTTGCCGTACAGCACGTCGGGAATTAAATGTACCAGCATGTCGGCATGGTCACCCGAGGGTAGGGCCTTTCTGCGCTCGAACCGCTGTTTTTCTCCTTTGAGAACGCCCAATACATAGTGGTGGTCATGCAAGAACAGTTCTTCACCAAGCACTTTGCGCATGTGCTGCCCGCGCATTTTGTCAGCAGGAATGTCTGACCATTTTTCATGGTTGCGGTTGGCAAAATGACAGCGCAAGTCTGTGCTCCAGTAAGAGACCAGTCCTGGCAAGCACTCCGACAAGGTGCGTAAAAAGTGTTCACGTTCAATCAAGGTGGCTTCATTGCGCTTGCGCTCTGAAATATCTTGAATTTGGGAAATGAAGTAAATCACCCGCCCGTTGTCATTGCGAACGGCCGACACCGAAAGGTGAACCCACACGACATGTCCGTCTTTGTGAATGTACCGTTTCTCCAGCTGATAATTGTGTCGCCGACCCTTCAGCACATCACGCACCAGATGGGTGTGTTGCATGGTGTCCTGTGGATGTGTAATCGCATCAAAATTGAACCCCAGCAATTCTTCCATGCTGTATCCAAGAATGTCTGACAATGCTTTGTTAACCTGCAAAAACTGGCCTTTGAAGTCCAGCATGGCCATGCCAATTGCCGCCCACTCAAACGAGGCGCGGAATCGGGCCTCGGCCTCGCGCAAGGCATCTTCAAATTGGCGTTGCACTGTCACATCCACGTTCACTCCAATCGTTCTGAACGGAATGCCTTTGGCGTTTCGATGGGTTTTTGCACGGGCCTGAATGTGGCGAATCCGGCCATCGCTGGCGCGTCGAATATTGAAGTTGAATTGAAACGTATCTTGATTCCTGGACGCCTCAAGCAAGACTGTTCCCAATGTGTTGACGTCTTCAGGTACCACGTAATTCAACCACTCTCGGTAGGACACCAATTCCTGGCTGTCTTGCACGCCATAAATTTTGCGCATAGCGCTGTCCCAGCGAATTAATTTGTCCTGAATGTTGTATTCCCAAACACCGATCCCTGCGCTTTCGGTGGCCAATTGAAAACGTTCGTCATTGAATTGTTGGTCTGCTTTGATTTTTTCTTTTGCCAGAATTCGTTGAGCCTGGTGGTTCATGCTGGCTTTGATCATGAGCACGGCAAGTATGCAAAAAGCCAGGTAACCCAAAAACAAGCTGATGGTTTGCTCTCGCCACCGGGCTTTCATGGGTGCAGCGTCTGCCCAGGTAATCAGGTAAAGGGGAATGGGTGTATTTAATTCTTCCGAGTTTGCAAGCGACAGGCTGGCGAAGTAGTGATCCTTGAACAGCCCGTGTTCAATTAAATTGCCCGTCACGTCCGCAGAATTTGCCTGAGCACGAAAGGATTCGAAATAGGGCAGTTGTTTGCCCAGAATTTTGTTGAACTCGGGTTGGATGAGAAGTACGGTACCGTCTTTGTAGGCCAGCCCACTGCGCATGTGATCGCCGAGTTGAAGCGATGTCACCTTGCGTTCAAGGTATCGGGCATCAAGTCTGCCTTGAATGATCCCCAGCGTTTCACCGCTTGCAGTTTTGATCTGATAGTTAATGATTAATACAAGTTGCTTGTTTGCAGTGAATGATTCGGAAAATGACACCAGCCGTTCGTTGTGCAGCAGTTTTGCATTCGGTGTAAACGTCGCCTTGTTACTCATCAACTCAGCGTCTTCACCGGTCTGACCCAAAATATTGCCTGCAGCATCCCTGACTACAATGGCTTGCATTGCTGGAAGTGCGCTCTTGAGCAACTCCAGTCGCGTCCGAATATTGTTGGTGTTGTTCAGTCCAATCTGATCAGACAACTGGTGTGTGGTTTCATCAAACGATCGCACAATGGCACTGAATTCGTCATGCAAGATATCGTGAAGTAATCGGAGCTGTGTTCGTGTGTTTTGTTCGGCTGAATCATTGATACGACGAAGATCAGCCGCCGCCATCGCAAGCAACGCCAGACCAAGCACGCACAGCATAGCCGCGGCCAGAATCCATTGATGTCGGATGTTGCGTGTAATCACCGTAGAAGGCCCGTGGCAAGTGGAAAAAGAGTGCTGTGTGTTGGGGGCAAATCACCCCATAGCGATTCTGTTACACCTTCCTGCACATCAATACAAAGATTAAAGGGGGGTTTTCACGGCTTATTGCCCTCAAGTTTCAGGCGTTCCAGTACGAGCCAACACTGTAGCGGTGTTTCAGGAAATCAATCCACAAGCGAACGCGCAGGGGGAGGTGTTTCCTTTGAGGGAATACAACGTAAATTGCATTGGGTGGCGCAATGAAATCGTCCAGAACGGTAACCAGGCTGCCGTGGCGAAGGTGCTGTTGCACCTCCCAGCGGCTGCGCCAAGCCAGCCCGGCATCGTCCAGTGCCCAATCCAGAATCGACGAGCCGTCATTGCAAGCCAGACTGCCGCTCACCCTGATTTGTGTGGCTTCGCCATTGATCGTAAACAGCCAGCCACTTGGGGCGCCCGAGCTCACCAGATTCAAACAATTGTGTTGGGCCAAATCATTGGGGTGCTGCGGACAACCGTGCCGTTGCAGGTAGGTTGGGGTGGCAACCACCAGCCGTTGGTTGTCTGCCAGTTTCACACCGACCAGGCTGGAGTCAGGCAACACACCAATGCGGACTGCACAGTCCATGCTTTCATTCAACAAATCCACAACCCGGTCTGACAAATCCAGCGACACAGTGACTTCTGGATGCTCGCGCACGAAATCATGCACCAACGGTGCCACGTGCTGTCTTCCGAAGCCACCCGGTGCAGATACGCGAAGGTGCCCACTGGCTTTGATACCGCCCAGGCTTACACTGGCTTCAGCGTTGGACAGGTCGTTCAGTATTCGCTGACAGTCTTCCAGGAATGCTGAGCCCTCATAGGTCAGGTTCAACGTGCGGGTGGTGCGAATCAGAAGCTTCACGCCCAAGCGTTCCTCGAGCGCATCAAGGCGTCTGCTGATCACAGCCGGTGCCACGCCTTCATCCCTGGCCGCTGCCGAAAGGCTGCCTTTCGTGGCCACTGCCGCAAAGGTGGTGATTTGTTTAAAGTGATCCATGCTTTTGCGTAAAAGGTAAAAATGTCTTCAATTTATTGAAAGAGTATGCTGGTTTAATTCAATAAACTAGAGATTAATCAATTCGCAATGAAAGGTGTAATGAATGGCAACTCCGAAATTGGTACTTTTTGATGCGTATGGCACCTTGTTTGATGTGTATTCAGTCTCTAGCACGGCAGAGCAAATATTTCCCGGGCAGGGCGCAGCGCTCTCCGTGCTGTGGCGCGATAAACAAATTGAATACACGCGCCTGCGTGCCATGGCTGGGCGCTACAAGCCCTTTTGGGACATCACCATTGATGCGCTGCGTTATGCTTGCGAGGCACTCAAGCTTGATTTAAGCGAAGAACGCCAGCGGCGTTTGCTCAATGTGTATTCAAGTCTTGCGGCTTATCCCGAGAACAGAGCGGTGTTGCAAGCGTTGAAAAGTCGGGGCATCAAAACTGCAATTTTGTCCAACGGCAACACAGAAATGCTGAACGTGGCAGTGCGTGGGGCGAACTTTCAGGACTTGCTCGATGCCGTACTGTCCGTCGATTCGCTGCAAACCTTCAAAATTCACAGCGCTGTGTATCAAATGGGTTTGAATCACTTTGGGCTGCAGGCGTCTGAGGCCTTGTTTGTTTCCAGCAATTGCTGGGATGCATGTGGCGCCTCCTGGTTTGGTCTGCCCACACTCTGGGTGAACCGCGCTGGTTTGCCTCTGGAAAGGCTGGATGTAGAACCCATGGCGACTGGCCGCAATTTAAACGACGTGTTGTCCCTCATCTGAGGGAGCAAGAGTCCAAGATTTTGCCAGCCATGTTGATTCGTGGCACCGTAATAAAAAAATACTGTCGATCCTTGTCTTGAATTCAAGCAAAGGAAGTAGTAATGGCTGGCTGCCCACCATTGGTTTCAACGCATTCGGGCACTGATGTGCCTTTAGAATTAATGTTTTCGCCCAGGAAAGATGATTTTTCTTTGGCCGCCTGTCGGGCTCACACCATTCGCAAAGCGAACTACAAATCGCTAGGCCATGGGCAGCTGGTTCGCAAAGGCTGGCAATCCAGGCTGCGGGCCTGGATCGAGGGTAACAATGCAGACGCGCGTTATCACCGGGCGGCTTACGAAAGCAGCCAGCGGGTATCCGCTGCATTGTTTGCGGAGCAGTACAAAAATGCTGTTGGCGGCAAACCAGTTAATGTCTTTGACAGTGCCTTGCTCAAGGCACGGTTTTACCGACAAGACAATTTAAGGTTTAACCCCGAATTAAGTGAGCCCCGGTTTGGTTTGTCCAAACCAGATCAGCGTGCGGTCAAGCTTTCTCGCTGGGCCCACTGCGCAAATGGTGTCACTGAACTGGGTGCAGCGCCCACTGGCTTGCTGTTGAAACTCAGCAAAATCGCAATAACGCCCAATCGGGATGACAAGTCCTTCACCAGCCAGCTGCGTGTCCTGGCTGCTCTCCCCTTGGTCGCGGGCGCCGTAGCACTGTTTTCCCGAGGGGTATTCACCGAGGGTTTGGGCCGGGCTTTCAACAATGTGTCGCAGGCATTGCTTGCTGACATGCGCGCCCTTGCATGCAGCTTTAGTGCAATTTCGGCGGTCTCTGCCATGGTGTCTCTGGCACTTGGTGCAAGCAGTTGCATGGTCGCTTCAAAATCCAGTTTGAGTGGCGCAGTGACGGGCCTGATCCAGTTCAACAAGGACAAGCACCTTCACCGTATTTTTTTGTTGTTAAATGACGTCAAAAACAAGCCAGGCGCCATCACCTTGCTGGCAAAAGCCTTGCGATACAAGATCGGCGAAAAATACTGTGCTGCAAATAGTTTGCCTTTGTTGTTGAATCGGCTGCTTGAGAACACCAACAATTGTCAAAACGAAGCACAGATCAAGCAGGCCATTGAAAAAACGATTGGGTCTTATCTTACGGAGTTAAGCCCGACTGGCAGTACATCAGGCAACTTTCTCGATGCCAAGTCAGCCAAAGCCGAACTGTTGGCCCGTGAAAATCACTTTTTGGCTTTGAGCAACTTGATCGAACATTCTGCCGTTCATTCTGATCCACACGAAAATTTCATGGATCTTCGCCACTGTGTTGAGAAGGGCGCAGAGACGTTGCGCAAGGGTGTGTCCAACAGTCTTGTGCATGTTCTTGGTTTTGTCAGGAAAGAGGGTGGGCAGGCGCAAGTTCGGCCAACCGCAGCCAGCTTGCGTTACAGCGCGGAAAGTATGCTGAACAACTCGCATCAATATGGGCCGGTGACGCGCAGTTTGGCCCGGATGTCCGAGGGGCTGAGGGTGTTTAATCACGGCATTCTGATGTCTCTGAATTATCAGTTAACCCGTCCAATCGCCAAGTTGGCGGGATACATTACCGAGTCGGCACTGAAAATACCCAATTCCCGCACGGCGAGTTTCAGCATAGGCCGGGCAGTGGCCAGCTCTATCTGGGCCGCAGTTGATGCGTTTCTTTTTCTTTCTCTAGCTGCGGGCAATGGTGTGGGCTTGGGTGGGCCCGAGGCATTGACCAAGGTCAAATTCCCCTTGAATGTACCTTTTGGTGCCATTGGCTTGGGAATTTCAATCATCAGCACTGCTGCGCAAATGCTCTTGGTTGCCATACCAGCCGCCATTTTGATGGGGGCTGCCAAAGGCGCTTGTCATCTCGAGGGTTGGAATGGCAACGTGGCGAGGCCACTGGAACTGGCGGGTAGCAAAAGAAAACCTGTGGCCTGGGCTTGACACGACAGGCATAAAAAAAGCCGCCCGAGGGCGGCTTTTTCACGTAGACGCGAGAATTACAGCGCTGTTACGTTTTCAGCTTGTGGGCCTTTCTGACCTTGAGTCACAGTGAAAGACACTTTCTGGCCTTCAGCCAAGGTTTTGAAGCCGTTGCCCTGAATGGCGCTGAAGTGTACGAACACGTCAGGACCGTTTTCACGGGAAATGAAGCCAAAGCCTTTGGATTCGTTGAAAAATTTAACTTGACCGGTTACGGTATCAGACATAGCAATATCCTGGATTTCTGAATTGAACAAAATAGCTAAAAAACTGGGTGAAATTCGAGAAACAGAACTATTGCTTAAGCGGTTTGCCTGAATTGAACTGACCTGAAGTAGCGCCAAATTTTTTTTGCTGAAGCCAGTTTAGGCTTTTCCTGAAGCTTGTCAAGCAACATTTTCAGTTCAGTCACCTTTTCTTCACATTTCTTTTATCGCACTGTCACATGCAATCCGTACATTTCGTGTCATCGAAATGACAAATGGACCCTTGGATGGAAGCGATCAAGCACGATGTCACCAAGCAAGATGCCTTGAGAAATGCCTTGTACCTAAGTACTCCTGCGCGCGCACAGGCCCCTTCGCTGGAGGTTTGTCTGGCCAGAACAGCCGCTGAGGTGCTTGAGGCCCAAAAACTACGTTTTAATATTTTTTCCGAAGAATATGGTGCAGATCTGGGTAGTAACGGGATTGATCATGATGTGTTTGATGCCTACTGTGATCACCTTCTTGTAAGAAACAGCCAAACCGGCGAAGTGGTGGGTACTTACCGCATTCTCGCGCCAGAGAATGCGGCACGCCTGAAATGCTGGTACTCAGAGACCGAGTTTTTCATGAACCGCATTGAAAGGTTGCGCAAAACCACCGTTGAGGTAGGCAGGTCTTGCGTACACCCGGATTACCGCAATGGCGCGGCCATCATGCTGCTGTGGAGTGGTATTGCGCAATACATGAAGCTGGGTGGCTACAAGCACCTGATTGGTTGCGCAAGCGTCAGCCTGCGCGATGGAGGCCACCAGGCTGCCAGCCTGTTCAAGCAGCTTGAGCCGCACCTGGCCGAAGCCAGCTGCCAGGTATTCCCTAAGAACCGTTTACCGGTTGAGCGCTTGCGTTGCGACGTGGAAATTGAGCCGCCACCCTTGGTAAAAGGTTATTTGCGCCTTGGCGCGGTGGTGTGTGGCGAGCCCGCATGGGATCCCGATTTCAACACCGCAGACTTCATGATGCTGTTGTCAATCGACAAGATGAGCCCACGTTACGCAAGGCACTTCGGCTTCATTTGATCGGGTTTGAATAAGCCCGGTTCAGCGCCGGGTCAGCAACTCCAGTTCAAGCCCGATTCGTTGCCACTGTTCAACCTCTGTTTCAAGGCTGTATTGGGTCAAGGGGTGGGTGATCAGCCAGTTTTTAGGCACACTTATTTGAATGCCTTGTTCAAGCAGCTTCACCTTGAGTTCAGGCAAGGCCTCTACCTCCCTGCGGCGCAAAAACAGGGCTGCAAGGCGCAAGCACATGGGCGCTGCCCAGTGAATGGCGGTGTTGGCGATGTCGCTGACCTTGCCCAGTTTTCCGTTGTGAGCAAGCACCCAAGTCGACAACAATTGTTGTTCGCGTTTTGAAAACCCGGGCATGTCTGCGTTACTGAGAATGTAGGCAGCATGCTTGTGGTGACCATTGTGACCAATCGACAAACCAATCTCGTGCAACATGGCAGCCCAATGCAGCATCGGTAGCTGCTCTTTTAATTCGGGCAATTGTTTCATGAGTTGCTTGAACAACAGTTCGGCCAGTACTTTGACCTTGCCCGCATGTTTGCTGTCAATTTTGTAGCGGTGTAAAAACTGCGCAACTGTAATTTCGCGCATGTCTTCGTTGTGCTGGCGGCCCAGCATGTCATAGAGCAAACCTTGGCGTAACGCACCATCGGTCACATCCATTTGTTCAATTTCAAGCTCTTCAAACACGGCACTCATCACTGCAAGGCCGCCAGGCATCATGGGCAAGCGATCAAGCTTCAGCCCCTCAAGGGTAATGTTGTCCAGGTGCCCGGCTGCCGTGACATGTTCTCGAATCAGCCTTAGGCCTTCAGCAGACATGCCATGTTGGGTAAACCCGTTTGAAATGCATATTTCAGCCAAAGCCCTTGCTGTGCCTGAAGATCCAATGGCGTGAGTCCAACCCATGTCCAGCATCTGGCGGCGCAGTACCGCAACTTCTTTGCGTGCCGCCATGATGGCGTTTTTCATGGCGCGGGGGCTGATGCTGCCATCGGTAAAGTATTGCTGGGCGGTGCTCACGCAACCAATGTACAAACTTTCCATGGCTTCGGGCTCGTAGTCTTCGCCAATAATGAATTCAGTGGAGCCCCCACCAATGTCGACCACCAGGCGCTTGCCTTGTCCAATGGGCAATTGGTGGGCAACACCGCAGTACACCAGGCGAGCCTCCTCAACACCCGAAATTACATCGATCGGGAATCCCAGCGCGGCTTCAGCCTTGGCAATAAATTCGGCAGCATTGCGCGCCACCCGCACTGCGTTCGTGGCGACGGCACGCACCTCGCCCGGCTTGAACGAGCGCAAACGTTCGCCAAAACGGCTCAACGCGCCAAGAGCGCGCTCTTGGGAGTCTTCGTCCAGGCACTTCTGAGCGTTCAGGCCTGCACCCAAACGAACGGGTTCTCGAAGGGTATCAATGATGTAAATTTGGGATTGCCCGTTGAGCTCTTCCACTCGGGCAACAATCATTCGAAAGCTGCTGGAACCCATGTCAACGGCGGCAATCAACTGGCGTGGCTTGGACATTGTGTGGTCTGTGATTCGGGTCAGGCGCTAGGATGCCACAAATGAAGCACCCTGGTTTTGTTTGTGGCCATTTGACCACTTTCAAATGTTTGTCACATTTTTGAAATACCATCAAGGGTAACGCATCGACACTTGGAGTATTGCTTGAAAGTAGCAACCGTCACTGACGTAGCACCCAATAAAGAATTGTATTTGAACCGCGAGTTGGGTGTATTGGCCTTCAATCGTCGGGTTTTGGCCATGGCCGAAGACGAGAGCGTGCCTTTGCTGGAGCGTTTGAAATACCTGTGCATCGTGTCCAGCAACATGGACGAGTTCTTCGAGATCCGGGTGTCGGGGTTGCAAGAACAAATCCGGCAAAATCCGGAATTCACCGACAAAGACGGCTTGAGCGCACTGGAAACATTGCACCGGGTTTCTGTGGCCTCGCAAGAAATTGTTGGGCAGCAGTACCGTTTGCTCAATGAATCGGTGTTGCCCGCCCTTCGGGAGGAAAGCATTGCCTTGATGACACTGGCGACCTGGAATGAGGAGCAGGCACACTGGGCCCGCCAATACTTCCGGCACGAGGTGTTGCCTGTTTTAACGCCGATTGGACTCGACCCCGCACACCCGTTTCCACGCGTGCTGAACAAATCCTTGAATTTTGCTGTTGAATTGACTGGCCATGATGCGTTTGGTCGAGCATCGAATGTGGCCATTGTGCAGGCCCCACGCGCTTTGCCACGCCTTGTTCGCATGCCATCCAATTTGTCGGGTTACGAACATGGTTTTGTGATGTTGACCTCGATTTTGCAGGCTTTTATTCCCGAACTTTTCCCGGGTATGGAAGTGCACGGTGTGTACCAGTTTCGCGTAACCCGCAACAGTGACCTTTATGTGGATGAAGAAGAAATCACCAATCTGCGTGTGGCTTTGCAGGGCGAGTTGTCGCAGCGACATTTTGGCGATGCTGTGCGTCTTGAGGTAAGCGATCAAACGTCAGCCGACATGACTTCACGTCTGTTGAAGGAGTTCGGGCTATCGGAACAGGCCCTGTATCGCGTGAACGGCCCCGTGAATTTGGTGCGCTTGATGCAGTTGCCAGACTGGGTGGATCGCCCTGATTTAAAGTTTGCGCCTTTCGCGCCAGGGCGACCTGAAGCACTTGTGAAGCAGCCTGATATCTTCAAGGCGATTCAAAAGGGCGATGTATTGCTTCATCACCCTTATCAAAGTTTTAGCCCTGTGCTGGAATTCATCAAGAAGGCTGCGACTGACCCCGATGTGGTGGCTATCAAGCAGACCATATACCGCACGGGCACTGAATCGGTGTTGATGGACAGCTTGTTGGCTGCAGCCCGCAGTGGCAAGGAAGTGACGGTGGTGCTGGAGTTGATGGCCCGTTTTGATGAAGAAGCCAATATTAACTGGGCATCCAAGCTTGAGCGCGTGGGTGCTCATGTGGTGTATGGGGTGGTGGGGCAGAAAACCCACGCCAAAATGGTGATGGTGGTTCGCCGTGAAAAAACCGAGACCGGCAAGGTGATATTGCGCCGCTATGTGCATTTGGGTACGGGCAATTACCACCCGAAAACTGCGCGTTTGTACACCGATTTTGGTTTGTTTTCCTGTGATGAATCGTTGGGGCACGATGTGCACGAGGTGTTTAACCATTTGACTGGTTTGGGCCGTGCCCGCAAGTTAAACAAAATATGGAATTCGCCCTTTAATTTGCACAGCAATGTGGTGATAGCAGTACGAAAAGAGGCTGAGCTGGCCAAAGCCGGTAAAAAATGTCGGATTATGGCGCGCATGAATGCCTTGCTCGAGCCGAATTTGATCAATGAGTTGTATGCGGCTTCGCAAGCCGGTGTAAAAATTGATTTGATCGTTCGGGGTGTGTGCGCGCTGCGTCCCGGAGTTCCGAACCTAAGCGAGAACATCACCGTTCGCTCTGTGGTGGGTCGTTTGCTGGAACACAGTCGAGTGTTTTACTTCAGCAATGATGGCGATGAAGAAGTCTTTATTTCCAGCGCAGACTGGATGGACAGAAATTTCTTCAGGCGTGTGG
Source organism: Limnobacter sp. G6BE5S (assembly GCF_058448965.1). NCBI lineage: Bacteria > Pseudomonadati > Pseudomonadota > Betaproteobacteria > Burkholderiales > Burkholderiaceae > Limnobacter > Limnobacter sp. G6BE5S. Next base: position 74,582 of record NZ_JBZFLM010000007.1, read on the forward strand.
AGTTGGCCGTACCGGTTGCCGACAAGAAACTGAAAAAGCGCGTGATTGACGAAGGATTGAAAGCTTTGCTGGCTGACAACATTCTGGCGTGGACCATGGATTCTCAGGGGAATTACACCCGCAAGAAGCCCACGGGAGCGCGCCGCATGAACTCGCAGAATTATTTGTTAACAACACTGGCGGCCAGTTTTGTGGAACACAGGGAACCTGTCAGCCCGCCGGAATCAAGTTGAATTAGCGTCGCCGCACTTCAAACACCCCGTTGACTTCGAGCAGGTGTGTCAGTGCGCCTCGCAATTGTTCACCGCTGTTGACTTCAGCGGTGAATTGCATTTTGGCAACCCCGCGTTGTGTTTCAGTTTGCACGCCAATCACGTTGATTTTGTCTTTTGAAAACACTTCAGTGATATCGCGCAACAAACCTTGCCTGTCATTCGCGGTCACTGCAATGTCGACCGGGTAATGAAGGCCCGAGGATTCTCCCCAGGTGGTTTCAATCAGGCGCTCGGGTTGGCGACGCATGACCTCGGCCAGGTTGGAGCAGCCCAGGCGGTGAATGGATACACCTTTGCCACGGGTTACAAAACCGATAATGGGATCGGGTGGAGCAGGGCGACAGCACCGGGCCAGGTTGGTCATCAGGGTGCTGACACCCACCACCAACACGCCCGATTCTTTGCCCGTTGAGTTGCCCAATGAGCCGGCTTTGCGCTTGTTAAGAATTTCAATCTGTTCTTCGTCGGACAAGGGGCCCGAGGGTTGCAGGTCGGCCCGCAATGCATTTTCGATCGCGCGGGGTCGTATTTCTTCACGGGCCAGCGCAACATACAAGTCATCGGGTTTCTCGTATCCCAGCTTCTGGGCCAACAACTCCAGGTTTTGTGCGGTTTGCCCAATGCGTTGAAGTTCGCGCTCGGCAATAGCACGGCCGCGTTCAAGCGTTTCTTTGCGTTCTTGTTGTGCAAACCACTGCTTTACCTTTTGGCGTGCGCGGTGGCTGATCAGGTACTTTTGGGTCGGGTTTAGCCAGTCGCGGGAAGGCCCGGTGGCCGCGTCGCCCCGCGCGCTCACAATTTCCACAGTTTGGCCGTTGTCCAGCGGGGTGTTTAATTGCACCATTTGCCCGTTTACCTTGGCACCCCGGCAGCGGTGACCCAGCTCGGTGTGTACATGGTAGGCAAAATCGAGTGGTGTGCTGCCAGTGGGCAATTCCACCACTTTGGCTTGCGGAGTGAACACGTACACCCGATCATTCAGGGCGCTGGTTTTCATTTCCTGCGCCCAGTCGCTGGCCTCGCCCATGGTGTCGGTCACATCTTTTTGCCACGCCAGCAGTTGGCGCAACAAGGCAATGCGTTCCTCAAACTGACCCTCAGCGCGACTTTCGCCGGTGTAACCGTCTTTGCCCGATTCTTTGTAGCGCCAATGCGCAGCCACACCATATTCAGCGAACTGATGCATGGCCTCAGTGCGAATTTGCACCTCGAGTGTTTTACCGGTTTCGTCCTGCACCACGGTGTGCAGACTTTGATAACCGTTGGGCTTGGGTTTGCTGATGTAGTCGTCAAACTCCTCGGAAATGGGGGTCCACAAGTTGTGAACAATTCCCAAGGCTGTGTAGCAGTCATCGACTGTGTCTAAAATCACCCGGCAGGCACGCACATCGTACAGCTTGTCAAAGCTGACGCCTTTGCCACGCATTTTGTTCCAAATGCTGTAGATGTGTTTTGGGCGACCGGTGATTTCGCAATGAATACCGGCAAGCAGCAGGTTTTCCTTGATACTTGTCATTGCAGATTCAATGAAGGCTTCGCGCTCAATGCGCTTTTCATCCAGCATTTTCGCCACGTTTTTGTACGTGTTCGGTTGCAAAATGCGGAATGACAAGTCCTCAAGTTCCCACTTCAGTTGCCACAGGCCCAAGCGGTTGGCCAAGGGTGCATACAGGTCAAGGGTTTCTTGCGCGTGCGACACGGCATAGGCCCACAAAGGACCTTTTTCGTTTTTGATGTCGTCGTGACTGGTGAAGTGCCGCAGGGTTTGAAGACGCGAGCACAAACGAATCATGATGACGCGAATGTCGGTGGACATGGCCAACAACATTTTGCGCAGGGTTTCAATTTGATCGGCCCAGCGCAAGGTTTCAATGGTGGTGCGGCTGGCACTGGGACCCACCATGGATCGCATTTTGAAAAGCTTGCGCAGGCTGGCCAGCATGCGGCCTACCTCGTCCCCAAATTTCTTCTCCATTTGGCTTTCAAGGTGTTTGTCGAAAAACACCAAGGGGCCCAAAGCACCGGCAATTCGGGTGTTGGCGTCAGCTCGCAGCTCAGCCAACAGGTCGGCCACCGCCAGCATGTGTTGAATGGCAGATTCTTGGGTGTCCAGAAGATGATCGGCCGCATGAGCCCGGGCGTAGTTGAGTGCTTCCTCAACGCGGGCAGCGTCAAATTTATTCAACAACACCAGGGCAGGCGCAGAAGCGCTGCCTTTTTTTTCAGAGCCCAGTGTTGATGAAACTGAAACCATGTGTGCTTGGGTGGATTCGTTAAGACCAGTTTAAAACAAAAAGTCGCGAACAATATTAATTTGCTCGTTCTGCATGAAAGTAGGGGCATGACCAACGCCCGGCACCTCGATAACGCGTGGCCTGGGGCCACGTTGACTCATTTCCGACACTGTTTGTTTCGACAGCAGGTCGGAGTGTTCCCCGCGCACCACCAAGGTGTCGGCCTTGATCGCATCAAATGCTGCCCAAAGTGCAGTTTCATGCAGCAAGGTGGTGGATTCTGACAGGTTTTGAAATGCCTGGCCGATTGCGGGGTCGTAGTGGGGCTGCCAATGTCCGTTTTTTTCGATCAACACGGAATCGCACAATTCATTCCATTGCGATTCAGAGTGTGGGCCAAAGGGTTGGGAAATTGTTCGAATATAAAGGCGTGCTTCTTGAAGTGTTTGAAATTGAACGGGTTTCCCAACGTAATCGCCAATGCGTTGCAAAGCGCTGAAATTCAGGCTTGGCCCAACATCATTCAATATCAGCTTTCGAATGGGGTTTTTGGGCAGGCTAGCATAGCCCATGCCGATCAGCCCACCCATGGAGGTACCCAACCAGTCCAGTGTCTCTGCATTTAAACGGGCCACCAGTGCCACACAGGCGCCAACATAGGTGGGTACGCCATACAGGGCAGGATCAGCCAAGCAATCCGATTTCCCCCGGCCTGGCATGTCGGCTGCTACAACGCGTATGGATTTGCCCAATTCCTGGGCCAGCGCTTCAAAATCAGCACTGCTGCGGGTGAGTCCATGCACACACAACAGCACATGTGGGTTGTCGGGGTCGCCCCATTCGCGGTAGGCTAAATTGTGTAAGCCTTGCGGGCTTAACCATTGCACGGTGTGCAAGCGCGCTGTCAGCATTGTTCAATACCCTCCAGTGAATTGTTTTAATCAGTATTTCAGAGTTTCATTATCGAAAGAGGTTCATCCGTGGATTTTAAGAACATGAATGCGTTGGTCACTGGTTCGACCAGTGGTATCGGTTTGGGTATTGCCCAGCGCCTGGCTGCCAAGGGCGTGAACGTGATGCTCAACGGTTTTGGGTCGCCTGAACAAATTGAAGCGGCCAGGCAAAGTATTGCTGCTTATGGCGTGAAAGTGGGTTACCACGGCGCTGATTTGACGAAGGTGGTTGAAGTTGAAGACTTGGTGAGAAGTACAGAGGCTTTGTTCGGCAGTCTGGATGTTTTGGTGAACAACGCAGGTATTCAACATGTTTCGCCGGTGGAAAGCTTTGATCCTGCAAAGTGGGATGCTGTCATTGCGATCAACCTGAGCGCGGCTTTCCACACCACGCGATTGGCCTTGCCCGGTATGCAGGCACGCAACTGGGGGCGTATTGTCAATATTGCTTCGGCGCATGGTTTGGTGGCGTCGGCCAACAAATCGGCTTATGTGGCGGCCAAGCACGGCATTGTGGGTCTGACCAAGGTAGTGGCTTTGGAAAATGCGAAAAGCGGTATTACCTGCAACGCGGTGTGCCCGGGCTGGGTGCTGACCCCGCTTGTACAGGCGCAGGTTGATGCGCGTGCGGAAAAAGAGGGCGTTTCCGTGGAAGATGCCAAAGTGGGCTTGTTGAGTGAAAAGCAACCTTCGCAAGAGTTTGTAACACCCGAGCAGTTGGGTGGGCTGGTGGTGTTTTTGTGTTCGGACGATGCACAGGAAGTGCGTGGTGCTGCATGGAATATGGACGGCGGGTGGGTGGCGCAGTAAGCGTCGCTTTGTGGGCTGCAGATCCCGATTTTCTGGGTCACCGCCACGGTTTGTTGCCCACTCTGCATGGGTTACTTGAGCCGCACTTGAATGTTCACCGCTGGGTTCAGTGCCCAATCGGCGGCGGTGTTTCGATCGCTTCGCCTTCAAGAAAACCTGCCCGTTTGAATTTACCCGCCACGGTCGGCCAAAGGCCGGCACCGAGACTCGGCCCGCCTTTTTGCCGAGCGAGGTGAGTCAGGGTGAATTTCAAAAAGGGAGGATCAGGTTTTCAGGCGAGAGATTGAAACCCAAGCCGATTTGGCAGTTAACGGGCGTTCTAGAAAGCGGAACCCAAGCCGATCGGGCTATAAAAACCAGTTGGTAATCTAACCAACCCGCTCAATGGTCACTTGAACGTCCAAACTTTCTTGCCCACCCCCAGTGCGAATGCCGCGAATTGGTGATGCACCAGTGAAGTCTTTGGCAACAGCCAGGCGGCAGTGATTGCCTTGCACCAATGATTCGTGCGTGGCGTCTACCCCCAACCACTGCTGCCGATCTTCGTCGAACACCTCGACCCACGCGTGGCTGTCGTGTTGCTCCACATTGGGATTGAAAAAATAACCGCTCACATATCGCGCAGGAATGCGATGCGCACGCAGGCAGGCCAGCATCACATGCGAGTGATCCTGACAAACACCCTGACCATTCTCGAAGGCTTGCATGGCAGAATCAGCCACCGTGGTGCTGCCTTTGGTGTACACAACCCGGTCTGCTACTGCATGCGCCAGTGTCAGTATTCGATGTGCAAATGGAACGTGGGTATCGGTCACGAAACTGGCAAAGTCCCGCATCTCATCGCTGTACTGAGTCAATGGCGTTGTGGGCGTGTACACCAGGGGGTTGAGTGAAAATTGGCGGGCCGGGGTATAACCATCGTCAAGTGGATCAATTTCAACCTGCCCTTGTGACTGTACCGTTAATTCCCGATGTTGCTGATTGACTGAGAAGGTGTGCACCGCATTGCCGTGGTGATCGCGCGCACTGTGATGTTTCGCGGGTGTTTTTATTTTCCAGTCGATAATTCTTTGCTTGGTGTCTTGCTGCGGTGTCAGGCGCACATGCTGAATGCTGTACAGCACGGGCCAGGTGTAGCGGTAAGTGGTGTGGTGTTGAATGCGCAGTTTCATGCCTCAAGCGGCACCAGGAAATCTTTGCTGATTCGGTTGCCCAAATCGTTCACGCGTTCCAGGAAATTGGTGAGATAAGCGTGCAAACCCATCTGCAAAATGTCGTCGATTTGGCTGTACAGCAATTCAGCACGCAGCTTACCCGCGCGGCGTTCAGTGGATGCGGAATAATCGTTTCGAATCATCTCCAGGTTGGCACACACTTCGTTGAGCGAGGCCAACAGTGACCTTGGCATGTCATCACGCAAAATCAGCAGCTCGGCAACACGGTCGGGTGTAATCACATCCCGATACACCTTTCGGTAAGTTTCGAAGGCAGACACTGAACGCAAAATCGCGGCCCAGTGATAATAGTCGGCATGTGGGTCGGCGGTATTCAAATTGGCCAAAGGGCTAAAAGGCATGCTGTGGAACTTCACATCCAACAGTCGCGCGGTGTTGTCTGCACGTTCCAGAAAGGTGCCCAGCCGAATAAACCGAAATGCGTCGTCCTTCAACATGGTGCCAATGGTCACCCCCCGGGACAAATGGCTGCGAAACTTTACCCACTCAAAAAACTCGGATGGATCGCGTTCTACAGTTCCGTCAGTCAATACCTTTTTTAATTCAAGCCAGGTGGTGTTGTTGGTTTCCCAAACTTCGGTGGTGAGTGCGCCACGCACCGCACGTGCGTTTTCCCGGGCACCTTGCAAGCAGCAATAAATGCTGGAGGGGTTGCTGGGGTCTTTGACCATGAAGTCAATCACGGCCTCTGCGCTAACCTCGTCGTGGCGTTGCGCAAATGCTTCGGTCAATTCGCAAATTGACAACATGGCTCGCCATCCTTGTTCCGCATTCTCCGGGTCTTGCGGAAGCAGGGCAGTTTGTACGTTGACATCGAGCATGCGGGCTGTGTTCTCGGCACGTTCAATGTAACGTGCCATCCAGAACAAGTGGTCAGCAGTTCTACTTAGCATGTTGATTGCTCCTTATCGTTCCAGTACCCAAGTGTCTTTGGTGCCACCGCCCTGGCTGCTGTTCACCACCAGCGAGCCCTCGCGCAGCGCCACCCGGCTCAGGCCGCCCGGGATCAGGCTGACCTTGCTGCCCGATAACACAAAGGGGCGCAGGTCAATGTGGCGGGGCGCCAAGCCCTGTTCCACAAAGGTGGGGCATGTCGACAAAGCCAGTGTGGGTTGGGCAATGAATTTCGCAGGATCAGAAATGAGTTTCTTGCGGAAGTCTTCAATTTGCGCCTTGGTGGATGCCGGTCCTACCAACATGCCGTATCCACCCGCGCCATGCACTTCTTTCACGACCAGTTCAGGCAGTTTGTCCAGCACCTCTTTCAATTGCTCGGGTTTGCGGCATTGCCAAGTGGGTACGTTTTGAATAATCGGTTCTTCGCTGAGATAAAAGCGAATCATGTCAGGCACATAAGGATAGATCGATTTGTCATCGGCCACACCCGTGCCTATTGCGTTGGCCAGTGTGACATTGCCTGCGCGGTACACCGACAACAAACCTGGGACACCCAATTGCGAGTCTTCCCGAAAGGCCAGTGGATCGAGAAAGTCGTCGTCCAGCCTGCGGTAAATGACATCCACACGTTTTGGACCTTGAGTGGTGCGCATGTAGAGCACTTCCTCATCCACAAACATGTCTTTTCCTTCCACCAATTCAATGCCCATTTGCTGGGCCAGAAAGGCGTGCTCGAAATAGGCCGAGTTGTACATGCCTGGCGTAAGCAAAACCACTGTGGGGTCGGTGCTGTTTTGTGGCGAGACCGAACGCAGGTTTTCCAGCAAATTGTCGGGGTAATGTTCCACTGGGGCCACGCGGTTGCGGGCAAACAGTTCCGGAAACAGGCGCATCATCATTTTCCGGTTTTCGAGCATGTAGCTGACGCCTGAAGGCACTCGCAGGTTGTCCTCGAGCACATAAAACTCGCCTTCACCGGCACGCACCACGTCAACACCGGCAATGTGGGCATAAATATCGCCAGCCACTTTCACGCCCTGCATTTCAGGGCGGTATTGTTCATTGTTGAAAATCTGTTCAGGCGGAATTAGCCCTGTGCCCAGTATTTTTTGCTCGTTGTAAATGTCTTTCAAAAACATGTTGAGCGCTTGGACACGCTGGCGCAATCCGGCTTCCAGTGTTTTCCATTCAGACGCCTTGATGACGCGCGGCACGATGTCGAATGGAATTAATCGCTCCGTTCCCGATTCTTCGCCATACACAGCAAACGTAATCCCCACCCGTCTGAAAATAAGATCTGCCTCGGCTCGCTTGTTTTGCAATTTCTCAGGGGTTTGTATTTCCAGCCATCGCGAAAAATCCAGGTAATGCGGGCGAATTTCGCCGCCGGGCGTGTACATTTCGTCGAAGGGTGTTGCTGACATAAGTTGATTATTCCTGTTCTGTGTAGTTTTGAAGTAACAAGAAGCATGCCAAGCGCATGCAGGCTGATTGTGTCGCGCTCAGGCATAAAGTTAACAGTGTTAACGACCTTTTGCACCGCTTTCGTGCATGTGCCAGTATCGCTGGCGTTGCTGGTGTGCGTTGAGCACTTCAGGCTGAACGTTCATGTGGTTGAACTTCCATTTCATTGCACCATTTTGGGCGGTATTGGACCATTGGACGCCCATGGTTTCGTATCGTTCAATCACGTGTCGGTGTGGATGACCAAACTGGTTTTCCCAGCCAGATTGTATGAGGGCGTACTCGGGCCGCACAGCGTGAAGAAACGGAGTGGTTGATGACGTTTTTGATCCATGGTGGGGCACTACAAGTACCCGGGACCTTAGCGCTTTTGCCCCGTGTTGTGCCAACAAGGTCATTTCCGAAATCGCTTCGATGTCACCCGTCAACAGCACACTGTGCAGCGTATTGCTGATTCTCAGTACGCAACTTTGATTGTTCTTTGCCAATAACTTTTGGGACTTATCGTGGGGTGAGTGAAGTCCGAGTGGGGTGAATGTCACCCCGTCCCAGGTCCACGGCTTCAGGGTGTGGCAATTGCTGGTGCTGCTTTGAAGAGTTTGAGCAAGCAAGTTTAAATGGTGTTGTTTGTCGATGGACGACGCAAACTGAGCGGGTACTGATTTTTGTAATAACAGGGGTGCACCGCCGGAATGATCTGCATCGTCATGTGACAGCATGAACATATTGGCCTGCCGATATCCATGGGCGGCCATCCATGGCAGGACCACGCGCCTGGCCGAGTCGGATCGCGAATTGAAAGCAGGGCCAGCGTCGTAAATCAGCAAGTGTTTCCGGGTTTGAATGCTGATGGCTGTGCCTTGGCCGACATCCATCAGGGTCATCCAGAAATCATTGTGTTCTGGCCGCGGTGGCGGAAGTGCCAGCAAGCCAATCAGCCCGATTCCGACCCACCGGGCAATAAGTCCGGCAGGTAAAATCAATACCAGACAACCCGTCGCCACCAATGCATTGATCCACCAAGGCTGGTTGTGTACCGGTACGGTGGCCCAGCTCAATTCATTGAAATAGACAAGCCATTCGCGCTGTACAGAAAGACTGTCGGCTGCCAGCAGCAGCGCCCATGCTTGTTGCGTCAGGCCGCCAATCAATGCCAGGGGCGTGCTCACAAAACTCATCCAGGGAATGGACAGGGCATTGGCCACAGGGCTGATGAGTGATTGTTGGTTGAATAAAATTGCGCACGGAAGTATCAAACCAATGGTGACCGTGTACTGGGCTTTCAAAGCGTTGGCAATGAATTCATGCCGGGGTTTAATGAAGTAGTAATGCCCTTGGGTGACGAGGATCAACAGTGCCACGGCACCGAAGGAGAGAATGAAACCTGCATCCTGTACAGCCCAGTTGTCGAACGCCAGGGTTAAGAACAAAGCGAGAAAAAATGTGTCCCAGCTGCTTTGATGCCCCGCGCGCACTTGCCCCACAAACAATGCAAACAGCATGAACACGGTGCGTTGGGCGGGTACGCCCCAACCTGCAATCAAACCGTACAGGACTGCAAACAGCAAACCGAAGGCACTGCCCGCCAACGGAGCGGGTAGCAGTAGACAAAGCAATGAGGAGCGACGCCACAACGCACTGAGAAATTTGCCTGCCAGCATGGCAAACAGTGTGATGTGCAAACCGGAAATGGCAACCAAATGCGCAATGCCAGTGGCATTGAACATTTCACGATCCTCGGCGCTGATCAAGCCTTGATCACCGACTACCATGGCCAACACCAAAGCCCGTTCGGGGTGGTTTTGCAGGGCGGTCACAATGGTGTTTGCAACATGCAGACGAGCACGCTCCATCCAAACCAACGGATTCAGCATGGCTGCTTCAGGTAATTTCTCCAGCACGCCTTTCAATTGGGCAGTGCCAGCGATTCGATTGGCAAACCAGTGGCGGTGAACATCGAAACCTTCCAGCTGCAAAGGTGCTTTGGGCGATTTGATGCGAACCATTGCCCGGAAAAACTCTCCTGGCAGCAGTTCTTGGTAAGTGGATGCATTGTCAACAAAAACTTGCAAACGAGCGCCGTTCATCAGGCAGTCACTCTTAATCCACGGGCTTTCTGGTGTGTGTTCAATCAGCCAGGTTTGTGCGCTGTTGTCGCGGAATGTTTTTTCAAGCAGGCGGAATTCGGATTTGATTTTTTGTTTGTTGCAACTCAAGGGGACCTGTGCGTGTTGATGTGCAGCCGCTTGAAGGCCCGCGCACATTTGCGCCATGACAGCACCCAGAATAAACCAGCTTATTTTCTCGCTGATGGATTTGCTGACGCCGCCGCGAATACCAAGCATCAGGAAACTTGCTGCCCATGCGAACAGAATGAGACTGTTTCCGCCCAGCGCTTGATGAACTTTTACCCACGTCCATGGCAGAGTGGTTTGGCTGTGGAATAGCAGAAGGCTTAGCAAGTAAGCTGTTGTGAACAACGGCAGGGAAGGCACGACTTGGTATTGGTGTGGAGGCAAGCCCACAAGCGTGCACCAATGTGTTCAAGTTCACCAATGGTGACCGAATTTGGGTGATGGTTTTGGTTAGCTTTGCAGGGCGAGTGCGGGCAGTGCGCGTTGCGCGTTTCGTTCTGTTTGCGCTGAAAGTTCTTGTAAACTCAGCCCGCGCAATTGCGCAATGGTCTGTGCAATTCGGGGCAAATGCTCCGGTGCGTTGCGTTGTTTGTTGATCCATTCAGGTGCAATGTCAGGCCCATCGGTTTCAAGCACCATGGCATGCTCGGGCAGCTCGGTAGCCAGTCGCCGCAGCTGCAGTGCCCGCGTGAATGTGCTTGCACCGCCAAAGCCAAGGCACATGTTCAAATTCAAAAAATGTTCAGCTTGCTGAAAGCTGCCGTTAAACGCGTGGGCAATGCCGCTGCGTGGTTTATAAACACGCAGGCTTTTTAAAACCGGGTCTTGTGCCTTGCGCACATGCATGACCACGGGCAAATCAAAATCGCGGGCCAGCTTCAATTGCGCGTTGAAAAACCGCACCTGCTTTTCCCAATTCAGGCCAGGCACAAACCCATCCAGACCTATTTCCCCGATGCCCGCAAACTTGGGGTCATCAATTGATAGCTGAATTTTTTGCTTCAAGGTCAGCAAATCTTCTTCGCGTGCATTGTCTACAAACATGGGGTGTATGCCCAGGCAATAAACCGCGCCTGCGGTGTGGTGGGCCAATTTTTTTACGGTATCAAAATTGAATGCGCCCACGGCGGGCAATACAAAGCGGGTAACATGCAATTCACGCGCACGCTGAACCACAGCAGTGCGATCACTGTCGTATTCAGAAGCATCAAGGTGTAGGTGCGTGTCGGTCCACATACTTTAAAGTTTGCCATGTTTCGTCGGAAAATTCGCAAGTACCTGCCCACGCCCGATCATTTCGATCGCCTGGCTTGGGCACGGCCATTCAAACGCTTCTTGGGGCACCCGAATATTTGGGCCTTGAATCGAAAAAGTATCGCGGGTGGCGTGGCTGCTGGCCTGTTTTGCGGGTTGATCCCCGGGCCTTTTCAAATTTTCGGTTCTCTCATTTGGGTGCTGGTGGGCAAGGTGAACATGCCCGTGGCGTTTGTCGTCACCCTGTATACCAACCCGATCACGATTGTGCCGCTTTATCTGATTGCTGTCGCTTATGGTGACTTTCTTCTTGGCGGGATAGGGCAGGCCAATATTCAACCTGCACCACACTGGAACTGGTCCGCTTGGTTGGATTCGTCACGCGCTTTCCTGGACTGGATGTTCTCCATGGGGCCATCGCTGGCGGTGGGGCTGCCCGCACTCATGGTGACCTTGTCAATATTGGGCTATATCAGCGTTCGCGTGGCCTGGAACATTGGCGTTCGAATTGCGGTGATACGCAGGCGCAAGCGTTTGGGTTAACCCAGAACCAACCCACTCTCACCACTTGTGGTGGCACCTTTTTCCATCCAAAACGCGGCATGTTAGCTTGTTCGGTTATTGACCGAACAGAGCAAAACCATGCCATTGATGATTCGCCAAGGCGACACCACCAGCCACGGTGGCACAGTGCTTGAAGGCTTTCCGTTTTACACCGTTGAAGGCCGTACAGTGGCCGCCATGGGCCACAAGGTGGCCTGCCCGCTGTGCAAGGGCGTGTTCCCGATTGCGCAGGGCAACCCAGCCCACACATTCAACAATGTGCCCCTGGCCTATGAAGGCATGAAAACCGCGTGCGGTGCTTCGTTGATCGCCTCGCAAGCCAGCACCACCCACGCCGCGCCAACAGGTTCTGTTGCCCGAATTGCGGAACAGCAAATTCCCGACAACCCCTTGGGCAATCAAACCGAAGACAAAGTGGTGCAGTTTGTAATTCGGCACCATGAAACCCAAGAACCGTTGGAAGGCGTGCCCTACAGCATCAAGTTGTCCACTGGCGCAGTTGAATCGGGGCACACCAACGCCGAAGGTTTGACCCGCAAACTGGTGGTCAACAAAACCGTTCAGGCAGAATTGATTGTGCACACCATGCCATGACCAACAATTGCTTTCCCCACCTGCTTAGCGACGACCTTCTGCTACACAAAGGCGCGCGCACGCTGGACAAGTGCAAGTGCTACAGCACCGACCGCTACGACAACACCGAAAAACTGATTGCGGAAGTTGAAGTATTAACCTGCGACTGCCTGTGGCGCATTTACCAGCGCGAAGCCCAGCACATTGTTGCCCCCGGCGGCGTGTTGATTGCCGACCCCATTGCGCGCAACAGGCGCATTAATGCGGCATATGCAGCGCTATGGAAAGCCGACAGCCGCTTTGAATGGGCCGGGCTTGCGGCTTTTGCATCCAAACAGGTGGGCTGTGGCCTGTTACACGCAGCCACAGGCATGGAACAGATCAACCGCACCCAGCGCGAACTGGAGAATATTGAACGAAAACCTTGGGTACCGCCCGGTGCAAAAATTGGATCAGCTGGTGTGCGTGGCGGCATGGAAGGTGCAGAGGTGTCGATGAAGTATGTGTTCGACACCCTGGCCCTGGGCAACACCGCCTTGTTTCTGGACATTTACCCGCTGCACATGTTTTACAAAAAGCGGGGGATTGGGGAAATGAAAAAGTGCATGAACGCACGCCAGAAGATTGACCAAAACCCGAAGTTTCCGATTTTTTGGCCGATTGCAAGCAAAGTAAAGTTTGGTCGACCATACGAAGAAATCATTCCCGCATTCGAAGCAATTGAAGCTGGGGATATTTTTGAGAGTGTTCGTTTGCTTGCTCGTCATGAACAAGCGAATATTCTTCAACCCGCCATTTACGAAGACTTTTTGATGCGTGGGCTGTTACAAAGCAACCAGGCAGCCAGTTCACTGGCCTATGTCACCAATATTTCCACGGGGCTGGAACAACCCGTTCAACTGACACTGGCCAATCAATGTGCACCCTTGCAAGATGGCCGCAGCATTGAATTCAGCACCAGTGCCGTTGCAAATCTTGCCAACATGGATGAACGCATGCCTTTTGTATTGCGTGCAGCAAGGCAATTCCACAACCTGCTAAAAAGCGGAAACCGACACTTGATTGAACAAAGCCTGGGTGAAATTTCAAACGGAAACGCCATTCGATGAAAACACACAACAATCTGTTGCAGTGGGTCAGACGGCACAAAATTCTTGCTGTATTTGCCGCGACACTTCTTGTAGTAGGTGCTTGCAAAGCAGCTGAAATGCTGACGCCAGCCAAGGAAATTGCATTAATAATCGGTGAACCGTGGAAAGACATGCAGGCCAGATCGACTGCCGAGATTGCCGATGATATACCCGATGAAATTTGGTACCGCACGCCCAAAGAACTTGCTTATTTAAGGTTTGCGGACTCTGAATATGGATTTAAAACTCCTCCAGCTAAATTTTTCATGGTTGGTTTCAACAGGGGAAAAATAGACAGTATTAGGATGTCCCCCCAAGTCGAACCACTTCCATTCCAGGAAGCCTTGGATATCGTGCTGGATCTGCAAAATCAATGGAGAAAATCGGGGTGGGAACTTGATGAGCCAGAAGAGTTTCCAGCATATGACGACACTCCTGTTTGGCACGAAGCGCTTAAAAAGTGCGCTGCCCTAAGTACTCACTGGAATGCAGGGAAATTGTACCAGCTGATGGTGGCTATTGATTGTTACGAGGACAGCCGCTATCCGGACAACAAAGGTTACCTGGTCACTATTTCCATGGGTAAGTATAGAGAATAAATAATAATTCGCCTGCCGATGCGCACTCTTGAAAGATGGCCGCAGCATTGAATTCAGCGCCAGTGCTTTTGCAAATCTGGCCAATCTGGGTGAACGCATGCCCTTTGTATTGCGCGCAGCAAAGCAATTCCACAACCTGCTAAGAAGCGGAAATCGACACGTGATTGAACAAAGCTTGGGTGAAATTTCAAATGGAAGCGCTATTCGATGACCGTGCACGACAATCTGTTTCAGTGGATCAGACGGCGCAAAATTCTCGCTGTATTTGCCGCGACACTTCTTGTAGTAGGTGCTTGCAAAGCAGCTGAAATGCTGACGCCAGCCAAGGAAATTGCATTAATAATCGGTGAACCGTGGAAAGACATGCAGGCTAGATCAACAGCAGAAATTGCTGATCACATACCCAATGAAATTTGGTATCGGATGCCTAAAGAACTCGCTTACTTGAGGTTTGCTGACCCCAAACACGGCTTTGTTACACCGCCTGCAAAGTTTTTTACTGTTTCGTTTGACGACGATGCTTCAATTCGATCTGTCAGAATGTCCCCCCAAGTTGAGCCGCTGCCGCTACAGGAAGCTCTGGAGATCGTGCTGGATCTGCAGAATCAATGGAGAAAGTCCGGGTGGGAGGTGATGTACCCCGATGAAAATCCACCTTATGAAAATTCCGCCTTGCTGGTTGAGAAAATGACACGTTGCGCCCCTGACTCAACTTATTTGGAGGTTAAAGGTAAATATCAGATCATGCTGATCATGGCTTGTTACAAAGATGAAAGATATCCCGATGAACAGCGCTTTTTAATTAGCTTGTCGATGGGCAAACCATGGCATTAGGCATTCGATGACAGTGAACAACAATCTGTTTCAGTGGGTCAAACACCATAAAACTCTCGCGGTTTTTGCAGCGACACTTCTTGTAGTAGGTGCTTGCAAAGCAGCTGAAATGCTGACGCCAACCAAGGAAATTGCATTGATAATCGGTGAGCCTTGGAAAGACATGCAGGCCAGATCAACTGCCGAGATTGGTCCCGTTTATGAGGGCCGTCATTGGTATCGCCAACCCAAACAGTTGTCGTACATGCGTTTTGCAGACCCTGTTCATGGGTTCAAAACTCCCGCAGCAAAATTTTTTACTGTCGGCTTTGATGACAAAGGCAATATTGACGGCGTACGACTGTCCCCCCAGGTAGAACCTTTACCGCTACAAGAGGCCTTGGATATCGTGCTGGATCTGCAAAATCAATGGAGAAAATCGGGGTGGGAACTTGATGAACCAGAAGAATATCCTGCGTATGACAACACCCCTGTTTGGCACGAAGCGCTTAAAAAGTGCGCTGCCCTAAGTACTCACTGGAACGCCGGGAAACTATACCAGCTCATGATCGTGATCACCTGTTACGAGAACACCCGATATCCGGACAACAAAGGGTACCTAGTCACTATTTCCATGGGCAAATACAGGGAGTGAACATAAACAATACTTTGCTTGCTTATATCTTTGGTGGAATTTCAAATCGACTCACCATTCGATGACAGTGCACAACAATCTGTTTCAGTGGATCAAGCACCACAAAAATGAGCTAAGTCGATTCGTATAGTTCACTCCGCCTTCAGTTCACCCTTCTCAAGCCTCAACACCTTACTGCACTTGCGCGCCAGTTCCATGGAATGGGTCACGATGATCAAGGCAGATTTGTTGGCTGCCTTGCTGTGAATCAGGCTTTCAAATACCTGGTCGGCAGTTTCCTGGTCCAGGTTGCCGGTGGGCTCATCAGCCAAAATGGCTTTTGGGTTGGTCACCATGGCGCGCGCAATCGCCACGCGCTGACGTTCGCCGCCCGACAACTCCGCAGGGCGGTGGTTTAGCCGGTGTTCAAGCCCAAATTGTTTCAACAGCACAGCGCTTTTTTCTCGTGCCACTTGTTTGTTCTCACCACCAATGCGCAATGCCATGGCTACATTGTCCAAGGCATGAAACTCGGGCAGTAAATGGTGAAACTGGTAAATAAATCCCAGCGTTTTGTTGCGTTCCATGCCCAGTTTGCGCACCGACCATGGCTCAATAGCCTGGCCAGCCCACAGCACTGAACCGCTGTCGGCTTTCTCGAGCCCACCCAACACATGCAACAGTGTGCTTTTGCCTGCGCCGGAGGCACCAACAATTGCCACGGTTTCGCCTGCCTGCACCTGAAAGTTCAGGTTTTTGATGACTTGTGTGGCTTTGTCGTTCGCAGTAATGCCTTTGAACGCCTTGCTCAGGTTTTTGGTTTCCAGAACAACATTACTCATAACGCAGGGCCTCCGCAGGTTCGGCACGCGATGCGCGCCAGCTTGGGTAAATGGTGCTGAGCACGCTGAGCACCAAGGCCACGGTTACGATAGTGACCACATCGCTTGCGCGTGGGTCGGAGGGCAACTGGCTGATGAAGTAAATTGATTTTGGCAAAAATTCAACGCTGAGTGCGCGCTCGATGGCCGGCACAATGGTGCCCAAATTAATGGCCAGCAACCAACCCGCTGTTACACCCAGAAATGTGCCTATCCAGCCCACCAATGCGCCTTGCAACATAAAAATTCTTTGAATCGCAAATGGGCTTGCTCCCAAGGTGCGCAAAATCGCGATTTCGCCGCGTTTGTCTTTCACGGTCATTACCAGCATCGAAACCAGGTTGAATGCGGCCACGGCAATGATCAGGGTCAGGATAATGAACATCATGCGTTTCTCGGTTTGAACCGCAGCAAACCAGGTGCGGTTTTGTACCGACCAATCGCGAACCCACACGCTAGGTGGCAATTGGCTTTCAATGTCGCGGGCCACAAAGGGGGCGGCGTCCATGTCGTTGAGCTTCACGCGAATGCCTGTGGGGCCAAGGCTGCGATAAAAACGTGCTGCGTCGTCGATATTCATCAGCACCAGGCCACTGTCGTATTCATAGTGGCCAGTGCTGACCAAGGCAGTAATTTCGAATGCCTTCAGGCGGGGGATCATGCCAGCGGGGGTCATTTGGCCCGAAGGCGCAATCAGCGTAATTCGGTCGCCCACGCTGACACCAATCTGCTTGGCCAACTCAATGCCCAAAACAACGCGGAATTCGCCAGCTTGCAGGTTGCTGAGGCTGCCGGAAATCACTTCCTTGAAATCCGACACTTGCTGTTCTTGCGCGGGGTCAATGCCGCGAACAATGGCGGGGCGCAATAAATCGCCATGGGCCAGCATGCTTTCACCGGCCACGTAAGGCGCAGCACCAATTACTTTGGGGTTGGCGCTTTTGATCGCACCCACCAGCGCCTCGGGGTTGTCGAACCCTTCCTGCGGGGCCAGTACCTCGATGTGTGCAATCACCGACAGCATGCGGTCGCGCACTTCTTTCTGAAAACCGTTCATCACCGACAACACCACGATCAGGGCGGCAACGCCAAGCCCAATACCGGCCATGGACAATCCAGAAATGAAGGAAATGAATTTGTCGCGGCTTCTGTGGCCGCCACCGCGCACATAACGCAGTGCAATTTCAACATCAAAGGGTAAACTAATCACAAATTGTCCCGAATTGTTCAAATGCGCTTCCGAAGTTTCAAAGCGCTCTCATTGTAGTGTGAATAAAACCGTGTCCAAACCAAGCAATGCGCCTTTGTGGGTGTTCGTTCCCAACATTCTTGTGCCTGAAATGGCACTTGAACGCCTGTCTGCCAATTCGCAGGCCCAGTCTTTTGCGGGCTTGCCAGCCGGTTTGCTGCAAACCATGGCCAGAAACGCTGCGCCAGAATACCAAAATGCCGATGGGCTTGACCGTATCGAAGCCTGGCTGTTGCGATACTTGGATTCACAAGCCCGGGCAAAGTTCGACCAGTACCCGGCTTGGGCCATGGTTCAAAACCCGGAGGCAGGCGACAACACAGCACCTCTAACGCCTTTCACCCGGTTTTGGGGCACAGTGGGTTGTCTGGAAATTGAACGCGATGGCGTGCGCTTTACGCCACCCGAGGTGTTGCAGGTTGGCCAAGCTGACCTGGACGCCTTCTGGAGCGTGGTGAAACCTCTGCTGGAAAAACATGGCTGGGCCTTGAACACGCCCGCTGGTTTGCACAGCCTGTTGAGCAACCCTGTGCCTGTGCCCATGGAGCAGGCTTCGCCTTGGTCGGTGCAAGGCATTCGATTGACCGATTACCTGCCCATGACCCACGAATGCAGCGACTGGCGGCGCATGTGGCTGAATATGCAGGTGGAATTGCACAACGCTGAATTCAACAAGGCCCGCGAGGCCAAAGGCTTAAAGCCTTTGAATGCGTTGTGGTTTTGGGGCGGTGGTGAGGCTTGGCAAACGGAAGTGCCTTTGCCGCGTGTGAAATCGGTGTCAGAGGATGGCGTGTTTGATGCCGTAAAAATGACCGATGGTGCAGATGAAGCCCTAAACCGCTTTGTGTTCTGGACCCAATTGCTGGGTCCCGTATTAAAACAGGGCGCCCATTCCGGGCCAAAACCCGATCATGTGTATTGCGTAAACTTTCAAGGTTGGGGTGGCAATATTGCTGTGTTCAAACTGCTGGAAAGCGAAGTGCTGCAACCCATGCGCCTGGCGGGCTTGGCCTTTAACTGGGTGCTGTTGGGCAACAATGGATGGAAAACTTTAAAAAGTAACTGGATGAACCGCTTTAAATTTTGGCAGAACACACCCAACTGGGCCGTGCTGGGTGAACCCGAAGTGCAGGAAGGTCCTTCCGAGGAAGACCTGCAAGCCGCATGGCAACAAGGCCAGCGCGACCAGGACAGCATTCAGGCTGAATGGGAGGGGCGGTCATGAACACTTTGAACAATGCGGTTCAGCACCGGGTTCGAACGCCACGTCCGCAAGTTGAGGCTGTACTTCGCAGCCAAGGCATGCACCCTTTGTTGGCCCGCTTAATGGCCACGCGCGGAGTCGATACCCAAGCTGAAGCAGAAACCAAACTGGCTGATTTGATTCCGCCTGCTCAACTCAAAGGAATTGATCAAGCCGCAGAAATTTTGGCAGATGCACTGGAAGCCGGTGCGCGCATCGTGATTGTGGGTGATTACGATTGCGATGGCGCAACTGCGACAGCGGTGGGCGTGCGCGGCTTGCGCATGCTGCTGCAAAGCCTGGGCGCCGATGAAGAAGCCGCCAAGTACCACATTGATTTTTTGGTGCCCAACCGCTTTGAATATGGTTACGGCCTAAGCCCTGAAATTGTTCAACTGGCAGCCCAAGAATTTGAACCTGATTTGCTGGTGACCGTGGACAACGGCATTGCCAGTGTTGACGGCGTGAATGAGGCCAATGAGCTGGGTATTGGCGTGATTGTGACCGACCACCACTTGCCCGGCGAGCAACTGCCGCAAGCCTTGGCCATTGTGAACCCCAACCAGCCAGGTTGTGAATTTCCCAGCAAATCGATTGCCGGGGTGGGCGTGATGTTTTATGTGTTGCTGGCCACCCGTGCCGTGTTGCGCGAACGCGGCGTGTTCGATGCCGCCAGCCAACCCCGCATTGATGCGCTGCTTGACCTTGTTGCGCTTGGTACCGTGGCCGATGTGGTGAAGCTGGATGCGAACAACCGCCGCTTGGTGGCGCACGGTTTACAGCGCATACGCGCAGGCCGCGCCCAGCCGGGTATGCTGGCCTTGTTTCATGAGGCCAGCCGTGATCCCCGCAAGGCCACAGCCGCCGACATGGGTTTCGCATTGGGCCCGCGCCTGAATGCCGCTGGCCGCCTGGCCGACATGGCCATTGGCATTCGCACCTTGCTGGCTGACGATGCCGCCGAGGCCAGCGCCTTGGCCGCCCAGCTTGGGAAAATGAACGAAGAACGCAAGCGCATTGAAGCGGACATGAAGCGCGATGCGCTGGAAGACATTGAAAAATTCATCAGCCAGGACGAACCTGCTGCGGGCATTGTGGTGGCGCACGGCACCTGGCATCAGGGTGTCATCGGTATTTTGGCGTCTCGCATCAAAGAACGCCTGTATCGCCCCACCATTGCCTTGGCCCCCGGCGACGACGGCTTCTGGAAAGGCAGTGGCCGTTCCGTGCAGGGCGTGCATTTGCGCGATGTGCTTGATTTGGTGTGCAAACGCCTGCCCGAAGGCAGCATGCCCAAGTTCGGCGGGCACGCCATGGCGGCTGGCTTAACCATTGCCGAGGGCGCCATTGAGCAATTCAAAATTGAATTTGCCAAAGCCATTCTTGATTTAAGCGACCCCAGTGCGCTAACACAGGTGGTCGAAACCGATGGTTCCATTCCCGCCGACTACATTGCAGCCAGCGCTGTGGATTTGCTGGACACACAGGTGTGGGGGCAGGGCTTCCCGGCTCCTCTGTTTTGTGATGAATTTGAGGTGCTGGAGCACCGTTTGCTGAAAAACGCACACAGCAAGTTCACCTTGCGCCGCGATGGGAAAACCTTCGTGGCCTTGCGTTGGCGAGCAGTAGAGGCACTGCCGGCCAAAGTGAAACTGGCTTACCGGTTTGAACGGGACACTTTCACCGGCGGCGATGCGGTGCAAATCATTGTGGAGCATGTGTTGTAAGGCGGCTTGCGTTACAATATCGGGTTACGCACATTGAATACATTAGAGAAACATGGAAGCCGAACGCCTGAATGCCATCATCAACGCCCTGACTGACCAAGCCGACCGTGCTGGCCAGTTGCGGAGGTATCTTTGACGTCGACCGCAAGGCCGAGCGACTCACAGTAGTTGACGCCGAACTGGAAGACCCCAATGTTTGGAATGATCCCAAACATGCACAAGAGCTGGGCAAAGAGAAAAAGATGCTCGATGGCGTCGTGGTGACCATGAACACCGTGCAATCCAATATTAGCGACGCACAAGAACTGGTCGAAATGGCCCAGGCCGAGGGCGACTTCGATGCGCTGGAAGCCATTGAAGGCGATGTCGCAGAATACGAAAAAATCATTGCTGACCTCGAATTCCGCCGCATGTTCAGCAACCCGGCCGACCCGGCCAACTGCTTCATCGACATTACTGCGGGTGCCGGTGGCACCGAAGCCCAAGACTGGGCCAGCATTTTATTGCGCCAATACCTGCGCTATTGCGAACGCAAGGGCTTCAAGGTCGAGGTGATGGAACAGTCTGACGGTGAAGTGGCCGGCGTTAAATCTGCCACCATCAAGGTGGAAGGTGAGTATGCGTTTGGTTACCTGCGCACCGAAACCGGCGTACACCGTTTGGTTCGCAAATCGCCTTTCGATTCCTCGGGTGGGCGACACACCTCATTTGCTTCCCTGTTTGTGTACCCTGAAGTGGATGACTCATTCGAGATCGACATTAACCCCGCCGATGTGCGAACCGACACCTACCGTGCCAGTGGTGCGGGTGGTCAGCACATCAACAAAACCGACTCGGCTGTTCGCCTAACCCACATACCCACAGGCATTGTGGTGCAGTGTCAAAACGACCGTTCGCAGCACCGCAACCGCGATGAAGCCTGGGGCATGTTGAAAGCCAAACTGTATGAGTTCGAAATGCGCAAGCGCATGGCCGAGCAACAGGCTTTGGAAGACACCAAAACCGATGTGGGCTGGGGCCACCAAATTCGCAGCTATGTGCTGGACAACAGCCGCATCAAAGACCTGCGCACTGGTGTTGAAATTTCCAACACCCAGCGCGTACTCGATGGCGATCTCGACCCATTCATTGAAGCCAGCTTGAAGCAAGGTATCTAAACCATGAACGACAAAACACAAGCCGCTGGCGACGAAATGCCAGTCGACGAGAACCAGATTATTGCCGAGCGACGTGGCAAGCTGAGCAAATTGCGCGAGAAAGGTCAGCCTTTCCCCAACAGCTTCAAGCCTGAACACCGCGCTGCCGATTTGCACGCGCATTACGGTTTGCTGGACAAAGAAACACTCGATCCGCAAGGCATTGAGGTATCCGTTTCTGGCCGCATGATGCTCAAACGTGTGATGGGTAAAGCCAGTTTTGCAACCGTGCAAGACGGCACTGGTCGCATTCAGTTTTACATCAACAATGAAGGCGTGGGCGAAGACGTTCACGGCGAATTCAAGCACTGGGATTTGGGCGATATCGTTGCGGCCAAAGGCAAGCTGTTCAAAACCAACAAAGGTGAATTGAGCGTGCACTGCACGGAAATTCATTTGTTGGCAAAAAGCCTGCGCCCGCTGCCCGACAAATTTCATGGCTTGGCTGATCAGGAAATCAAATACCGTCAGCGTTACGTGGATTTGATCGTTTCCGAGCAAACACGCGACACCTTTGTGACTCGTTCCAAAGGCATGTCCTCGATTCGAAATTTCATGACCAATCACGGGTTTCTGGAAGTGGAAACGCCGATGTTGCATGTGATTCCTGGCGGTGCTTCGGCCAAACCATTCGTCACACACCACAATGCACTGGACATGGAAATGTACCTGCGCATTGCGCCTGAACTGTATTTGAAACGCCTGATTGTGGGCGGCTTCGAGCGTGTGTTCGAGATCAACCGCAACTTCCGCAATGAAGGGGTCAGCCCACGCCACAACCCTGAATTCACCATGATGGAATTCTATGCGGCGTACTGGAATTACCGCGACCTGATGGACTTCACCGAGCAGGTGATTCAACACGTGGCCACTACAGCAACCGGCAGTGCAAGCTTGACTTACCAGAGTCGTGAGCTTGATTTGTCCAAGCCGTTTGCACGCTTAACGATTGTTGAGGCGATTCAAAAGTATTTCCCCGAATACGGCACGGAAGATTTGCAGAATATCGACTACCTGAAGCAGGCCTTGGCCAAGAAGGGTGTGCATGTGGACAAAGAGCCTGCACTGAAAAACGCAGGCATCGGTGCTTTGCAGTTGGCTTTGTTTGAAGAAACCTCTGAAAGCCTG
This sequence comes from Limnobacter sp. G6BE5S, assembly GCF_058448965.1. Taxonomy (NCBI): domain Bacteria; kingdom Pseudomonadati; phylum Pseudomonadota; class Betaproteobacteria; order Burkholderiales; family Burkholderiaceae; genus Limnobacter; species Limnobacter sp. G6BE5S. Next base: position 97,576 of record NZ_JBZFLM010000007.1, read on the forward strand.
TTGTGGGAACCCACGTTCATTGTGGACTACCCGGTTGAAGTGTCGCCTTTGGCGCGAGCATCCGATGCGAATTCACAAATTACCGAGCGCTTTGAGTTGTTCATTACGGGCCGTGAAATTGCCAACGGGTTCTCTGAATTGAACGACCCGGAAGACCAGGCGGATCGATTCAAGAAGCAGGTTGAAGCGAAAGAGGCAGGCGATGACGAAGCCATGTTCTACGACGCTGACTTTATTCGTGCGCTTGAATACGGCATGCCACCCACTGGTGGTTGTGGCATCGGTATTGACCGTTTGATGATGCTGATCACTGACAGCCCGAATATTCGGGACGTGATTCTGTTTCCGCACCTACGGCGCGAGGACTAAGTCAAATTTGCACCGCGCGGGCGTGATTCAGTCTCCTGCGCGGTTTGTGTTCACCGCAAGTGCAATGCTCACCTCATGTGTCGCACCATCCCGCCTTGGCGGGCTTTAATCCCTTCTTGATTGCTGGCTCGGTTCATGCGAAACGCAAAAGCGTGTTCGCATCGATTGCTTGCGCAATCGCCCCTCGCTGCGCATCAAACGGGCAGCCCACCTGAAATCGGCGGAACGGTGCAACACATGAGGTGAACTTGAGCGCCGGTGATGCACAACAGAACATTTAATTTGCGTTCTGTGAGCGCACTATTACACTGAGCATCCAAAATATTGCTCGGCTCACTATGCTTTGCTCTGCCTTTGTTGTAATACTTGCTTCCCTTCCGATTATTTCTGCATGTTCCGCGTCTGATCAGCGACTATCGACTCAACTGTTTATGCATTCGGAAACTGCATGCGAGTTGATATTCAAATCTCATGAAGTGTTGATCGTCGAGAATTTTTGCGACACTGATCAGCGACCAATCTTGATCAAGACGGCTGATCGGGAAATCAGATCCGATTGGATTGACGAGAAGACCAGTCGTTTTCTGTTTCAGGAAGGTTGTGCCCAAGCGGATGAGTGTTTCTATGAACTGAGTACAAACGATGCTGGAGTGAGCGGCCGCTTTTCGTATCGAATCAATATGAGGGAAGGTGAATACGGCTTCGAAGTCAATAGGTCTGGACAGTCGAAGGTGTTCAAGCAGTCATCCAAGGATATTCCGTCTTGAAAGGATTGTCACAGGCATTTTTAGGCCTCCGCGCTTTGTTGCATTCATCTCGCCGAGTTCAGGTGGGCTGCCCGCTTGATGCACAGCGAGGGGCGCTTCCGATAGGAAGCGATGCGAACACGCTTTTGCGTTTCGCATGAACCGAGCCAGCAATCAAGAAGGGAATAAAGTCCGCCAAGGCGGGATGAAGCGACATGAGCGGAGGCCATCAAGAAAGCAGCTGGAGGATACGCGACAAGCGTGGAGGCAGCAAACGAACTGGTGAATAATCCAACGTGCACGGAGGCCAACAAGCAACTGGCTGAACGACGCGCAACTCAGAACACCGTTACAGCCACCTTCAGCGTATGCTCTCCACCCCCATGCACAACCCCGCGCATCGGTGGCACATCAGCATAGTCACGCCCAATCGCCACAGTCACGTAGCGCGTGTCCGGTAACTGGTTGTTGGTCGGGTCGAAGTCGACCCAGCCCACATCAGGCCCGCACCAAAGCGATGCCCAAGCATGGCTGGCATCGGCGCCCAGCAGCTTGGGCTGCCCGGGCGGTGGTTCAGTCAGCATATAACCACTCACATAGCGCGCTGAAAGTCCAAGTGATCGGAGTACGCCCAACATCACATGCGCAAAGTCCTGGCAAACACCTTCGCGGCTTTGCATCACTTCTTCAACGGTGGTGTGAATGGTGGTTGATCCGCTTTGATAGCTGAACTCACGAAAAATACGCTGCATGAGCGCTTGCCCTGCATGCACAATTTGACGGCCTGGCCAGAAATCAAGACTGCCGTAATCGCGAAGCGAGTCGAGCAGCGGCACATGCTTGGATTCAAACCTGAACTGATAATCGCTTGAAATCGCCTGACCGGCCTGATAGCGCAACTGGTCTACCAAATCATTCCAGCTTGGGCTGATCAAATCATCGATTGGACCTGTGTGCAAAAAGCTGCTCACCTCGACTTCACTTTCACTGAGCACTTCCAGATTGTCATGTGGGTAATTCATCTCAAAGTGATGAACCACATTGCCGAATGCATCGGTGTTGCTTTGCACGCTTGAAGGGTTTGGCCGAATTTTCAAACTGTGCGAAATCAGCTTTTGCCCCTTGCGCAAGGGGCCGGCTTGCATGCCTACTCCTTCCTGCGGTTGGAGGATACAAATTTGCTGAGCGCACTCTGCGGGTTGGTGATAGTCGTAGTCGGTGACATGGGTCACCTTTCTTCTTTCGGAGAAGGTCATTGATTTATCTTCCCTGAATGACTTGATCGGGCAATTCAGCCAGTCTGAAATATTGAGCGCCGACCAGGTCGGAAACCTTGAGGGCGGTATCGAGTAATTCTTGCAACCAAACACGCAACTGACGCCCTGTTTCGGCCGGGAAGGGTGGTTGCAACCCCTCAAGGCTAAGTCCCTTGGGCATGTCGCCATTGCGGTACACGCTGTCGAACAATTGGCGTATTTGACTGGTATCGCCAGGCAAACGGTCGATCACAATGTCCAGCTTATACAGAATTCGGCGAATGGCATAGGGCGCGTCTTCGTCAAAAATCAGCAGGTCGAGTGTGGGCAACCATTCAAAACGGTGCTGGTAGCGCGACCTGTAGGTAATCGTGCTGTCGGCAAGCGCAATGGCCAGGGCCAAACCATGTTCACCGGCACGCCCGGGCATGCTCGTCATTGACAACAAGCAGTCGCAGGCACCGCACAGGCGTTCAAGCTGACGCCCTAGCTGTAAAAAGCGCCAGCCATTGTCGCGGGTCATGTGGTCGCTTTGTTCACCGTGCATGGCCAACAAATACAACTGTACCTGTTCAAGTGATGAAGTGGGCAAGGTGCGCTGGAAACGAACCCATTCGGGTTCGGTCAGCACTTTGGCGCAATCGTTCAGCAGGCGCCAGTGGCCACTGCTTAAGCGCTCGCGCAGTTGACCCGCCACGTTGGCCAGTCCATTCAGTTGACCTGCCAAACCCACCGCGGCAGGTGCATCCACGCCGGTTTTGTACCACAGCCTTTCAAGAATATTGGTTTCCAGTTCATCTTGAGTCAATGGTTCGGCCGGGTCCAGCTCAGTGCTTAAGCCCTGTTTGCCGCACAATTCATGCAACAGGCCGAGCGTGGTGGGGTCCAGGTATTCTTCCTCGTTCAGCAGCAATTGGGCGCGCATCAACAAGCGAAGTGAAAAACTGGCGCGCTCGGTGTAACGCCCCAACCAGAACAGGTGTTCAGCGGCTCGGCTGGAAACAGGTCTACGCAACGCTTGCAAATCTTTGGCTTGTAGCTTTTCTTTCAGGTTGGTGGTGCGTTCTACGGGTTCGCCACTGCGCACCCAGGTGTCCAGGCTGGTGCCACCTTTTTGCATGCTCACAATGCCATTTTGGTCGCCTGCCACGCGGGTTAGTCCGCCGGGCATGACCGTGTAGTTGCCTTGCCCGTCGGTCACTGCGAATAGTCGCAGCATCATGGCGCGTTCTTCAATGCCACCTGCGCCGGTCCAAATGGGCACGCGCGAGAGCGGTATTAATTCCTGCAAGGTGTACTGCGAAGGCCGTTGGCTGATCTTCGACAGCCACGCGCGTTTCTCGATTTCATCCAGCTCGGAGCCCATGATCGAATCCATGGTTCGCCCGCGCCGGTTTGGCCCTGTGGATTTAATCACCAGGTTGTTCAGCCTTTCGCTGGCTTGCGCCCAGGCGGGTGATTCCCCACACCACCAACTCGGTACGCTGGGCAGCAGCAAATCTTCCTGAAGGTAATGTTGGCCAAGACCTGGCATGAAGCCATGAATGGCCGGGCTTTCCAACCAGCCGGAGCCCGGCATGTTGGCCATGACTACGCCGCCAGTGCGAATGGCCTGCAGCAAGCCGGGAACACCCAGTTGCGAGTCTTCGCGCAGCTCAAGTGGGTCCAGCCACTGGTCGTCGGTACGGCGAATCAGGCCATCGATGGGTTCAAGCCCGTTTACCGTTTTCAGGAATACATGGTTGTTGCGTACGGTCAGGTCACTGCCTTCAACCAACGATATGCCCAGGTAGCGCGCCAGGTAGGTGTGTTCAAAATAGGTTTCGTTGTAGGGGCCCGGGGTCATCAGGGCAATGCGTGCATTGTCACCTTTGGGTGAAAGTCTGCGTATGCCGTCGATGTAGTCGCGGTAAAACCCCGCCAAATGCTGAATGTGCATTTCGCGGAAACCACGCGTGAAACTGCGCGAAATGCTCAAGCGGTTTTCAAGGGCATAACCCAGACCGGAAGGTGCCTGCATGCGGTGGGTAATCACCCACCATTTGCCATCGGGACTGCGGCCCAAATCAAATGCCACCATGTGCAGCCACACCCCGTTTTGAGGTTCGGTGCCTTGCATTTGTGGCAAGTAGCCAGAATGCCCGTACACCAAATCGGCGGGTAGCAGACTTTTGGAGAGCAGTTCGCGCTTGCCGTACACATCGGCCATCATGGCATTTAGCAGGCGTGCGCGCTGGGCAATGCCGGCTTGAAGTACAGCCCAATCGGCTTGGTCGATGATGAAGGGCAGCAAATCGAGAGACCATGGGCGTGACGTGCCTTGTGCATGGTCTGCGTAAACATTGTAGGTAATGCCGTTGTCGCGAATTTGCTTGGCCAGCGCATTCAGTTTGCTGTCCAGGTGATCGCTAAGCCCCGTGGTGGGTAATCGGTTGACAAAGTCAGCCCAGACAGGTCGAAGAACGCCCTTGACCGCCAGCTCGCTGTAGTACGCACTGGTGCCTTGTAGGATGCTCTGTTGCCAGGGCACCTCAACATTTGCAAGGGTGGTGTTCGGGTTCGCGCTCAAAGCGGTCATTGCCTAAAGTTCGGTGCCCTATTGTAAATGCCTAACACCATCTTAGGTCTAGTGTGATGGGGAACTCCGGTCTTCCACTTGGGCTTTTTACACTAACCTTTCCTTGGGTGTGGCCCATGCGGAAAAAGCGCGTCAACCTGCGGCTTTCCGCTTCAAAGGCATTCACCGGGAAAATATCGTAGTTGCGCCCGCCAGGGTGTGCCACGTGGTACTGGCAGCCACCCAGGCTGCGGCCGTTCCAGGTGTCGATCAGTTCAAACACCAAGGGCGTGTGTACATCAATGGTGGGGTGCAAGGCATTGGGTGGTTGCCAGGCCCGGTAACGCACACCAGCTACATATTCGCCTTCAGTGCCGCTGCGGTGCAGGGGCACTTGCACGCCATTGCAAGTCAGTGTGTAGCGCTCGTCCACAAAGTTTTTCACTTTTACTTCAACGCGTTCAAGTGAGGAATCTACATATCGCACCGTCCCACCCGGTGCACCTTCTTCGCCCAAGACATGCCAGGGTTCCAGTGCACTGAAAATTTCCACCTCCACACCCCGGCTGGAAAAGTCGCCCATTTTTGGAAAACGAAATGCAAAGTGCGGTGCAAACCAATCCAGTTGAAACGGAAAGCCTGCGGCCTGCAAATCAGCCACCACGTCGGCCATGTCATTTTTTACAAATGTCGACAGCATGAATTGATCGTGCAAGCGCGTGCCCCATTTCACCAAACGGCCGGTGTAGGGGGTTTTCCAGAATTTGGCAATCAGGGCGCGCAGCAGCAGTTGTTGAGCAAGGCTCATTTGCGCATTGGGTGGCATCTCGAAGGCACGCAACTCGAGCAGCCCCAGTCGACCTGTTGAGGTGTCAGGGCTGTACAGCTTGTCGATACAAAATTCGCTGCGGTGGGTGTTGCCCGTTGAATCAATCAGAATGTTGCGCAACAAGCGATCGATAATCCACGGCGGTGGGTTACCCGCGTGTTTTTGCATTTGCCGGCCCAGTTCGGTGAGCGCAAGTTCCAGCTCATGCACCTGATCGCTGCGCGCCTCATCCACTCGCGGTGCCTGGCTGGTGGGGCCAATGAACAGACCCGAAAACAGGTATGACAGACCTGGGTGGTTGTGCCAGTAACGCAGCAGGCTGCCCAGCAAGTCGGTGCGGCGCAGGAAAGGGCTGTTCTCGGGTGTTTCGCCGCCCATCACAAAGTGATTACCGCCACCCGTGCCGCTGTGCCGGCCATCGAGCATGAATTTCTCGGTTGAAAGTCCGATCAACCGTGCGTCCTCGTACAAATTATTGGTCAGGTGCAGCAATTCAGCCCATGTTTTGCTGGGTTGCACGTTCACTTCCAATACGCCCGGGTCGGGTGTCACCTGCAGCATGGTCAGGCGTTTGTCACGCGGGGGCGGATACCCTTCCAGCACCACGGGCTGGTTCATCGCCTCTGCAGTGTCTTCTATCCGGGCCACCAGCTCCAGGTAGTCGTCCAGTACTTCCAGTGGGGGCATGAATACATACAGGTGTCCATTTCGCACCTGTACACACATGGCAGTGCGTACCACGTGGGTTGCCGATTCTTTCAACACAGGCTCGGTGTCATCCGCCGCGCCGGTTTTTGCACCTGGCTTTTGCAGCGCCATTCGGGAAGGTGCTGCTGGCGCAAACGGATCGGCAGGAATGGTGTACGGAAAATCTTTCTTGGCCACCCAGGGTTGTGAATCAAGTGGCAGGCGATAACCCATTGGCGAATCGCCAGGAACCAGATACAGGCGTTCATCGCGCAGAAACCATCGCCCTGTTCGCCATTGCCCTTTGGCCGATTGAATGGGCAGGCAGTATCCCACTTCCTCAGTCAGACCTTGGGTGAATACCTTGTTCAAGCGCTTTCGTTCAAGCGGGTCGTCAAGCCGCGAATCGAAGGGGTCCACATTCACTGGCAATTTGCGTTCGCGCCACATGTAGTACCAGGCGTCTTCGAAACCGGGCATGACATAGCGCGGGTGCAGTCCCAACCGGCTGCAAAGCTCCTCCATGAATTGTTTGGCGGTGGCGTTGGTCGCCTTGCCGTCAACTTGCTCATGGCTAAGCAGTTTCGGATTTTTCCAGATTACCTCACCGCTTTTCAGCCAATACATCGACAAGGCCCAGCGGGGCAATTGTTCGCCCGGGTACCATTTGCCTTGCCCAAAATGATAAAAACCACCTTTGCCGTAGTATTTGGCCAGCTTGTTCAGCATCTTGATGCCGTAGTCGCGCTTGGTGGGGCCCAGTGCATCCACATTCCACTCCGCTGCGCCGCGGTCGGTGTTGGCCACAAAAGTGGGTTCGCCGCCCATGGTCAGGCGCACATCCAGCGCGTCCAGTGCCTTGTCCACTTCAAAGCCCAGTGCTTCGATACCTTTCCACTGCGCCTCGGTGTAGGGCTTGCTGGTGCGCGGCGATTCGTAAATACGCTGCACACTCATTTCATGTTCAAATTCAACTTCACATTCATCCAGCGTGCCGGTAATGGGTGCGGCGCTTCCGGGTTCGGGCGTGCAGGCCAAGGGGATATGACCCTCACCCGCCAGCAAACCCGACGTGGGGTCCAACCCGATCCAGCCAGCCCCGGGCAAATACACTTCACACCACGCATGCAGATCAGTGAAATCTTTTTCCGGGCCATCGGGGCCGTCGATTGCTTTGACATCGCTGGTCAATTGAATCAGGTAGCCAGAGGCAAACCGCGCTGCCATGCCAAGGCGCCGAAATATTTGCACCATCAGCCAAGCGGTGTCTCGGCAGGAACCAGAGCCACTGTTTAAGGTTTCATCGGGTGTTTGCACACCGGGTTCCATCCGGATCAAGTATTTGATCCGCCCAGCAAGGTCTTGATTCAAGGCCACCAGGAAATCAATGGTTTTTACACGGCTCAAATTCAGCTCGGCCATGTAGGCATTGAACGCCTTGCCTGTGTGGCAGGGCACCAGGTAGGGCGCCAATTCCTGATCCAGCGACGCATCGTATTTAAACGGAAAGTACTCGGCGGCTTCCTCCAGGAAAAAATCGAAGGGATTCAGCACCGACATTTCAGCCACCAAATCAACTGCAATTTCCATCATCCCGGTGCGCTCAGGGAATATCAAGCGCCCCAAATAGTTGCTTTGCGGGTCTTGTTGCCAGTTGATGAAATGAGTTTGCGGCAGCACTTTCATGCTGTAGCTCAAAATACGTGTACGGCAATGCGGAGCAGGGCGCAAACGCACCACTTGAGGGCCCAGGTTGATCAAGCGGTCGTATCGGTACCGTGTAATATGGCGCAGAGCAACGTGAATTGACACTTTGTAATCCCAAAAATGAAGCCGAACAAACAAAACCCGTTTACGGCGTGGAGAGAAGCATGAACCATGCCGAAGAAATCTGGAAAACCTTGGTGCGGGCCACAGTGGACAAAAAGCACCCATGGCGTGTAGTCGCATTCAGCACTGCGGGTGCAAAAGGACCACAGGCGCGCTCTGTTGTTTTGCGAGCCGTGAATATGGCTGAACACGCGCTGGTGTTTTACACCGATCGTCGAAGCCAGAAAATGGCTGACCTGGCCCACGACTCGCGTGTCGCTTTGTTGTTCTGGAACCCGCGCAGCAACACCCAACTCAGAGTATGTGGCATTGCAAAGCCTGAGACCAGTGAATTGATTGTGAATGGTTTTTGGGATCGAATCCCCGAATACGCCAGAAAAGACTACGCCACCCTGAGCGCTCCCGGAGATGCGCTTGTTGGTGACAGCTTGACTTACGATTTCGACACGGCCCGCATGAATTTTGTGGTGTTGAACGTGAAAGTTTTGAATGTCGAATTATTGGAATTGAAGCGCGAGGGCCATGTGCGATTTCGCTGTGATCTTGACGAAACCGGACACTGGATTCATCAAAACATGGTTCCCTGAAGGTATCCTAAACCTTGATATTTTTTGAGCAGTTAGCAAAGCGAGGTCAGAATAATGAGTGATTCCAAATACACGCCACCCAATGTATGGGTGTGGGACAAAGAAAGCGGTGGCAAATTTGCCAACATCAATCGCCCCATTGCTGGCGCCACCCATGAGAAAGATTTGCCCGTGGGCGAGCAGCCCTTGCAGTTGTATTCCCTGGCCACGCCCAATGGCGTAAAAGTGACTGTAATGCTGGAAGAATTGCTTGCCTTGGGGCATTCCGGTGCGGAATACGATGCCTGGTTGATCAATATTTCCAACGGCGACCAGTTCAGCAGCGGATTTGTTGAAGTGAACCCCAACAGCAAAATTCCAGCCCTGCTTGACCGCAGCACCAACCCACCCACACGCGTGTTTGAATCGGGTTCGATCCTGCTGTATCTCGCCGAGAAGTTCAAGGCATTCTTGCCCACTGACCCTGCAAAGCGAACAGAAACCTTGTCGTGGTTGTTCTGGCAAATGGGCAGCGCGCCTATGTTGGGTGGCGGTTTTGGGCATTTTTATGCCTATGCGCCTGAAAAATATGAATACCCGATTAATCGCTACGCGATGGAAGTAAAACGTCAGCTTGATGTGCTGGATCGCCAATTGGCCGATCAGGAATACATTTCAGGCAGCGAATACACCATTGCGGACATGGCGATTTGGCCGTGGTATGGTGCTTTGGTCACCAACAAAGTGTATGACGCCGCAGAGTTTCTGGAAGCCCACACTTATACCAATGTGTTACGTTGGACCGAGCAAATTGCCAAACGGCCTGCTGTAATTCGCGGGCGCATGGTGAATCGCGCCTGGGGCGAAAGCAATGAGCAGGTGCTGGAGCGGCACAGCGCCAGTGATTTCGATGGCAAGGCCATTTAAGGTCAGCAGGCTGGGGCACAATGTGCCCTTTCTTTGATTTGTTGTGGAGTTCTATTTTGCAAAAGCTTGTGTTTGCGGTGGCGTTGGCCTGCCTGGCGGGTTGTGCTTCCACCCATGATTTGTCCAAAGGCAACAACATGCTGGGCGGTGGTTACAAACAGGAAGAAGTTGGACCGGGTTTGTTTTATATTTATGCGCGTTCAAACCATGCACCCTGGACCAATATTGATGCCGCCAGAACCACTTGGCGAAACGGGGCAGAACGGGCGTGTTTGTCTGCAGCCTACGACGAACTGAGTATTCAGGAAGGCGAAAAAGACACAGGCTTGCAAAACAGCAGTGGTGTGCGTTATCTGGTGACCGAGCGAACCGGGTATGCGAAATGTGACTCTTCAACGTTAAGTAGCGCAGAGATCAATAAAATTATCGGAAAGGACTCCGCTGTTCGATAATAAAAAAAGGGGGAGTTGATGCGCCTGTTCAATGCGGTATTTCTTGCATTCTCTTTTGTTTTAAGTACTGTTCACAGCGCCACTCCGCTTGAAGTAGTGGAACGCCCTGAATGGAAAACCTTCTTTGAGCAGCACAATGCCGAGGGCACCCTAGTGGTGTTGGACCAACGCACTCCCGGTGCAATTGTTCAGGTTCACAATCCAAAACGTGCCAGTACTCCCTATCTGCCTGCCTCCACTTACAAGATTCCCCATGCCCTGTTTGCACTTGAACACGGGGTGGTGAAAGACGAGTTTCAGGTGTTCAAATGGGACGGGAAGAAACGTGACTTCGATGTCTGGAACTCGGACCACAACCTTCGCTCTTCCATGCGGGGCTCCGTGGTGTGGGTTTATCAGTGGATTGGCCAACAAATTGGCGAGAAGGCCGCCCGCACCTATCTGGAAAAAGCGGGCTATGGCAATGCCGACCCCAGTGGCGGAAAAGACGGTTATTGGCTCGACGGAAATATTCGAATCAATGCCTTCGAGCAAATCCAGTTTTTACAAAAGCTTTACACGAACAGTTTGCCTTTCAAGCTAGAGCACCAGCGACTCGTGAAAGACATCATCATTGTCGAGGCGGGAAAAGACTGGATACTTCGCGGCAAAACGGGCTGGGAAGGTCGCTTTGGCTGGTGGGTTGGCTATGTTGAATGGCCAGATGGGCCCGTATTTTTCGCCTTGAATATCGACACGCCCAATCGCATCGGCGACTTGCCAAAGCGAGAAGCAATTACCCGGGCGGTACTTCGTTCCATCAACGCTTTGCCTGCCAACTGACATGAGCCGCTTGCTTGTTCGGGCCTCAGTTTTTCTACTGCTTGGTTTGCTGCAAGGCTGCGCACTACCGCTCCTCAATGACCGCATTCAATCCAGCGCGCTGAGTGAACAACTGGCCCGTCAAACCAGTTTGGGCAGGGCACTGGGCCCACTGGAAACCGAGCATCGCGGCAAAGCAGGCATATACCCCATACAAGACCCCAAGGATGCCTTTGCCAGTCGGGTGATCTTGCTGCGAGCGGCCGAACGCACCATTGATATTCAGTCTTACCTGTGGCGCAATGACACCACAGGTACCTTTATGTTCAACGAATTGATCAAGGCGGCTGACCGTGGCGTGCGGGTTCGTTTGCTGCTGGATGACAACGGCATTGCCGGTCTGAACAATCAATTGAATCGGCTGGACCGTCACCCCAATATCGAGGTTCGCCTGTTCAATCCATTTGTCATTCGCAACCCCAAATGGCTGGGCTACTTCACCGACTTTTCTCGCGTGAACCGGCGCATGCACAACAAGTCGTTCACGGTCGACAACATAGTTACCATTTCTGGTGGGCGCAACATTGGGGACGAATACTTTGGTGCAACCGATGCGGCTGTGTTCATGGATCTGGACATGTTGTGCGTGGGCCATGTGGTCCGAGCCGTATCGCGGGATTTCGATGCCTACTGGCGAAGCGACTCGGCGTATCCATCCGCTAAAATTTTGCTGCCCACCGAGCCAGCCATTCTTGATCAAATTGATCAAAGCGCACTGAACTTTGAGCAGACCGAGCGTGTCATGGAGTATCAGACTCCGGTAGAGAATTCAGTTTTTTTGCGCCAATTCATGAATGGCACTTTGCCACTTCAGTGGACCTCTGTGCGCATGGTGAGCGACGACCCGGCCAAAGGGTTGAACACAGCCAACCGAGAAAATTACCTGGTGACTGAGTTGCGTGATTTCATTGCAGAACCCAAGTTCAGCTTGAGTGTGGTGTCGCCGTACTTTGTGCCGACTGAACGTGGTGTTGCATTCTTTTCCCGCTTGGCCAAAGCAGGTGTAAATGTCCAGGTATTGACGAATTCGCTGGAGGCCACTGATGTGGCCGCCGTGCATTCCGGTTATGCAAAAACCAGAGTGGAGTTGTTGAAAGCTGGCGTGAAGCTGTTCGAATTGAAAAGTGCCCCAGGCGCTAAAAATTCTGACCGAGGCAAACGTAACCTGATGATCGGCAGTTCGGCTTCAAGCCTGCACACGAAAACTTTCGCAGTGGATGGTTCTCGCGTATTTGTGGGCTCGTTCAACTTTGATCCACGGTCTGTGAACTTGAACACGGAAATGGGCTTTTTGATTCAAAGCCCCGCGCTGGCAATGCAAATTGAATTGGGCTTTCAGGCGCTGCCAATTATGGCTTATGAAGTGCGTCTGGATGAGAACGATGCTTTGGTGTGGATAGAGCGGCAAGCCGGGAAGGAAATTGTTCACAATCTGGAGCCCAAGGCCACACTGTGGCGAAGGACTGTGGTGTTTTTCTATTCCCTGCTGCCCATCAACAGCTTGTTGTAATCAATCCTGCTCTTCAATCCAGGTCATCTGGATTGCTTCCAGAATTTTTTCATTTGACTTGTTGGGGTCATCTTCAAAGCCGGGCAGGGCACATACCCATTTGTGCAAATCCGTGAAACGAATGTACTTTGGGTCCACATCGGGGTGTGCATCAATCAATTCAAGCGCAATATCCAGCGTGTCAGTCCATTTCATGTTGTGGCCCCCTTGATCAGTGATTTTCGCGTGCGTGGTTGATGGTGTATTTCGGCAATTCCACCACCAGGTCTTTGTCGGCTACTTTCACCTGGCAAGACAAGCGACTTTGGGGAGTCAGTCCCCAAGCCATGTCCAGCAAGTCATCTTCATCATCATCGCTTTCATTCAGGCTGTTGAAACCTTCCTTGATCACGACATGGCAAGTGGTACAGGCACAGCTCATTTCGCAAGCGTGTTCCAGTGCAATGTCGTTGTTCAAAATAGCTTCGCACAATTGGGCACCCACGGGTACTTCAAATGTTTTGCCTTCAGGGCAAAGGCTTTCATGGGGCAAAATTTTAATAATTGGCATCTCTAAATCTCTCGTGTTCTGTTGTGTCGCGTTTATTTCGCAGCGCCGCCAAGGGTGGTGCTCACAGTGTCGATGGTTTTTCCGGTCAGCGCTTTGCGAATACCTGCATCCATTCGGCGTGCGGCAAAGTCTGCTGTCAAATGGCTTAAGTCGTCGATGCCTTTTTCAATGGCACGCAAATCCTCGGTTTGAGCCAGTTCTCGCAATGCATTCACACTGGCATCAATCGTGTTGAGTTCGGTGGTGTCGAGCAATTCACTGTCTTTCGCAATGGCCGCTTCAACCGATTCCACCAGGCGCATGGCTTCCACTTGCTGCTCGCGCAACTGGCGTGCGTTCATGTCAGCTTCTGCAAACTCAAAACTGTTTTTAAGCATGCCGGCAATTTGATCGTCGTCCAGTCCGTAAGAAGGCTTTACGGTGATATTGGCCGATACGCCAGAACCTGTTTCCATGGCATTTACAGCGAGCAAGCCATCGGCATCAACCTGAAAGGTGACACGAATGCGCGCCGCACCAGCCACCATGGGTGGGATGCCGCGCAGCTCGAACCGCGCCAGTGAACGGTTTTCTGACACCAGTTCGCGTTCACCTTGCACCACGTGAATGGCCATGGCGGTTTGCCCGTCCTTGAAGGTGGTGAATTCCTGTGCACGCGCAACTGGAATGGTGCTGTTGCGGTTAATGACTCGCTCAGTCAGGCCACCCATGGTCTCAAGGCCCAGGCTCAGTGGAATCACGTCAAGCAGTAGCAGTTCGTCGTCGCTTCGGTTGCCCGCCAAGGTATCGGCTTGAATGGATGCGCCAATCGCTACCACTTCATCCGGGTTCAAGTTCACCAGCGGGTCTTTGCCAAAAAACGCTTTCACAGCTTTGCGAATCACGGGCATGCGGGTAGAGCCACCCACCATGACCACGCCATCAATTTCATCGGTACTCAAGCCAGCGTCGCGCAATGTTTTGCGGGCGGCTTGAATGGTGCGTTTCACCAACGGCTCTACAATGGCCTCAAACTGCTCGGCGGTGACTGTTTCTGCAATGGTTTCACCGCTTTTAAATTCCACGCTTAGAAATGCAGTGTGCTCGTGAGAAATTTGTTCTTTCACGCGGCGGCAAGCCATGACCAGGCGTGATCGCTGTTGCGCGTTCAGTTCTTCAAAGCCATGTGTGGCAATGAAGTGGTCGGCCATGGCGCGGTCGAAATCGTCACCGCCCAACGCTGAATCACCACCTGTGGCCAGCACTTCAAATACACCGGCTTGCAGGCGCAGAATGGACACATCGAATGTGCCACCACCCAAATCGAACACCACAAACTGGCCCTGCGCATTTTGATCAAGACCGTACGCCACAGCAGCTGCGGTGGGCTCGTTGATCAGTCGCAGTACGTTCAGACCAGCCAGTTGTGCTGCGTCTTTGGTGGCTTGGCGTTGTGCATCATCGAAATACGCGGGTACTGTAATTACCGCACCGACCAGCTCGCCACCCAAAGTGGCTTCAGCGCGTTTGCGCAATGCACGCAAAATATCGGCAGACACTTCCACCGGGCTTTTGGTGCCATAGTCAGTTTCAATTTCAACCATGCCGCCGGAATCTTTCACACGGTAGGGCAGGTTCAACCCCTGCACATCCTTGTGACCTCGCCCCATCAGGCGCTTGACCGAAAACACGGTATTGAATGGGTCTGTGTCCGCACAGGCCAAGGCGTCTTCACCCATGTTCTTCACGCCTGTTTCGCCGTAACGCACCACGCTGGGCAAAATGACACGGCCTGAAGAATCGGGCAAACATTCGGCGCTGCCGCTGCGTACGCTGGCCACCAGTGAATGCGTGGTGCCCAGGTCGATCCCCACCGCGAGCCTGTGCTCATGCGGTGCTGTCGACATGCCTGGTTCAGCAATTTGTAACAAAGCCATTAGCTGGCATCCTCCAGTTGCTCCAATTTCTTGGTCAACTCAATCATGAATTTGTTAATGAACAGCAAAGCCTGTGCAGTGCCATTGGCTGCCTGCGCGTTCTTTTCTGTATCAATTTGTTGTGCGATCAAGGTCAAACAACGCTTTTTCTCGGCGGCCACTTCGCTCAGCAAATCTTCAAGTGCTTCTACGCCCTTGATTTCTTCAAGTGATTCTCGCCATTCCATTTGCTGCATCAGCAGTGCAGGTGGCAGATTACTTTGTTGCCCACGCGGATTTTCGCCGTGTAGTTCGCACCAGTAAATGGCACGTTCCATCGGGTTTTGAAGGCGTTTGTAGGCTTCGTTCACACGGGTGGCCCACTGCACTGCCAGCCTTTTTTCCTGAGCGCCGGCATTCGCAAAGCGATCAGGGTGGGTTTGGCTTTGAAGTCGCAGATAAGAAGCAGAAAGGGCTGCGCTGTCCAGAGCAAACTGGCAGGGCAACCCAAAAATATCAAAATCGCTGTCGTTTAACTTGATTGCTAAGTTGGTCATTGGGCTGACAATTAAACGGTGAAGCTTTCACCACAGCCGCAGCGCGCCTTTTCATTGGGGTTGTTGAATTTGAAACCTTCATTCAAGCCTTCGCGTGCGAAGTCCAGTTCAATGCCTTCAAGGTAAGGCATGCTTTTGGGATCCACAAAAAGCTTCACACCATGGGCTTCGAATACATTGTCTTCGTCGGAAACAAGATCCACAAACTCCAGCTTGTAAGCCATGCCGGAACAGCCGGTGGTGCGCACACCAATGCGCAAACCAATTCCCTTGCCGCGTTTGGTCAGGAACTTGCTAATGTGGTCGGCGGCGCGCTCAGTCAATGTAATCGCCATGGTGTTCAATTCCTTATCAACAACTTTTCAACAATCAGGCGTGCTTCTTTTTGTAATCTTCAACCGCTGCCTTGATGGCGTCTTCAGCCAAAATGGAGCAGTGAATTTTTACAGGTGGCAAGGCCAACTCTTCAGCAATCGCCGTGTTCTTGATTTCCAAAGCCTGGTCCAGGGTTTTGCCCTTGACCCACTCGGTGACCAATGAAGACGATGCAATGGCCGAACCACAGCCGTAGGTTTTAAACTTCGCATCGGTAATCAAACCGTCGGCGCCTACCTTGATTTGCAGTTTCATTACGTCGCCGCAAGCGGGTGCGCCCACCATACCTGTACCCACTTCGTCGTCGCCCTTTTCGAACGAGCCCACGTTGCGGGGGTTTTCATAATGGTCTAGAACTTTTTCGCTGTATGCCATGGTACTTCTCCTCAATCTTCAAATATTTCAGTGCTCAGCCCATTGAACGGTGCTTAAATCCACGCCGTCCAGGTGCATTTCCCAAAGGGGCGACAATTCACGCAACTTCGCCACTTTGGCTTTCATCAATTCGATGGTGAAATCAACATCGGCTTCAGTCGTGAAACGACCAATCGAGAAACGAATCGAGCTATGCGCCAATTCGTCGCTGCGGCCCAATGCTCGTAGTACATAGGAGGGCTCAAGAGAGGCCGATGTACAGGCTGAACCAGACGATACCGCAATTTCTTTTACGCCCATGATCAGCGACTCGCCTTCCACGAAGTTGAAGCTCACGTTCAGGTTGTGCACCACACGCTGATTCAGATCACCGTTGACATAAATTTCATCAATGGCTTTCAAACCGTTGAGCAAACGGTCGCGCAATGCTTTCATGCGTGGCAATTCACTGGCCATTTCTTCTTTGGCAATGCGGAAGCATTCGCCCATGCCAACGATTTGATGGGTGGCCAAGGTGCCTGAGCGCATGCCACGCTCGTGGCCGCCACCGTGCATTTGTGCATCAATGCGAATACGGGGCTTGCGGCGTACATACAGGGCACCAATGCCTTTGGGGCCATAAGTTTTGTGCGCAGAAAAGCTCATCAAATCTACTTTCAGCTTTTGCAGGTCGATTTCTACCTTGCCGGTGGCTTGCGCAGCGTCCACGTGGAAAATGATGCCTTTCTCGCGACACAATTCGCCAATGGCGGGAATGTCTTGAATCACGCCAATTTCGTTGTTCACAAACATGATTGAAATCAACACAGTGTCTGGGCGAATGGCAGCTTTCAGGGCGTCCATGCTGATCAGGCCGTTGTCCTGAACGTCCAGGTAAGTGGCTTCAAAGCCATGGCGTTCCAGGTCGCGGAAGGTGTCTAGCACAGCCTTGTGTTCAGTTTTCAAGGTGATGATGTGCTTGCCCTTGGTTTCGCCATAGAAAAGCGCCGCACCCTTGATGGCCAGGTTGTTCGATTCGGTTGCGCCAGAAGTCCACACGATTTCGCGTGGGTCGGCGTTGACCAAAGCGGCAACGTCTTCACGGGCTTTTTCAACGGCTTCCTCGGCGGTCCAGCCATAGGCGTGACTGCGGGATGCCGGGTTGCCAAAGCTTTCACGCAGGAAAGGAATCATGGCGTCGGCTACGCGCGGATCCACAGGGGTGGTGGCGCTGTAATCGAGATAAATCGGCATCTTCATAGTGTATTTGCTCCAATCAACTGCTATTTAATGTGTATGTTGTGCGGCTGCGGCATTAGATGCCGTTGGCCTTTCACGAAACTGAATGGTTCGCTCAGCGTCTTTTTGTTTGTGCTTTTCAACCAAGCACTGCAAAGTGACTGAGCCCAAATATTCGAGCATTTTGGTGTTAAGGCTGCTCCACAGGTCGTGCGTCATGCACTGGCCTTCATCGGTGCAATTTTCCTTGCCACCACACTGGGTTGCATCCAGCGGTTCATCCACAGCCAAAATGACGTCAGCAACGCTGACTTCCTTCAGGGCGCGGGCAATATGATAACCGCCACCGGGGCCGCGAACGCTTTCAACCAGCTCGTGCCTGCGCAGCTTCGAAAACAACTGCTCCAGATACGACAGTGAAATACTCTGGCGCTGGCTGATGCCGGCGAGCGAAACCGGCCCTGTGTCTTGCTGTAAAGCAAGATCAATCATGGCTGTAACGGCAAATCTGCCTTTTGTGGTCAATCGCATGGCAATCCTTTTATTGCACCCTTAAAAGCCTTCCGGCTAATTCCTACTATTTTGATCAAGTATAGCAAAGTTGACTGTTTTACTCAAGTATTCGGCGGGTTTGAATGGCTAGGGGAAACCTTGGTCTGCAAAAGAAAAACCGCCAGCCTGGGCTAGCGGTTTTTTATGATTTGCCCGCTTTCACACGGGCGTTGTGCAATTATGCTGCTGCGAACTGAAATACACGTTTGCGCAACACTTCCAACAAGCCTGTGCAGCTGTCTTCAATGTAGTTCAACACGGTGTCAAAACCATCGGGGCCGCCATAGTAGGGGTCGGGCACGGTGGCTTCGTCATGTTCAGTGGCGTAGCGCATCATCAATTGAATTTTGTGCGCGTACTGGCGTGGGCACTGCTGTTGAAGCAGGCTCATGTTGTCCCAATCCATGGCCAGGATCATGTCACTGTCGCGGAAATCGTCAGCAGTGACCTGGCGTGAAATCAGATTGGAAATGTCGTAACCACGCTTGGCTGCAGCTGCCTCGGCGCGGGGGTCGGGCGTTTTGTCCAAATGGTAGGCATGCGTGCCGGCTGACTCAACAGAAATTTCATGGTCAAGACCCGCTTCGCTTACCATCTGCCTGAAAACGCCTTCTGCTGTTGGTGAGCGGCAGATGTTTCCCATGCACACAAACAAAACTTTGCTTTTCATATTGGCTTCCTATTGTCCTGAACCCATTAAAGTAAAACTCTTCAAATCTTTGCAACGCGCCTGCTTGCTTCAGGCGCTGCGTTTGGCATCCAGCGAGGTCACGTTGGACTCGCCCTTGCTGCCAAACAACTGTTCTTTCAGCAAACCCAACTGGTCGCGGGCCTGGGCGGCTTTTTCAAACTCCAGGTTCTTCGCGTGTTCCAGCATGAGTTTCTCAAGCCGTTTAATCTCTTTTGCCAACTGCTTTTCACCCAAGGGGGCAACTTCCATGGCCTTATCGGCTTTGCGTTGCCTTGAAGCGTTTGGATCGAACACACCGTCGATAAGTTCCTTGACCTGTTTGTTCACGCCCCGTGGGGTAATGCCGTTTGCTGTATTGAACTCAATTTGCTTGTTTCTGCGGCGGGTGGTTTCGCCAATTGCCAATTCCATGGAATTGGTAACCCGGTCTGCGTACAAAATGGCTTTGCCGTTCAAATTGCGGGCAGCGCGGCCAATGGTTTGAATCAAACTG
Source organism: Limnobacter sp. G6BE5S (assembly GCF_058448965.1). NCBI lineage: Bacteria > Pseudomonadati > Pseudomonadota > Betaproteobacteria > Burkholderiales > Burkholderiaceae > Limnobacter > Limnobacter sp. G6BE5S. The sequence goes on from NZ_JBZFLM010000007.1 coordinate 116,872, forward strand.
CGTTCACTGCGCAAAAAGCCTTCTTTGTCGGCATCCAGTATTGCAACTAGGGACACTTCCGGAATATCCAAGCCCTCGCGCAATAAATTAATTCCAACCAGCACATCAAATTCGCCCAAACGCAGGTCACGGATAATTTCAACGCGCTCAACGGTTTCAATGTCGGAATGCAAATAACGCACGCGAACACCATTGTCGCTGAGGTAGTCAGTGAGGTCTTCGGCCATGCGCTTGGTCAACGTTGTGACCAATACTCGATCGCCAGCGCGAGTTCGTTCGTGAATCTCGCTGAGCAGGTCATCGACCTGGGTGGTGGCAGGGCGCACCTCAATCACAGGGTCAATCAGCCCTGTGGGGCGCACCACTTGTTCAACCACTTGGCCAGAATGCTCTTTCTCGTAATTCGAGGGCGTGGCTGAAACAAACACTGTTTGCCGCATTTTGGACTCGAATTCCTCGAAACGCAAGGGGCGATTGTCCATGGCAGATGGCAGACGAAAGCCGAAGTTAACCAAAGTTTCCTTGCGGGACCTGTCTCCACGGTACATTCCGCCCAGTTGGCCAATGGTGACGTGGCTTTCGTCAATGATCATCAAGCCGTCTTTGGGCAGGTAATCGATCAGTGTGGGGGGCGGCTCGCCAGGCGCTGCGCCTGACATGTGGCGGCTGTAGTTTTCAATGCCTTTGCAAAAACCGAGTTCGGCCAGCATTTCCAGGTCAAAGCGGGTGCGCTGTTCCAGGCGCTGGGCCTCGACCAGTTTTCCGGTTTTGACAAAGAAATCAAGTTGTTCGCGCAATTCTGCTTTAATGGTTTCAATGGCACGCAGCACCGTGGCGCGGGGCGTTACATAGTGGCTGCTGGGGTAAATCGTGAAACGTGGCAGTTTTTGGCGAATTTTGCCGGTTAGCGGGTCAAATAGCTGAATTGCATCTATTTCATCGTCGAACAGGTCGATACGCACAGCCAACTCGGAATGTTCGGCCGGGTACACGTCGATGGTGTCGCCCCGAACCCGGAAGGTGCCGCGCGTGAAGTCCAGGTCATTGCGCTTGTACTGCATGGCGATGAGGCGTTTCAGAATGTCGCGCTGGCTGAGCTTGTCGCCATGGCGAATACTCAGAATCATGGCGTGGTAGTCCGATGGATCACCAATGCCGTAAATGCAGCTGACCGTGCCCACAATAATGGTGTCGCGGCGCTCCAGCAGGCTTTTTGTGGCTGAAAGCCGCATTTGTTCAATGTGCTCGTTGATCGAGCTGTCTTTTTCAATGAACAGGTCGCGGCTGGGCACGTAGGCTTCGGGCTGGTAGTAGTCGTAGTAGCTGACGAAGTATTCCACCGCATTTTTGGGGAAAAACTCGCGCATTTCAGCGTACAGCTGGGCAGCCAGGGTTTTGTTGGGGGCCAAAACCAAAGCCGGGCGCCCGGTTTGGGCGATTACATTGGCCATGGTGAAGGTTTTGCCCGAGCCGGTAACGCCCAGCAGGGTTTGAAACACCTCGCCATCGTTCACGCCTTCGATCAGCTTTTCAATCGCGGTCGGCTGGTCGCCAGCCGGGGAGTAGGGCTGGTAAAGCTCGAACGGACTGTTGGGGTAACTGATAAATCCAGGGGCCATGTTAAACTACGAGTCTTGATGCGAGGCAACCACAAAGCACAGCGGTTTTAGCCAATGATTAACCCCACGGGTTGAACCTTCTGGCCAATCCCGTAGAATTACGGAGTTGCATCATTGGGCTGTTGGCTGCAGAAAATTCGCAGCATTTTGTGATAAGCCAATCCTGCATTATCGTCGGAAATGAGTTTTTTTTCCAGACTTGACTTTTTCTTTTTTCACTCCCAGACAACGGAATCATGCTTTCAAATCGCGCACTTACGATCAAACCTTCCCCTACACTTGCCGTGACAGCCAAGGCGGCCCAACTGAAAGCCGAGGGTAAAGACATTATCGGCTTGGGCGCTGGTGAACCCGACTTCGACACGCCTGACCACATCAAAGAGGCTGCCAAGAAAGCCATTGATGCCGGCTTTACGAAATACACAGCCGTTGGTGGCACCGTAGGCCTTAAAAACGCCGTGATCGCCAAGCTAAAACGCGACAACGGGCTGGAATACAAAGCCAATGAAATTGTTGTTGGCGTGGGTGGCAAGCAATGCATTTTTAATATGGTGCTGGCTACCATCAACGATGGTGACGAGGTGGTAATTCCTGCACCTTACTGGGTGAGCTACGCTGACATTGTTGAAATTGCTGGCGGTGTGCCCAAGCTGGTGTTTGCCGGCATTGAGCAGGGCTTTAAAATTTCCCCTGCCCAACTGGAAGCCGCCATTACGCCAAAAACCAAGATGTTCATGATCAACAGCCCCAGCAACCCCACGGGCGCTGTGTACACCAAGGAAGAGTTGGCGGCCTTGGGCGAAGTGCTGTTGAAGCACCCCAATATTATTGTGGCCACCGATGACATGTACGAGCACATCAACCTGGCTGGTGTGCCGTTTGTGAATATTTTGAACGCCTGCCCCGCATTGAAAGACCGTACCGTGGTGTTGAACGGTGTTTCCAAGGCGTACAGCATGACCGGATGGCGTATTGGTTTTGCAGCGGGCCCGGCCAAGTTGATCGATGTGATGACGAACCTGCAAAGCCAGTCCACTTCCAACCCCACGTCTATTTCACAAGTGGCCGCGGAAACTGCCTTGAGCGGCGACCAGGATTGTTTGAAGCCTATGGTGGCTGCGTTCCGTGAACGCAATGAGTTTGTGACCAAGGCTTTGAATGCTGTGCCGACGATTCAAACTTTGAAAGCCGAAGGCGCTTTCTACGCATTTGTAGACGCGCGCAAGGCCATCGAGAAGCTGGCTGCAGAAGGCAAGATCAAGGCAGCAAATGATCTGGAACTGACGGCGTACCTGCTGGAAGCCGGTGTTGCTGTGGTGCCTGGTTCTGCTTTTGGTGCTGAAGGTTACTTCCGCATTTCATTTGCTACCAGCATGGGCAACCTGGAAAAAGCCTGCGAGCGCATTGCGAAAGCATTGGGTTAAACAGGGGTTAAGCAATAAGTTGCCTAAGGTTTAAGCAGGCAGCGGGGTTTTTGTAATTCATTTGTCCAATTTGGGTATTTGGGGTTGCACAAAAAAATTTCGCTGCTATAATCTCGGCTCTTTCCCCGATAGCTCAGTCGGTAGAGCGACGGACTGTTAATCCGCAGGTCCCTGGTTCGAGTCCAGGTCGGGGAGCCAAATACAGAAAGGGTTTCGAGAAATCGGAGCCCTTTTTCTTTTCCCGCAAAAAACGCACTTTCCCGCAAAAAAACTACCCCCCAAAACAGATAGCTTCTCTAAGTAATATTTATGCATTTAAACTCGTTCTAATGCTTTAAATAATGTAAAAAAAATAACGGGGTTGATGTGGAAGATATATTGGTATATGCCGCCATTGCGGCGCTCATCGTTGTTCCTTTTTTTCGAATCATAGGCCGTGCGGGTTTCAACCCTTGGCTTGCCCTTTTTGCTGCGATTCCATGGCTTGGGATTGTCATCCTTGCCTGCATCCTGTCTTTTGCTGAGTGGCCAGCACCAAAACAAAAAATAGAGGGGAAATGAAATGGGCAGCTTTTCGATTTGGCATTGGATCATTGTGCTGGTGATCATTCTGCCTAATATTTTGATCGCCCCCGCTGTTAAAAAAGCAGGTTTCAACAAAGCTTGGGCTTACATATCAATAATTCCTGGCGTCGGGTTGGTTCTGCTATGGATCTTTGCGTTTGCAAAATGGCCCAATCATCCGGATAGGTAATGTCAAAACTTTTCACGCACTATGACAACCTGAAGGTTTTGAGGAACGCGCCGCCTGAGGTGATCAAGGCAGCGTACAAAGCACTGAGCCAGCGCTACCATCCTGATCGAGAAGGCGGGGACGAACGCATCTTCAAAATCGTTAAAGATTCCTATGAGGTTTTGATCGACCCTCAGCGTCGGGCCGAACACGACGAATGGATCAAATGGCAAGAGGAATCGGGTCAATACGAAAATGAAAACGATGCTGATGAAATAGGTGACTGCAAGGATTGGATGCCAGATCCAGTCCCTATGGCACCGGCCAAAGCCGGTTTTTTTCAAAAGTTTTACGACTCAACTGATGCGTATGCCGTCATCTCTATACTTATTGTTGTTCTGGTCGGCATTGGTTATTTCAGCGAAGAGTCAGCACCCACACCCCCAGCGACTGTAGCCGATAACTATCAACCCCCTGTTGCCCCTGCCTTTAATCCAAATAGCCGTTCGTATATGAAGTACGAAAATTGCGACTCTGGCGGCAAGGTCCACGGTGGCATGGCTTGGGCTTCAAATGTCGGCGAAAAAGTTGCGCCGCTAAGCATCAGCACAACAGCGGGCCAGGATTATTTAATAAAGATGGTGAATCTTTCCACTGGTCAGGATGATGTATTTATCTACGTAAAGGGTGGGCAGCCATTTAAAACTGAAGTCCCCTTGGGACGGTACGAGATGAGATATGCGACAGGAAAGGTGTGGTGCAACTCACAAATTTATTTTGGTGACGATACTTTGTTCAGCAAGGTTGGAGAGCCATTGGAGTTCAATCTAGACATACAAACAGGTCAATATATGGGCTACGTCATTGAACTAATTCTTCAAGCAAACGGCAATTTAGACACGCCGTCCATCCCAAAAAATCAGTTCTAAAATTAGGCATACAATGATTCGAAATCAAATCCTATGTGCTTTTTTAATGTTTGGCATTCATTGCTATTCCAAAGCTTCCACTAATTTTGTAAATCTGGAACTGGAATGCAAGGTTGTTGGCTCAATGTCTTTTTCACTTTTAGATCCTAAGTCTCCAAAAAAATTTGGTGGCGTTGAAACTGTAACCATTAACAAATTCGATGTTGATTCAATTTATATAAATTTTGGTACAGATCAATTTTTTGAAGACATAAAAGTCAGCGATGGTAACTTGAGCAATGGAAAGCTTATATCAAGAATATTCGATGATCAGCAAATTTATTTTAAGTTCACAACTCAAAGTCCTGGTCAATCGATTGTGACCACGGAATTTAAGATTGATCGCTATTCTGGTCTAATATCGCAAAACAGCAAATCTGAAAACTCTAATTCTGAAGTAAATGGTACCTGTCAGAAAAGGCAAAAAAAGTTTTAATTTACTAACCTAAATTTTTAAAGATATTGTCCACCACTTCGCCTTTGGTCATTCCGCCCTTCGCCAAAGCCCGAATCCGCCTGTCTGTTTCTTCGGCCACGAAGATTGAAATGCGCTTGAAACCGGCCGACTCCTTTCGAGCTTTGTGAGCAGCAACCCGCTCAGCCACGTTGCTTTTACCATTATTCATATTAGGCCTCTAGCTTTTCGAACTTTTTGGCAATGTATGAAAAAAGCGCTGATCGGTCCTTGGCGAATTCCTCCTCGCTTCCTTTGTATGCTTCATTTACCTCATCGTAATAATCAACATCAATGGGCTGAGGAATAAACGGGAAACGTGGGCTGTAGTCCATATACTCCCCATCGCAATCAAACTCAAACTCGAATTTCTTTCCACCAATTATTACATCGCCACAAATTAATGGGTTTTTTCCTCCATTGTCTTCGGCGCTAATAATTTCAAAACTTTTCATTTCAATTTTTCCAAAGTTCATTTTTTATTCCTTATAAATTTTTAGGTTTGTATTTCTTTATTTTCTAGCAAAATCGATTCACACTTCGCACCATTCGCCGTTGACCATCTCCACTTCTACTACCTCCCCCAGGTCAACCGCATTAACTGTCTGACCACTTTCGTTTTGATAAAACCAACCATCGCGCGAATCTACACTGCCGGTGCTTATGTTCATGTACATTTTTTCGCTTTTCATTTTTTTCCCCTTTAAAAAATTAATTAGATTTTTTCAACGAAACCAAATTCGATTGGCCATTTGTCGCCATCCTCGGCGGCTTCCAATACTTCTTCGTCGGTGTAATCTCGGCAGCGCTCAAAAAATTCATCGCGCAGTAGGTCGAGTTGATTCTCGGTATAACCAACATAGGTTAATTTTTCTTTTTCCCATGCTCGCTGAACGCTGCAACACCCTTGGTGGTGAAACGCAGAGCCATTTTCAAACAATTCAACAATCATGGCTAGCGGGCATTTTTTGCTAATTTGATAAGTAGTCATTCTTAATCCTTTTGTTATTTTTCGGACTAATTTTTTTCGTCCATGTGCTTATGTTAGCGCTAACAAAAATAAAGGCAATAGCCATAACCCCATGAAATACATCGTATATTTGCATTGTGTGTAACTTTAAGAAAATATACATCTAACAGAAATGCTGATTTTCTTAATCCGATATTTAGAGTATTTATTCTAACTTGTAGATTTATTTGATTTACGTTCAATAATGGCCTTTGCCATCTCGCCCAAGTGGGGTGCCGCAAAGTAAAAAGCAAGTATTAACATAACCGCATCATTCATGTCCGTTGCACCAATCCGAAGGATTTCAGCGGCCTCGTTGGCCTCAGTTGCTCGACCGGCGTAAACCGCAACCAGCGCGAACGCCTGGCTTAGGATGTACTGACCCAGCCAAACGGCAGTAATGGCCAGAGAAATAACTCGGCGAGCGATGTTCTGCCCGGCGGTGGCCTGCATCCACTCAACGATCATCTTCCTCGCTTCGCTTCGTTCTGCCGATGCGCTCTCGGCTTTTTCTTGCTCAGTTAGTATTAGCTTATCTAGCCCCTTGCTCACCGTCTCAACGGTTTGGGTCAGCGCCTTGTCGGTGCCAAAAAGTTTCCCTAAAAATCCCATGCTTCACCTCAGGGTTGAAAAATTTGAATTTGTTTTGTTCCGGTGTTGGCCGTATCGAAATGCAACCAGGTCTTGGTCGCCCGGGCGTCTTCCAGGCGTCGTATATGCGGGAATGCCGCTGGGCCTTTCAAGATCGCGTCAAACACGGCAATCGGGTTTGTGTCCCTAAAAACGCAGTCGAAGGCGCGGCCGAACCTGTGCAAAGAAAAAGGGGCCCCTGGGCCCCCTGTCATTGGTCTGAGACCTGAAAACTGCCTAGGCCCACCCCATAAATAATTGTTTACCGTGATCTGACCAAATCTTTACCTCATTTGATCCAGTGTGGCCACCGCCAAAGGGTCTAGGAATTGCCAGGCACGATCCCCGAACTTTTCCACGTAGCTTGGGTGAACCAGCTCTTCGAGTTTGAAGTGTTTGGCTTTCATGCTGCACCTCCTTCCAGCGCGGCTAAGGTAGTAACAATGGTTTCACTTGATTCCCCTTTTGGCATAGGTGGGTGTGTTTTCAATTGCAGGTGGCACGTAACCAGGGCGATCTTCGAAATACTGAGTACGTCCGTGGAAAGATGAGTAAGCCGTACCCGTTTTCCCACCGCGACATTTGAGAACAATGTGTTCGCAAAGATCGGGGTCACTGAAATTCTTGTCATACTCAATGGGCCTATGCAGGCCAATGACGACATCGCAATCCTCCTCGACCCCTCCTGACCCTTTAAGGTTTGAAAGCAAAGGCCGCTTTTCTGAATTGTTTTCGGTATCCCGATTGAATTGGGCCAAAATAACAACCGCGCACTTCATTTCCCGGCTTAAAATTTTTAATTCGCCGCTCATCTTTTTAATACGCTGTGCCTCGTTTTGTTCGTCCCTTTCGCTTCCAATGATCCCTAGATAGTCGATAACGATAACGTCTGGCTTGTTTTTAACGGCCATGCGCTTTGCTTCGCGAACAATTGAGCGAACCGTTTGTCGTGGTGTGTCGTCTATGAAAACGCCATTAAGATCTTCGCGCGCACGCTCAATTCCGGCCGAAAAAGCTGACCAATCGGTTTCGCTCATTTCTTCTGGGTTCTGAATCGAGTAAAGGTTTACGCCGCTGTAGTTAGCCACGACGCGATCACCCAACTCAAAATTGTCCATTTCCAGTGAAAAATGAAACACTGTTTTGCCAGAGCGTGATGCATGTGTGATTAGGTGCTGACCCTTCGCCGACTTACCCATTGCCGGGCGCCCAGCAATACAGTACAACTTGCTCGATCTCAGTCCACCGCCAATAAGCCTGTCAAGATCCATCAGCCCTGTGCTGATTTTTGTAACCTTGCCGTCAAGGCGATTCTGCATTGCATCAAGCTGGGCGTTCAATACCTGGGACATGTGCACCAATCCATATCCTGGGGCACGCTTGGTGTCCATCAATGCGCTTAGCTTTTCTTGAAAATCGGGAACTAGATCATCCAGCGAAGCCCCTGGCGACTGCAGTTCACCCATCAGGGCGTTAATAGCCTCGATCATTTCAGCCTTGGCCGCCCGGTCAATTACGGTGCGGGCATGCACAGGCAGCATTTCAGGCTTAAGCGCCGAGGCCTCAATTAAAAGGTCTGTGACCTTTTGCGTTTTTTCAACCTTGGCGGTGGCACTTACCGTTTGACCGACGCTGTACCAATCAAACGTGTCCAGTTCATCATCCAGCTTTACGCATGCTTCAAAAATCTGGCGAGTAAGAGTGCCGCGGAAGTGGTGTGGTCTAAGTCCCTGGGCCATGCAGGTGTGCATGTGTACCTTGTGCGCGCAGAACATGCCGAGCAAGTTCTTTTCAATTTGCAGGATTGGGTCAACGCGGGAAGCGTCCATTTCCATTACGTCATAGCTCATAGCTGCACCCCGTGCAATTTGGCAGCAGCGCGGCCGGTTGAAGTAAGAATTACTTGGCCATCAGCCTGGATGTAGTAAAGCTTGTGCCATCCGTTCGTAACGGCGTTCGCAAAGGTTTGCAACCAGTCGGCGTATTTTTTAGATTTTGTTTTGGCACCAGAGGTGTATTTGTCTTTAAAAACCGCCCATTCCAAGTTCACCATGGGAACGGTCAGGCCGATCGCTTCTGCTTTGTCCCACACGTAATGGTTTTCAGGCACCACCTCCAAGTCATTTTCTTGGCAATTGGCTATGTATTCCGTGAGTGTGATCTCTGTCTTTTTCTTACCTGCTTTAGCAGGAACAGAGGGAAGGGGGGAAGCGTCAGCTTCCTTACCTAATGGTTCAACTGATTGTTCTACTGATAGGTTAGTGGTGCAAATTGACCTCTTACGTGGGGTCAATTTGACCTCACGTAATGGGTCAAAATGACCTGTTACTTTGTCACCATCAGTAATAGTGCAAATTGACCCATTACTTTCAGCTATACCTTGCTCTTCTTCTGCTAAGGAAGTTGTGATTTTTTCACCAAGGATTAGATTTCGAATTTCCTCCTTGCGCTCCCGAGAAGGAATTCCAGAGGAAAATTCAGTGCGCAGAGGACACGGAATTGGCGTCAGTTTGTAAAAATTCGATTTATGGGCGCGCTTTTGCTTGGCCAGGTGGCCATCTTTTATCAACCGGGCAATAGCCCTTTTTATAGTAGATTCCGACAACCTGGTGTGAATCCGTATGTAGGTTATTCCTGGGTAACATGTGCCATCGTTGCCCGCTATGTCCGCAAGTTGCATTGCAACTTTAAGGTCAGTGGGGTTGCTAATAGTAGAGTTTGCAACCAGGTTGGAAATTGAGAAGCTCATTTTGAACCCCCAACAAAAACATGCACTTGCGCAACAAATAACTGTTGCTTTTTAATTAATAAACTGGTATTCTTTTTCATATCGAATGTCATCCCTTAATGACGTTTTGATAAATTCACTAAGCTTGTTAGCGCAAGCAAAAGTGAGACCGAAAGGATCCTGCGCGGGTCCTTTTTGTTTTTCTAACTACAAAAAAAATTAGTGCACCAGAACCGATCCGTTGATGATTGGTTGCTCTGGCAGTCCAGAAATCATGTCCCCCGCCAAAACAAGCTGACGAACACGATCACTCGTGATTTTCATGCACACATCAGTTATTGCAACTTTCTTCTGATCAACCTCCTTTGTTGCTAATTCCTGCAATTTGCTAATTGCCTTGCCAAGTTCGGCATAGGCTCCCAAAAATCCAACTGAGTTAATTTCTCGATCAAAAACAAACCCGCGCATTACTTGCTGGGCGCATCTGTTGATCACCTCCCCCGACACCTGGTCTGTCTTTAAAACTTGATCAGCCAGGCCTTGGTCAATTTCCTGAATTTCACCAAACCTTAAAATCATATTAATTACCCCAATTTTTTTGTGGGCGAAGAACCCTGTTTTTTCCAACTATTTTTTATTGCTTTAAATTTCAATCGTTCTTCTTGCTGCGCCCAGGGCGTTGCTTTAACATTTCAACTGGAATTCCAGTGTATTCAGCAACGCGCTCCACCATGTTTTTGGGGATTCCCTGAACCACCCAATTTTGGACGCCCTGAGGTGTGTACCCAAACTTCTGGCCCGCCTTTGTTTGGCCACCCAAAACGCGGATGGCGATTTGTGGGCCGCTTAGGCCTTCAAAGCATTGATCTTTAATTTCCATTTGTACCCCCGTTGTTGATGGTTTAAATATAATTCAAATTTAAAGTGATTGCAAGCACTTTCGGGAATATTTCTTTCAATTCAGTTGACTTTTAAATTAAAATATTGTAGGATTGACACCAATGAATGAAAATTTTGAAGCGGCAATAAGCCACATCCTGCATAAAAAATTCGGGGGTAATCGCTCGCGAATGGCCGATGCGCTTGGGTTTAGTCCGCAGCAGGTAAGCCAGTGGTCGGCTGGAAAAACGAGACCGAGCGTGGATAGCTGTAGGCAAATCGCTGATTATTTAGGCATGTCGTTTGAGGAAATAAGGGATGGGTCGCAGTTCCTGGTGGTCGAAAAAAGCTTGGAACAACGTGTGACTGAACTTGAATTAAAACTGGCCAGCATGAATTTACCGGCCGGCAGCGATGATGATATTGCTCACATTGTTCAGGTATTGCAGTCAGGCTCGCCTGAATTTAGGCGGGCAGCAAGAAAAATGATTGACTCCCTCGCGGGAAGTTTTTGATAAAGGGGTACATGATGGCTTGTTCAAAATTTGACCGCGCTGACGCGACAGACATTGGTTTTGACCTGATGTATTACAAAAAAACCATTATGACCCGCATCACATTTGAAGCAATTTGTTCCGTTGAAAACTTGGCTGATCAACTGCTTCAAAACGCTCAGCTTGCACAGGCCGGGCTGATTGAACACTTCGTCCGCTAAATAATCCCCACCGCCAACGAATTTCTTAGCCCCACCGCCAGGGGCTTAGGCCCCTTTTTGCTTGGAGTTTTAAATGTCCAATTTTGAAGAGAAAAATGGGCCATTGAGTTGGTATCGGGTACACGGTGGTATGACTTACATGGCATGGCACCAAATTTACAAAATGCACCATTCCGGCGACTTTTCCTTAATCGTGCCCGAAAAATTGGCCAAGCAATTGCAAATTGTGGAGCAGTTTGCCGATGTAAAAAAGAAGCGGGACCCGCTTGTCGAGGAACTGAATAAAGCGGGACTGCCTGTAAAAGATGAAGAGCCCGAAGAGCCCGAGGAAAAGTTCGACCACGACGAAACGCCTGCTGAGTTTCGTCTGCCAGAATGGCACCTGTTGCAAAACGTACTAAGTCGTGACCGAGAGACCATGCACGACGAAGAGTCTGCATTTTTCAAAAAATTGAAATCCTTGGCCAGAGTTGCTGGCAAGCAAAAATCGATTTACAAAAATCAGTATGACCCGCGCTTTGCGGTGCTGGAAGAAATCTTGACCGAAAGCCACCCAGCTATGGGGCAGGCGATCGATTTCCTTTGTAGCGAATTGATTTTGTCCGCTAAGCAGGAAAAGCCATCGCCGCGGCCAATGCTTCTAGTTGGTTCGCCAGGTATTGGCAAAACCCATTTTGCGAATTCGATTTCGCAAATCACAGGGGCACCATTTATTAATTTTTCTTGCGCCACCGCCGACGCACCATGGGCATTAACGGGCTCAAACTCGACCTGGAACAAAGGTAAGCCATCCAATTTCATTTTTGAGATTGCACGCACAAATGCCCATGCTGGCGTATTTTTCTGCGACGAAGCGAATAAAGGAAATCCAGACAATCGCCATTACCCAATTGAGCCAGTTTTGCTTGAGCTTTTGGACCTGGATCAATCCAGGCGGTTTAAGGACCTCTACTTTGAGCACGAAATGGACCTAAGCGGATGGATCAAGATCCTTGCTTGCAACTCCACCGCCGGCATGGACTCCGCGATTTTGGATCGCTGTGAAGTCATTCATGTGTCCCGTCCTACGCCGGAACAGCAGCTAAAAATCATTCAAATGATGGCCGCTAAGTTGCCAGTAGCGTTTGATAGCAAGGCTCTTGAGGCCTTGAACGTCTCAACCCGATCCCTTCGCCAGATCAATGCAGACCTACGCAGATTGGCCGCACGCGCCCTTCGAAACAGCGCTGAAGAGGTCAACCTGATCGACGTAAAGCGGCTTGGTTTGAAGTCGGAATTTCGTTCATGAAAATATAGTTGCCTAAAACCCCTGTTTTTTTACACAGGTGTAATTTTTAAAGCTAATTTATTTTCATGTGATTGAAAAAAGAGGCCTAGATGTTTTTGTCCGAAGAAGAAATGGTTGAGCTAAGTGGCATTGGTGTTGGAAGAAGCGGCCTAACCAAGCATGAGCTGCAGTGTGCTTTCCTGCGTAATGCTGGCATTCCTTTTATTCAGAACGCCAGGGGCAGGCCCATTGTGGCCCGTTCCTACTTTGAGTCAACTCGTGTTTCGCCACCGCCGGCCGCTCAAAAAGCAACCTGGCAGCCTGGAGTTATGTAAATGGGCCGCACCGCGTACAAGAATAACAACTTGCCGCCCAGGCTGAGAAAGCGGACTAAAAATGGCACGGACTACTACGCCTATGACTTGGGTGGTCGCCCACGCAAAGAAGTGGCCTTGGGAACCGATTATTTGAAGGCGGTGGAACGATGGGCTGAGCTCGAAAAGCAATATAGCGGCGTTCTGGTCATTAAAGATGAGGGGCCTACCTTTATTGACCTGGTTCACCGGTACGTGAAGGATGTGCTCCCTACCAAGGCGCCACGCACACGCCAGGATAACCTCAAAGAAATTGAGAACCTGAAGAAGTTTTTTGGAAAGCCACCAGCTCCACTTGATCAAATCCGGCCTCTTCATGTCAGGCAGTACTTGGACCAAAGGACAAAAGATGGCAAAGGCCACGTGCGCGCTAATCGTGAAAAAGCCTTGTTTTCGCATATGTTCAACTTCGCCCGAAGCGTTGGCATGACGGACGCTGAGAACCCAGTAAAGGGGATCAAGGGTTACTCAGAGACAGGGCGCGCAACTGTTTACGTTGAAGACGATGCATTTGAGGCGGTGTTAAAAGAAGCTGACCAGCCCACCAGGTTTGCAATGAAGTTGGCTTACCTCACTGGCCAGCGCCCAGGTGACGTGCTTTCGGCCACCGCCGGGGACATTCGAGATGGCTTTCTTCATTTTGAGCAGTCAAAAACCGGCAAAAAGCTGAGGATCGAAATTGTTGGTGAGCTCAAGGTGTTAGTCGAAGAGATTCAGGCCTACCGGCGGGTCAAAAACGTGATCCACCAGTATTTGCTCGTCACTGAAACAGGCAGTAAGCTGACTGAGGGCGCACTGAAAGGGCGCTTCACCAAGGCCAGGGCTGCCGCTGGGGTGGATATTAAAGGGTTCCAGTTTAGGGATTTGCGGGCTAAGGCGGCGACCGATACCACCGAAGCCACTGGGGATATTAGGCAAGCCCAAAGGCAACTTGGCCATGCCGCATTGAGCATGACCGAACATTACACTAGGCAGCGTCGTGGTGATGCAGTCAAGCCCACCAAGTAACATCAAGAGGTCTTACATGATGGTAGAAGCGATCAAGGTGATTGAAAACACGCACACTGGTTTGGCGGTGGTCGGTGGCTCACATGTTGAGCTAGTCTCCTTTTTTGATTATCTGGCTGCCAGCAATGAAGTACAAAACATTGGGGCGGGGCTTGGGGTCGATGGCGACCAACTACGGGCTCTATTTGCAGAATCAGCTCGCTTGTTGACTCTAGTAAGACCTCTTCATATTTTGAAAAAGGCCGCTTGATCAATAAATCCCACAGTGGGATTTTTTAGAAAACTTAGTCATGAACATCGATCCAGATCTTCCACCTGACGCCTTTGAGATCATGAAGGAACGGCTGCTACACCATTCCTACATGTGCCCATTCTGCTCAAGCCTAGACCTCTCCCGGACACTAAGTGGAATTCAGGATTCAAAGGGCGAGGAGGGTATGCGGGCTACAATTTTGGTGTTCTGTAGAAGCTGTGAGGGCACTTGGTCCCATGTGATGGCCCACCTGGGGATCACCCAAGTGGGCGTGGGTTGCGAGCTCATTGATTAAAGTTGCTTGCGGTATAAAACGATGGCTGCCATTTGGTGGCATGCTGGATTAAAAACAAAATCATCATCCCCGAACTTCGTCAGCCCATGCAGCTCATACTGGCGACCATCTCGCAAGTCAGCAAGCTCATCAAAGGATTCGGCCTCTATAACTTCTAGCAAGTCTACTGCCGCAGCTTCAACTAGTCCTCTTTTTGTATCTTTCAAGCCCACGCCAAAAATGAAGTCCCTATCAATTTCGGTGAGGGTCCTTTTGGCCCAATCAAACGCAATTGCGTTCGAAATTTCCCAGGCAAACAGACAATTAAAATCGTCTTCATCATATCTAATTGGACTTTCGGGAACGCCAAGGCCTTTTGCTTCGCCAACAGCTTGCTTCAGTAATGCGATGTTGGCCAGCTTAGATTTGTCCATTGAGCCTGTTCCTTAAAAAGTCACCTGCACCGCCAGTCAGTGGGCTCGGCTCAGGCTTTTTTGTCATCGCTGCTACCTTGACCTGAACCTCTTCTGGAAGCCCCTTGAGGCTGGCTTCCGTTGCAAAACTGGGTCTGTTTTTATTTGCAACCTTTGGCTCCATGCTTTTGGGCTTGACCTCTTCGTGCTTTTGCCCACTCGAAGCCTTCTCGCCCCGTGGCATGCGCTCCCTTTTGTCGATGGTGACGCCGAATAATGCCTTGTCAATGTCTGTCCGCAACCAAGCAAGGAACTCTTGGCTTGCTTCAACATTCGGCATGTGCTCGCGTACGAACTCGCCCACTTTTTGAGTTTTTCTTGTCTCTTCGATACGTGCTTTTTTAATTAAGAGAATTTGTTTGCGTTCAATTTCAGCAAGTCGTTGTTGTGCTGTTCGCATTTTTTTCCTTCTTTAGTTATGGCTTTGAGCACTAAATTTAGAACACAGTGCTTTTGAGGTAAACGAATTACTAGGTTAAAAAAGCAGTGAGATTTATTCTTGAGAACAAGTTGAAGAACGCAACCATGCAAAACATGCAGTGATCTGTTGTTCTGAAATATTTCTTGATCTGAACGTACGCGACCACACCAATTTGCTCTTGTTTCAGATACGCAAACTACCTTTTGGAGTATTAACGTGAAGAACTTTAAGTGCCAAATAAATGTTGTTTCAAGGTCTGACGGGGCTTCGATTGTGCAGCGCTCAGCCTATCGAGCAGGTCAAAAAATCACCGATGCGGAAACAGGGAAGACTTACGATTATTCGCATCGAAAAGATGTTTGCTTCAGTTACATAACGGCCCCAAAGAATTCCCCGGGTTGGGCTTTGTACCCAGAAAAAGTGTGGAACGCAGCAGCCAAGGCAGACACGCGAAAAAATAGCCGCTTGGCCCGTGAGCTTATGATTTCTTTGCCCGCAGAATTTTCCTATGAAGAACGTGCTCTATTGGTTGCGGAAATTGCGCACTACCTGGTTAAGCAATACAAGGTGGTTGTTCAAGCGGACATTCATGAGCCAAAGATTTTTTCGGCGGAGGAGCTTTTCAAACTCAAAGGGCAGCACGCAGTACCCATGCAAAGTGCACCCGGATTTTTTCATAACCAAAATTGGCACACGCACATTTTATTTTCAACAAGAGAAATGACCCCACGCGGGTTTGACAAAAAAACAAGGGTTCTAGACGATGGCAGAACCGGCCGAGTCGAGATCGAGAAGATCAGAACGGAGGTGGCAAATATGATCAATGCGAAGGCTAGGGAGGCAGGAATTGACCTGTTCATGCATTCGAAGTCGGCGAGGCGTCGTGGATCACCTGAGATTCCAACGATTCCACTGGGGCAAAAGGGGCATTGGGCGACTAAGCGCGGCCTACCAAACGCAACCGCTGAATTGAACCAGCGAATTGCTGAGCACAATCGTACATTGACCGAAGCCGACTTCGACGAGTTTCTCAAGCAGCCAGAATTCACAAAACCAAGCCTAGGAATGAGCATGTAACCTGCCGCTCATTTTGCGCAGATGAGCTACTCTTGGCGGCACTTCTGGGCAAGATGTTGCACACGTGATTAAAGATAAATTAAGTTGCTATTCGAGTATTGCAGTCTTGGAATTGAAGAGTTGCTAAGGATTTTGGGGTGCTTTTAGATGGGCATTGAATAAATTTTGACCGTGACGGTATACTGATTATATATACAGTAAATATAATGTGAGTTTCGTAATGGCCAAAAATTCTTCAAGCCCTGTATTCAAGCATTCTATCGGCACCTTGTCACAGTCCCCAGGTTCAATTGTTCAAGGGGCGAAAAGTCATAGGATGCGCTTGGTGTTGCACAGTCTGTCTGCCGGGTTTCCTTCGCCTGCGGCTGATTATGCGGAAGATGGGTTGGACCTGAACGATTACTTGGTTCGCAACAAACCTGCTTCCTTCATGTTCACCGTGAAAGGTGATTCAATGATTAATGCAGGCATTGTGGAAGGCGACAAGGTGATTGTTGACCGATCAGTGAACCCCAAAAGCAAAGACATCGTGGTGGCGGTGGTAAATGGTGAGTACACCATCAAGCGGCTTTATAAAACTGCTTCGAAAGTGGAATTGCGGCCAGAAAACCCGAACTACCAACCCATTGTATTTAAAGAGGGTAGCGAGCTGGAGATTTGGGGTGTGGTTGTGGGAGTAGCGCGCCGCTATGGTACCCAAAGCTGACCCAGTTTTTGCGCTGGTTGATGTAAATAATTTTTATGTGTCTTGCGAGCGGGTTTTTAACCCCAAGCTTGAAGGCGTGCCCATGGTGGTGCTGTCCAATAACGACGGCTGTGCTGTTGCCCGCAGTGCCGAGGCCAAAGCCCTCGGCGTAAAAATGGGCGAACCCTGGCACAAGTTAAAAGACCTTGCTAAACAACATGGAATTTTGGCGTATTCATCGAACTACACCCTGTATGGCGACATGAGCCAACGGGCGGTGGATGTGCTTTCTACCTTTTGCCCGGACACCGAAGTGTACAGCGTTGATGAAAGTTTTCTGCAAATTGAATCGGTACTGAAGCTTTACCTATCGGCCACAGCCATGGGGCAACAAATGCGCGAGCGTATGCGCCAATGGTTGGGCTTGCCTGTGTGTGTGGGCATTGGCCCCACCAAAACCCTGGCCAAGTTGGCCAACCACATGGCCAAGAAAATGCCGCATTTCAATGGCGTGTGCGACCTGCATGACATTCCACGACCCGAGCGCGTGAAACTGATGGCCGCAATTGATGTGGGCGAAGTGTGGGGAGTAGGGCGGCGCGTGGCTGCGCGTTTGAATGACATGGGCATTTACACGGTGCTTGATCTTCGCAACGCCAAGCCTGCTGAAATTCGCAAACACTTCAATGTGGTGATGGAACGAACCTGCCAAGAACTGCGGGGCCTGCCGTGCCTGGAACTGGAAGATGTTGCACCGGACAAGCAGCAAATTATGAGTTCGAAAAGTTTTGGGCAACCCGTTACCGAGGTTGCGCATTTGTGTGAAGCCATTTCCGCTTATGTAGAAAGGGCGGCCCAGAAACTGCGTGCACAGCAATCACTGGCGGGTGGTTTGTATGTGTTTCTTCGTACCAATCCGTTTGATCCGAGGGCTGCGCAATACAGTGCCAATCACCATGTGTCGTTCGGGATTCCAACTGACGACACACGATTGATTTCAGACCTTGCTGTGCAGGTGATTAAGCATTTGTTCAAGCCTGGCTTTGTGTACAAAAAAGTGGGTGTGATGTTAACGGGCTTAACTGAAAAAGCGAGTTATCAGCATGATCTGTTTGCGGATACAGCAGGGCAGGAAAAGTCTGCAAAACTGATGAAAGCACTGGATGAAATCAATGTCAGGTTTGGACGAGATTCCTTGATTACAGCTTCTAGCGGATTCGACAGAACTTGGGCGATGAGGTGTGGGAACAGAAGCCCGAAGTACACGACATGTTGGGGTGAGACGCCGATCACGAGTTGAGCGCTTTTCGGCCTTAGTGGACTCACCTTTGCAATCCAAGACGTCCGATAACAGTTATTTTCGAGTCAATTACCATCGACTTTGCCAATAACCGTTTCTATCGGGTCGGTCCAAGCTTCATTTTAGAACGCTGTTCAGTGATTCAGCAGGATGTATCTTATATGGTTAAATGCCTTAGGTTATGCCAAAGCAGGTTTTCCCCGGTTTGCGTCAACTACCGAATTCAATTCTATCGTTCCGAATATGCCCAAGAAAAAGAATCGATCCACTGATGGGACTCCCGTAGCGGCACCGGCGGAAGGTGAACGCAGAGCAATCCGTGGCTATGTCGGCCAATATGAGCAGGCTGGCGCTGCAATCTACTCAGCGCTGGAGCGCGACGAGTTGCTGTGGATCGGCGTCGCCGACCGAAACGCGGGCATTGCCGACGACCTGGTACTCGGCTTCGATCGCTTGGTGGTCGGCCACCAGTTCAAGACTTCCAAGTTCCCTAGCACCTTCACTGTTGAGACCCTGTTTACTGGCGCCAACGGCCTATTGAAGCCCCTGGTTCATGCTTGGCAATGCCTAAGCAAGGACAACCCGGGAAGCCAGGTCGAGATTCGCCTGGTTGTCAATGACTTTCCGTCGATCACTGACAAGCCAGGCGACGGCACGCCGCCCCACAGCGCGGCATTTCTTGAAGAGCTCCAGCAGCATCGGAGTCGGCCGATAGCCGATTGGTGCACGCCAAAATGGAGTCGCCTGATCGACAACCTTCGCAGTAAAGCTGGCCTAGGCGCTGACGACTTCGAAAAGTTCTTGCACAGCCTTCGTGTGGTGTACGGAGCTGCGGCCGACTTCATCCAGTCGCACAAGCTAAACGCGGAGCAGGCCCGACAGGCATCCGAGATTGCCAGCGTACTGCCCAAGCTGGTCGCCGATGTACGCGACAAGGACAGGTGGACGCGTGACGAGCTGCTTCGTGAGCTTGGCTGGCGCGATCCCGCCAAGACGTTGCTTATTCATCGGTTCCCGGTAGGCGCCTATGTCCAGCGCAACCGCGACACTGAGGTCAAGCTGCTGGCCGCGCTGCATGCCGTAGACCAGGGCTACGTCTCACTCATAGGACCACCTGGCTCAGGGAAATCAACCCTCCTGCAGGTTGCGCTGGCCACTGAAGCAAATGTCCGGCTCGTTCGCTACTTGGCGTACGTGCCAGGCGCTGCTCAAGGCGTTGGTCGCGGGGAGGCTGACAACTTCCTGATCGACGTCGGCACGCAGCTGCGCAACAGCGGTTTGGTTGGACTTCGTCTCCGCGATGACTCGCTGCATGAGCGCCGCGAACAATTCGGAGTCTTGGTGCGGCAGGCTGGCGAACGCTTCAACCGCGATGGGATACGAACAATCATCGTCGTCGACGGGCTCGACCATGTGCCTCGCGAGGAGAGGCCGACCAATTCGCTTCTGGGCGAGTTGCCTCTTCCCGCGGCTATCCCTAACGGGGTTGTGTTCGTGCTCGGCACGCAGCGGCTGGATCTTGCTAATCTGAAGCCGGCCGTAAAAGAGCAAGCGGAGAAGAGCGAGCGACAGGTTCTCATGGGGCGTCTCGGCCGCGAGGAGATCGCCCGGATGGCAGATGCGCTCGGCCTGCCTGCCGAGATTCCTAGATTGGACCTGAGCAATCTCACGCAGGGCCACCCGCTGGCAACGCGCTACTTGATTCAGGCGCTGTTACACGCCGACGAAGCCAGCCGCAAGCACCTTCTCAGTGGCGGGATGCCGTTCGAAGGTGACATTGAGACCGTTTACACCGCTGCCTGGCGCGAAATCGCAAGCGACAGTGATGCCATGGACGTACTGGGCTTCATCGCCCGGGCCGAAGCGCCAATGGATCTGCGGCTGCTGGCAACGGTGGTCAAGGAGTCCGCGATTGAGCGCGCCCTGTTCGTTGCACGGCACCTGCTCCGCAATTCACTCCATGGATGGAGCGTCTTCCACAACAGCTTCAGGCTATTCGTCATCGCTCAACCGCGAACCCGCCTCGGAAGCGTCGACGCCGAATACTCTCAGCGCGTGTACCGTGACCTCGCCGAGCTGGCGAAGAACGCGCCGCACGACTCGGCTCAGCGGTGGCTTGAGCTTCGCTACCGCGCCCGTGCCGGCGACGGTGCCGATGTACTTGCGCTGGCGATGCCCGCTCGCTTCAGACAGCAAATGGCTAATGGGCGTTCTATCGCAGAGATCCATGCCGACATCCGGCTGGCTCTGCTGGCAGTGCGTGGAACGCATGATGCGACCGCCTTCACGCGGCTGCTGCTATGTCGTGACGAAGTGGGCCGGCGCGAAACAGCCCTTGAATATGCCGAGCAGTTGCCGCTGGCGATGCTGGCGGTCGGGGATATTGATTCAGCGCTCTCTTTCGTGCAGTCCTTCCCCAGCCAGGGCTATGAGGTTGTCGATGTCCTGTTGGCGCGAGGCGACTTCGAGCGAGCAAGGGAGCTGTTTGAAAGCCTTGAGCCACTAGCGCAGCTCCATACGTCCAAGTTCCAGAACCACGGGAACGACTACAACATCAAGGAATTCGAAAGATGGGCAAGGCGCGCCGTCCACTTCCGAGATACCGAGCAGATCCGAACAGCAATTGACCACCTCGTCGCAGAGGGGCTACGCCAGCCCGAAACGGTGGATCCAGAAACTAGCGTCGCGCTGCGCCAGCATTTGAGGAGGGAAGCAGCCGAGGCACTGCTTCTTCAGAAGGTTGGAGCCGATCCGCAAGAAATCTGTAGCAAGCTCGAGGTAGCCGACGAAGATAAGCCGTCCGTGATGGTTTACGCAGGGCTTATGGCTAGCCGGCGTGGCGACGTTGCGCAAGCGATTACCCTTTTTGATTTTGCCGCCGCCCTTCCTGGTTTCGGAGACGTACCCAACGGCTACCGCCGCCGGATAGCACTGATTGCATTCGAAGTTAACCGTCGTGATCTAGCCGAGGCCCTGTTCGACAAGCTGGTTGCACCGATGATCTCCATGTGCGATGACGAGACAGACCTAGCTGGGCTGGGTGATCTGGTCGGCGCGGTGATGCATCACGCGAGGCTTTGCACCCTTCTCAATAAGCCGCTGCCGAGCGCGACACCGTCGAAGCACACGTTCCTTCATCCGGTCCAGCAGCACGCCTCGGCGATAGGCGTGCTGCTAGGTCGCGTCGCCGTCGACAACGCGACCGTGCCGGTTGGCAGCATCCAGGAAGAAGCTCGCGTTGCCCTTGGGTACATCCTGCGTTTGAAATCACAAGGCGGCAGCGAGTCATATCTCATTCAGCAGGCCTTCAAAGCAGTCCCCGTGCTCGCGCAAGCGCTGCTGAGGCTTGGCGCAAAGTGTGGCGAAGATGAGTACCGCGCAGTACTTCGAGAAATTGACGCAGCCATCGCCGCATCGACGCTGGGGGGGACTACGTACCTGCGACGCAGATTGGCCGTCGATGCGTATCGGGTTGACGGCGACAGGGGGGCGGCCGTCGAGCGGCTCAACGCCCTCGTGGCGGAGCTTCAAGAGAGTACGCCAAGCGAGCATATCGACGGGTTGGCGGATCTGGCCATCGCGTTAGCTGCGGTCGGGGGAGTAGCGCGGGCGAAACAATTGCTGGCGACGGTCCCCGAGCAATGCCTTGGCTACGCGCTGGCACCCAAAAAGGATCCGCAGTACGTAATCTGGCGAGACATCCTGGTCCTTGCGAACGCTGCGGACCCGGAGAATCGTGTCAAGCGGATCTCAAACTTGATGCGTCAAGTCGGTGGCATGATCGAAACGGAAGGCTCGTCGGCCGCACATCGCCTGACTATGTCGCTCATTGAGGAAGCGATGCTGGTCAGACCTCGCTTCGGCTTCGAGGTATCAAAGACACTGGGGGATTGGCATCTAATTGGCTGGCCGAACCGCGTCGACCTGCTTATGACTGGGATGGTCCGGCGAAGCCCTGAGTTCGTCTTGACTTGCGCGACCGTCTGGTGCGGGCTGTGCCTGCCGTTCTACATGGAACCGTACTACCGGGACCCGTACCACATCGGCGACTTCATCGAAGTCGCCGTGGACGCTGCCGGCCCTGGCCAGATTGAACCACTCGCTCTGATGCTGTTGGGAGCCGTCGAGGTTGCCAGCAGAGCGCACGAAAGGGTCGCGCTGCTCCAGCGCCTTCGCACGGCTGTCGGAAAACATAGTTTCTCGTTCGCCGAACTCGAAGCCGCTGTAGCCCGGTGGACGTCAGAAGCGCCGGAACCTCGACACTCGTCTACGCCCAGCAAGTACGACTCGGAAGCTACTCTTGAGGAGCTTGAGCGCGCGTTTGAAACGGATGGCGACGAGCTGAACTACAACGCCCCGTACCGTTTCAGAGATCTAGTCGAGACAGCTCCGCTTCATCTAGCGCGGAGGATGTTTGATCGCTGGCAGGTTTTGCAGGACAACGCGCGCTGCCGCTTCCTGATGGTGAAGGGGTTTGCTGCGGCGGGTGACGTCGAGTACGCCAAGTTGCTGATGCAAGGCTACGAGACGAGCAAGGACCCGTGGAGTTCCTGGAGCCAGTGGATGGGTGGCGGCAAGTTCCTCTACTTTGAGGCGAAGAAGCTACTGGAGGGGCCGGGCACGTCCCCCGCTGCCTTCGAGAACATTGTCGATTCAGTAGTGGCCGGCCAAGAAAACACGCAATCGTTGCTGACAGAGCTGGATTCGATACTGCCGGTAATCAGCGCGACGCCGGATTGGCCGGCTATCTGGTCGGTACTTGAGGAGCAGATGGCCTGCACTCGCGAGTTCAAGCTGGGGCGACCCTTCCAACCGAGCGAGCTACCATTCAGCGACACGGAACTTCTGGAGGATTTGCTGCACTTTGCTTATCGGCTGCCCGTTTCAGAAGTTCAGCGACACGCACGCAATTGCACGCTGAGCTTGTCAAGGCAAGCCGGACTCGGTCAATCTCTGTTCAACTCCCTTATGCGGCGACTTATAGCCGGCGATTTAGATGCCCCCTTACAGGCGCTCGGAACGTTGCTGGCTGCTGACAGCGCGGACCTTGCACCCGAGTTGGGCAGCGCCGTGGCTGCGTTGGTCAATCACCCTGACATCGCGGTAGCAGAGTCAGCAGCACTCTTGTCGCATCGGTGGGGGCTGACTGTCACCTTGGACGGGAAGCCACTGCCGCTCTTTTATCGCCTCGAACTCGAGCACCAGCCAGAGGGCGACCAGGCATTCATGGACGATAGAACTGGCGCTATGCGCGTCGAGTCGCCGCTTGGCTGGACCGAGATGCTGCGCTCGACCGCACGTCACATTGCGAAGTCGGCAGGCATTGAAGAGATGACAGTCCGCCGGCGCGCGGCGCTGTTCATCCAGGATTGGGGGGGACTCGAAGCATTCGGACCCTCAGGCGTCAAAAGGCTTGAGGCTCAGCTTCGCGCCCTCGATATGCAGATCACCTACCTGAAGCCCCACGCCTATATAGCCATTGCCGCCCTTCGCCACGTTGCGGGAGAACTGCGGCTGGCCGGTAAGCTAAAAGGCCGCGACATGCCGACGCTGTTGGAGAGTTTGGGTTGCCCCCTTCCACCACGTCCGCCGCAGCTGCCGCGAGTGCGTCCGGGATGGATTCGAATGCCTCTGATTGACCTAAGTGTGGGTTGGTCCGAGCGAGAGCAGAAGTGGGTTGATGAAGTCGAAGGTGACGTTGCCCCTTTCCCTGCCCACCATATTGGTAAGATCGTGGCTGAGGTGTCGCGCTGGAAGATCTTCAAACCACGCTTGGCAGAATATCATTTCCATCGATTTCGGATTCCCTCGGCACAAATTGATGGAGATGACTTCGATCAGTGTTATGAAAGATTGCCAGTCGCTGTGTGGCTAGGTAAGTACATCGCCCTCGACAATGAATTGGCACCCATGCTGGTAAGGAGAATTGTTTGCTCTATCGACATGGGCTTTGATGCACCAGCCTATTCATTCGCGTTGTGCCCGAACTGGCTAAAGAGGCTTCGCTGGCGAATGCATGACGAAGAACCAGGCGTCTTCCTAGACGCTAGCGGAGCTGTAGTTGCAAAGCTCTATTGGTGGCGTGACGCTGGTCCAGTTGACATTGAAGCAGAATCTTTATGGGGCGAGGGCTCTTACCTCGTTCTGACGCCTACAGGCTTCGAACAGGTAGCCTCTATCCATGGGAAACTGAGTGCTGAAATCAATGTTTTCGCAAGCAGGCAGATCAAGCAGTCAAGCAATGGTCAGTTTTTTATCAGGACGGCGAGGAACAGCTACGTTCTTTAATACACGCAGGTTCACAGCAGCGATATGAAGCGAGAGTGAAATCTCCCTTTATCTTTTTACACCACTATTTCGATAGCTGCTTTTTTTGACAGCTTTGCGCCATACAAAACCCCAATCAATGCGTTGTCAACACTAACAGGTGCCGCCTATATCTCAACTGGCATACACATTCCCAACAAGTTAAGACAGTCCGTCTTTTGAGACCTAACGCCTAACATGTTCAGCAGCAAAAAGTAGTGGGATAAAGTGACAGCCCTTTTCCTTATCTGAGATCATTTGATTGATAGGCTCCTCATAGGTTTTCAAAGTAACCTACACTCTTACCAGCATGGGATTCGACTTCGGCGAGCTTCGGGTGAAGTTTCTCATTTGAGTTGTGTGCAATTAGTTCAGGTAACGACAGTCTGAAACCCTTGCCAAGCGGTTTAAATAACAGCACGCACAACCCGTGCAATAAATCTTCTCCAACACACCCTTTTACATCTTCGATTTCGGCAATCCCTATAACCCAATTCATTTTTCTTGCAAGATTGAGGTTAAGAACAACATATTTTGAAGAGGGCAATATCGTTAGTGTTACTCCATGCGTGATTCCGCACACGTTTTTTAGAAATTCACTATCCTGACTCAGGTTGCTCTCACCCACTATGCGGGGCTCAGGATCTCCTTCCTTATACCAAAGAGCTTTATGTAGTTCTCTGGCATAGCCTGAATTATCGAATTTCTCACCAAATAAGATATGACCAAGACCAATCGCCAGTTTAGCCATGAACCGAATGTCATAACGAACGTACATTGATAATCGGTTTTTTCGCTCTTGACCGTTACTGCATTTTTCGTTGAAGTAAGTAATTCGTTCTAAATCCAACTCATCTGGCTCTGAGAAGCCAATCTCAGCCAAATTAGCGCCTTTAACTGAAGTGCATGAAACTTTCCTAACTTTTCGACCATTAAAAGCATCTTTGAAAGATAGCCAAGTAATTATTGGTTTTATTTGAGAGCGTTCTGACCATATGAAGTAGGCTCTCGTTTTTACACTTTTAACTGTTCTTGGGTTTCCCCCAGAGTACCAATACATTCGTTCATCTGAAGGACGAATCCAATATATTTGCTCACCTAAAGGACCAATCCAGCACTCACATATTTCCCCTTCTTTCATTTTCGGTGGGCTAAGGTCAGATACCCAGCCTAAGCCAGTAGACCGACAGCTTGCTCAAGCCATGAATGGCATGAACCGAAGAAAAAGGCACCCCGTTGTCTGAACGAATCGCTTGGGGCAAGCCGTATTCTCGGAATATGCGCTCAAAAGCAGTGATGGTCAGCGGATAACAATAACGCCTGTCGCCCAGCATGAACTCGCCTTTGTAATCAACGCACCACAGATCATTGGGGCTTTTGGCTGCGCTCAAGGCTGTGCCTTGAGCGCGGTATCGACGGTTCTTGCGTGTCTTGACCAGGCCGTGACGGTCCAGCACGGCGTGCACAGTGCTGGTGGCCGGGGTGGAAATATCCGGGAAATGACTGATCAGTCGCTCGCGAATCTTGGGGGCACCCCACTGGGGCCACTGTTGCTTGATCTTGATGATCTGTTGCTCAACCTGAAATGGCAATTGATTGGCAAAGCGTACAGGCCTTCGACTGCGATCAGTCAGCGCTTCAAGGCCGCTTTCCCGATAACGGGAGATCACCTTATGACCGGTGACTCGGGAAATACCAAACTCCCGGCAAAGCTCTGAAATACCCTCTCCATCGAGGTACCGAGCAATGAATTTCAGCTTCTCGTCCATCTTCGTACTTTCGCTCCAAGGCATAGTCGGTCCCTCCTATGCCAAAAAACTGTAAAGCATGTGTCCGGAATAATCTGTAAATCATGTCTCGGTAAGTACAAAGTACGAAGCCCTTGAATCTATTGATTCTTGGGCTTTTTGTTTTTCTAGGCGACTGAACTTGAAAGTTTAGAAGTTCAAAAACTGGCCTTTGCCGGAAATCTGCCGGAAGGTAACCATTGAACGTGAATCGCCCCGAGTTAACTAGACACTCGTTGGCCTCGTTAAAAATTGGTTTTCAAAATCGACAGGCGACATGCCGTTGGTGAACGAGTGCCTGCGCTTTCGATTGTAAAACACCTCGATGTAATCAAAGACTTCTTCTCGGGCCTGATTTCGGTTTTCATAGGTTCGGCGTCGAATTCTTTCCCGCTTGAGCAGTTGAAAGAAGCTTTCAGCCACTGCATTGTCGTGGCAGTTTCCCCGTCGGCTCATGCTGCACACCAGCTTGTTGGTGCTCAGAAAGTCCTGCCATTCTTTGCTGGTGAATTGGCAGCCTTGGTCGGAATGCACAATCACCTGCTGCTTTGGTTTACGTCTCCAAACCGCCATCAGCAAAGCATTGATAACCAGCTCAGTGTCAATTCTTGAACCCATGGACCAGCCCACGACTTGCCTTGAGAACAAATCAATCACCACGGCCAAATACAACCAGCCCTCGTGGGTGCGGATGCAAGTGATGTCAGTGACCCAGGCCTGATTGGGCTGGGGCACTGTGAAGTTCTGCTCAAGACGATTCGGTGCTGCCTGTGCCATGGCACCAGAACGCATATAAGGCCTTCGATTGTAGCCACGCTGTGAAGCAAGCTTGGCTTGCTTCATCAGTCTGTACACGCGGTGTTTGCCGCATTGGGCACCAATGTCTCTAAGGTCATCCGCCACTTTGCGATAGCCATAAATGGAACCGCTTTCCAACCAGCTCTGTTTAATCAGACCAAGAAATTTAGTGTCCTGTTTCTTGCGTTTCGATTTAGGATTGGCCTGCCATGCGTAATAGCCACTGCGGTTCACATTCATTACCTTGCAAAGGGTTCTAACAGCGTGATTGGGTTCTTCCCTGGCAATGAATGCGTACCTCACCTTGACTGACTGGCAAAGTACGCGGCGGCCTTTTTTAAGATGTCGCGCTCCTCGGTGACTTTACGAAGTTCGGCTTGCAGACGTTTGACTTCCTCCTCGGCTGCAGATACTTCGACAGGTTTCTTGAACTCCTTCAGCCAGGCATACAAGCTGTGGGTGGACACACCGAGCGCGGCAGAGACCTCGGCCACGGAGCGGCCTCGGTCAACAATTTGACGGATGGCTTCTTGACGGAATTCTTCAGTGAATTGAATCTTGGGCATTGCACATTTCTCCTTGCACATATTGTGAGGATAAAAAGTGCCTAGGGAAAGCGGGGCGATTCAGTCTCAACTGTTCAGTTTTGCCGGGCCACTTCTTCAGAACGTACTGTAAAAAAATCGAACACTTAAAATCAATAAGTCATTTTTCATTTCTGCCAATTTGGCGAAAAATAACCCCTTTTTGTCTGTTGCAACTCTTTGCAGAAAATGACCCCCTCCGCATAATGACCCCAATTGGCTTGTTAGCATTTTTTTACATTACAACAATTACTTGGAGGCAGACATGTTTGGTTTTCTAAACAAAGGCGCAACTCACCAAGCCCGTATCAACGGCAAATCCATCCAGGTTGAAGCAGACGAAACACTACTTCTAGCCGCTTTGCGTCAAAACGTAGAAATACCTAATATTTGCCGGGTTGGGGGTTGTGGTTCCTGTAAATGCAAGCTGAAGAGCGGGAAAGTTCACGAGTTGACAGAGAGTGCATACCTGCTGTCTGAAGAAGAGATTGCTGAAGGCTACATTCTGGCCTGCCAGAGCCGTTTGAAGTCAGACATTGAGGTGGAGATGGACGAAAGCGCTGCGATTACCTCTGCGCCAATAACTGGAGGGATTGTGGGGCGTGAGTTTTTGACTCACGATATCGTGCGGGTTGACGTGCAACTTGATCAACCCGTCAATTATAAGGCGGGCCAATTCGCTGAGTTGACATTAGATTCTGTCAAAGACGCACCCCGGAGCTATTCATTTTCAAATGCACCGGACAAACAAGGCCGGGTCAGCTTCACCATTCGCCGAGTGCCCGGTGGCCGGTTTTCAACTTATGTGTTCGATAACTATGTCGAAGGCGAAACATTAACCGTCCGAGGCCCGGGGGGAGACTTCTGGCTACGTGAAGGCAAGGAAAAGGTTGTGTTTATTTCCGGTGGCAGTGGCTTGGCTCCAATGCTAGGAATGCTTGAGGAGATGGAGCGCAAAGGCGATCGGCGGCCGGTCACGCTGATGTTCGGTGCACGCACAGAGCAAGATCTATACGAACTAAAACGTCTTGAAGCTTATGCAAACAATTGGCCTGAATTTCGGTTTGTACCCATCCTCAGTGAGGATGATTTCAATCACGACTGGAGTGGTTTGCGTGGTTTGGTGACGGATCATATTCGTAGGGAAGCTGCAGGTGCGACACAAGCCTACCTATGCGGCCCACCTCAAATGATAGATGCTGCGATCAAGGAACTAAAAGAGAACAACATCGCCGCGCAAGGTATTCATGCTGATCGCTTTGTTGTTCGAGAAGTTAAGAATACCGGCTTTTATGGGGCGGTTGGTTTGCCCACGGTTGAGAGAACGCCGGCGACCATCGGTGATTATCTGAAGTTCATGATGTTTCATTTGATGGGGGTAATCGCAGTATTCGCTTATTTGGCAGGCGGCGCGTGGATCTCTGCAGGTTTTGCAAGCTTTTTGGGCTTCTATGTTTTGGGTGACATGTTGACAGGCGACGACAAAGTGACGCCAGAGTACCGAAAGCCTTGGATTCTGACCGTTCAGTTGTGGTTGGCTTTGCCACTCCTCTTGTTCATCGGTTTCTGCTTTATGTGGACGATATCGACCGGAGATCCGCTGGGACTGGGTACCTTTGTCATGAATCTGACCGGTTACGATGTCTTTGCGGCGCGAGACGCGACCTCGTCTGTACACCGCTATTTTTCAGGAATTATTTACTACGGCTATCTGATTGGAATCATGGGCACCGTGGTTGCTCACGAATTGACTCACCGGACCTGGGATCCCATTTCCTTGTGGGTTGGTCGTTGGCTGCTGGCCTTTAGTTATGACGTAGGCTTTGCCATTGAGCATGTGTATGGTCATCACCGTTATGTGTCAACTGAACACGATCCGGCGACAGCACCTCGTGGCCGCAATGTATATCTCCATGTATTGATCTCAACAATCAAGGGAAATATCAGTGCTGCGAAGATTGAAGCAGAGCGCCTGAACAAAAAGGGGCTACCTGTTCTGTCTCATCACAATGCTTACATACGGGGTCTGCTCATGAGTGTGGTGTTGAATGTGGCAGCCTTTTCGGTAGCTGGCTGGACGGGTGCGCTGTGCTTCACCTTGGCGGCTTTGTTCGGTAAATCCTTACTTGAAATAGTAAACTACATGGAACACTACGGCATGGTGCGATTGCCTGAACAGCCAGTGCAGCCACGCCACTCCTGGAACACAAACCGTCGCATGACGTCGTGGGGCATGTTCAACCTGAGTCGTCATTCGCACCACCATGCACAAGGCGAAGTGCCCTATCAGAACTTGATGCCACTGCCTGATGCGCCTGTGATGATCGGTGGATACCTGACCACAATTTTCCTGACGCTTTGCCCACCCCTTTGGCACAAGCTCATGACGCCAAAACTGGTTGAGTGGGACCGTCACTTTGCTTCTCCAGAGGAACGAATCCTGGCTCTTCGTGCCAATCAGCGAAGCGGAATTAAAGAGTTGGTCAGCTATGACCCCCGTCAATGGCCTCTGAGTTCGATCAAGTCTTCGGCTTGAGAGAACGACAGATTTTTAGCTAGGAGATCATTATGGAATTCGATTTTGTGGTCGTGGGTGGCGGATCCTCTGGAGCTACTTTGGCGGCCCGCTTAAGTGAAGACTCTTCAGTAACAGTCTGCTTGCTTGAGGCCGGTGGTCGTGGAGACAGTCCGTTGATTCGAACACCCGCTGCTATGGTTGCGATGGTTCCCGGTCACGGAAAGCTGAACAACTGGGCTTTTAATACGGTGCCTCAGCCAGGTTTAAATGGACGCATTGGTTACCAGCCTCGTGGCAAGGCATTGGGTGGTTCTTCCGCGATTAATGCCATGTTATACGTCCGCGGACAAAGACAAGACTACGATGGTTGGGCAAACCTAGGTTGTGATGGCTGGGACTGGGACAATGTGTTGCCTTATTTTAAGAAGGCAGAAAACAACGAGCGCGGTGCTGATCCGTTTCACGGAGCGGACGGACCACTTCATGTGTCGAATCAGAACAGCCCACGGCCCGTGACTCGGGCATTTATTGAGGCAGCAAAAGCCTGGGGGCTACCCGAGCGGCAAGACTTTAATACAGGTGACAATGCTGGGGCGGGGCTGTATCAAGTGACCCAGTTTCATGACTCAGACAAGCACGGGGAGCGTTGCTCAACTGCAGCCGCTTACTTGCATCCCATCATGGACAAGCGGTTAAACCTGGCTGTGTTTACAAATGTCCGAGCCTCTCGCATTCTTTTTGACAACAAGCGCGCAATGGGTGTGTTCTATCACAATGGTAACAGGCAAGTTCTGGTTAAAGCCCGTCGCGAGGTGATTGTTTCCGCGGGTGCATTTGGTTCACCCCAAATCTTGCAATTGTCGGGAGTGGGCCGGTCACAAGACATCACGCCTTATGGGATTGGAATGGTGCACGAGTTAGCCGGTGTAGGGCAAAACATGCAAGACCACCTGGACTTCACATTGGCGTACAAGTCACTCGACACTGACAACTTTGGATTAGGTTTTGCCGGAGCAGTGAGCTTACTCAAACATCTGGTTCTGTGGCGCCGCAACGGCACGGGTATGTTGTCTTCTCCCTTTGCGGAAGGGGCGGCCTTTCTTAAGTCATCCAGTTCAATTGATCGTGCAGATTTACAATTGCATTTTGTAATTTCTGTGGTTGAAGACCACGCACGCAAACTGCATTCGGGCTATGGCTTTTCTTGCCATGTGTGTACTTTGCGTCCGTATTCTCGTGGGGAGATTTTCTTGCAATCGGCGAATCCTTTGGATGCACCGGGGATCGATCCAAAGTTCTTGTCGGATCCAAGGGATCTGGAAACTTTAATCAAGGGGGCAAAAATCACCCGTGAAATTTTGATGCAAACACCATTAGAGAAGTATCGGTACAAAGAGCTTTTCGGCGTACATGATGGTATGAGTGATGCGCAATGGGAGGCGAATATTCGCGCCAGAGCGGACACCATCTATCACCCCGTAGGGACTTGCAAAATGGGAACCGACCCGATGGCGGTTGTGGATACAGAACTACGCGTGCATGGACTGCAGGGATTGCGGGTAGTAGATGCGAGCATCATGCCAACACTGGTTTCTGGTAATACCAATGCGCCTTCAATCATGATTGCCGAGAAGGCGGCAGACCTGATTCTTGGTAAAAAACGAACCACCAAGACAGGCACGGGCTTGCAGAAAAGTGAGAAAGGAAAGGAGATGAGTCATGTCTGATTCATTGGAAAAATTATCGCCAGAACAGTTAACTGTTCAAAATCTAATACACAGTGGGGAGGAGGCTGTGTCTGAAGAGATCCGACTCTGTGACGAGGCATTGTTGGTTCTTGATGAGGGCAAACACGAGTGGGCTCGTACCAGTTGCGCTGATCGTATCGTCATTCTTCAGCAAATCAAGACTGCACTTCTTCAACAATCTGAGGGTTGGGCTGAAATTGCAGCACGTCGCAAGAGTTTACCTGCACAATCTACGCTGACTGGTGAGGAATGGTTTGCGGGCCCCTTGCCTGTAATGGCCACCTGCAATGGCCTTGTTGAAACACTCTCCAACATGGAGAACAAGGCGTTTCTGGCGCAGCTGCCCCATCGCCGTGTTGCAAAAGGTCAACTTGCGTTGCAAGTGTTTCCGCACACGCTTTGGGACAGGCTGCTTTTGTCCGGTGTTAAGGCAGAAGTCTGGATGCAGCGCGGCGTAAGTGAAATTTCCATCGAAGCCGCTTCTGCCTATGATCCACCTGCCAGTGAAAGATTTGGCAAATTAGCCCTGGTCCTAGGGGCTGGTAATGTGTCAGCGATTAGTCCATTGGATGCATTCCACAAACTCTTCGTTGAAAACGAAGTGGTGTTGCTTAAACTCAACCCGGTCAATGATTATCTTTTTGATTATTTGAAAGCTGCGCTCAAGCCATTGATTGATCGCAACGCACTTCGAATTGTGCGAGGCGGAGGTCGGGTAGGAGCATATTTGGCAGAACATCCCTTGGTGGAGAGCATTCACATTACTGGAGCAGCGGCCACGCATGACCTGATCGTATGGGGTGTTGGGACTGACACAAACGCACACAAAAAAACCGGCAAACCACTCAATACCCGGCGGATTACCTCCGAGCTAGGTGCGGTTTGCCCGACCATTGTCGTTCCTGGTCCATGGACAAAAGCAGACATTCGCTTTCAGGCTGAGCAGATTGCAACTCAAAAAATGCAAAATTCCGGTTACAACTGCGTGGCCATGCAAACGCTCATACTGCCTGAAGCGTGGGAAGGAACGGAAGCGTTACTTAGAGAGCTAAAGGCTGTCATAGCCTCCCATGGTCAACGGGAGCGATATTATCCGGGCAGTCAGCAGCGTGGCGCTGATTTTCGAGCGCATGGCGGCATTGATGCTTTTGATCAATCTGGAAATCTTGCCTGTTTGGTGGCGGACTTTGATCAGGACGATTCTGATTGGCTGGCCAACAATGAAGTTTTTGCCCCTGCCTTTACGATCAAATATTTGCCTGAAGAAAATCCAAGAACCTATTTGACATCAGCCATTGATTTCGCCAATGAAAAGTTACACGGTACTTTGGGGGCAAACATCGTGATTCACCCTGTAACCATTAAAAAAATGGGGCATGACAAGTTCGAATCGCTTCTAGGGCAACTCCGGTACGGCACCATTGCGATTAACACGTGGACCGGATTGGCCTTTCTTCTCAACGCCTGTCCCTGGGGTGGTTTTCCTGGAGCCAGTTTGAGAGAACCCGGATCAGGAATTGGTACGGTTCACAACACCTGGATGCTCGAGCGAACCGAAAAAACGGTGGTGCAAGCACCGTGGCGACCTTTCCCGAGAAATTTGTTGTCTTTGAATTTTAGCTTGTTGCCGCGACCCCCTTGGTTTATCACAAACCGAAAACAACACATCCTGGGACGTTTGCTGACCTATTTTCAGTACTATCCTTCAATCAGGAAGCTACCGGGAGTTTTCATCAATGCGCTCAAAGGTTAAAAAACTGCCTACCTCGAATGACTTGGGAAATACCGTAATTCATTACATGCCACAGATCGCCGAGCAACTGAGCATCAAAGGACTGGATGTGGTTGGTTGGCTTGCAGGTGTAGGGCTTGATGAAACCTGTCTGACCAAACCCGGTTATGAAGTGCCCGTTTCAACCTATGGTGCACTGCTGGAGAGAGCCATTGAGTTGACGGGAGATAGTGGGTTTGGTTTGAAATTGGGGTGTAATCTTGCGCCAAGCGCCCATGGTAACGTGGGTTTGGCCGCATTGGCTGCAAACACGATACAAGACTCGATGCAAATCATTGAAACGTACGTCCCGTTGCGCACGTCATTGCTGTCCATTCGGTCAGAAACAGTCAATGACACATTTCGTGTGGTGTTTGAGCCGATGCCAGGACTCGGAGATGTTGGTAATGTCGTTGCTGAAATTGCATTGGGGACTGTCAAAAATGTGATTGATGCCACAGTGGCGAACGATAGTCCGTGTCAACGTGTTTTATTTTCGATGCCTGAGCCTGCACATGCAGCCCTTGCCCGGGAATTGCTGGGTTGCGAAGTGCTTTACGGGCAATCGTGGACAGGCATGTCCTTCAATTATTCGGAGGTACTAAGCCCTTTGAGTCATCGCGATGCGCTCGTCATGTCCGAAGCGTTGTCAATTTGTCGGCGCGAGTTGGAACGCCTAGAATCGAGCCATTCAATTGTGGCGCGTCTTGAAAGGTTGTTGCTGGAAAGTAAACAAGGAGGGTTTCCAAATCAAAATGATTGTGCCCAGGTGTTGAATTTGACTCCTCGTACATTTCACCGGAGGCTTCAGGAGAACGGAACCTCGTATCGGGATGTACTGAACAATGTGCGCCGTCGCCTTGCCCACGAGTACCTTAAGATGATGCATTTGGGAGTGAAGGAAACCGCCTACCTATTGGGCTATGGAGACATCGCAAATTTTAGGAGGGCATTTACCCGCTGGTATGGCTTTCCACCATCCAAATTGTAAGAATCCGTTACTCCAAGGACTGACAAGCAACTGCAAATGCCTAAGCCCCGAGTTATACCCCCAGCGTTTTGCCGACCTAATGAGTGGCGTCAATGTTTTTGCGAATGGCCAATGGAGAACGCCCGAAATGTCGTTTGCAAAATCGCACCAAGGTAGCCTGTTCAGCGAACCCCAACATTGAGGCAAGGTGTGCCATCGGAATCTCCGTCTCTGTTAGGTACCGAAGAGCCTCCTGAGAAACAATCTGTATTTTTATTTGTTCAAATGAAGTGCCTTCATCAGACAAATGTCGCTGCAGGGTCCGGGGATGGATGGCCAACAAGCTAGCGACTTCTTTTTTATTGCACACCGCTTTTCCGAGTACCTTCTTGATGACTTGGGCCGTTCGGGTTGAATACGTTCCGCGAAGACTGCGGAAATTCATTTGAATGTGAAGATCAACAATATTGCTGAGCTCTTTATTGGGTTTATCCAATCGAGTGTCAAGTGTCGAATGGCTCAACAGCAACGCTGCTTTGTTGCTCTCAAACTCAACTGGAGAGCCGAAAAATCGCGTGTAAAATTCCTGGCATGTTTTCGCGCTGTGAGGCACGGTTGCTTTGATCAACTGGTAATTCTCTCCAGCCAAAATCTTCACAAATCGGTGAAGATTGCCCAAGCATATGTCCAAAGTCTGTGTGCTGACTGTCGGCTTTCCCAAATCAACTGAAATGCTCACCCAAGTGTTGGGCTGAGACCTTTGAACTTTTGCGCGCTCTGGATAAGGTTCGATGACAATCGCTGGGGACATAACATCAATATGCTCGGCAGCATAGACCACAGCCTCATGCACGGTGGGCAAATTGCTGATAACCAGGGAAAGCGGTCCTAGAATACTGATGTCGTGATAGGGGGACATGCTCAAGCCCAGGCTGGGAATATTCTTCGCTCTTGCGGTGAATTCAAGCATTTTGACAAAGTCATTCATCGCAACGAATTCGTTATCCTGATTTGCCAGCCCGAGGTCTATACCAAATTTGGATGCAATCTCGTTCGCATCGCTCCCGTGACAGTTCAATACTTCAGAAAATCCCAATAGGACTGTAGATCTTATTAAATGGTGCATTTGTCTCGATAGGTCAAAAAAAAGTCTCCAATGGTCAAGAGTATATATTTTCACCGATGTGATAATTGTTTCAATTATTAAAACGATAGGGAGACATAAATGAAAAGTACCATCAAAAGCCTTTGTGGGGCGAAGCTTTTGAGCATCGTCTTGGCAAGTGCCTTAAGCACATCAGCCCACGCTCAACAGGGAACCCAGAAGTTGTGTGTGTACGATCTTCTAGGTGCGGCTGGTGATATGTTTGCGATGGCCAAGGATTACGTGGTCGCGTCAAAAGCCTGGGGCGCCAACTTTAATTTACATGCCTACACCGATGAGCGGATTGCTTCGCAAGACTTTATCGCGGGTGAATGTGATGCAGTGTTTGCGACAGGCTTTCGTACCCGCCAATTCAACTCCACTACTGCTGCCATTGACTCTCTAGGCGCGTCCTCCATCGTAAAGAACGGCAAAGTGGACATGGACGCCAGCTACGAAGTGGTGCGTCGAGCAGTCCAGGTTTTTTCTTCTCCAAACTCCACAAAAGTTGCTACCAACGGGAAGTATGAAATCGCCGGCATAATCCCCTTCGGCACCGCCTACCCGGTGTTGAATGATCGAAAGATCCAGACCGTTGAAGATCTTGCAGGCAAGAAAATTGCAGCTTTCGATTATGACAAAGCGCAGGCTGTGATGATCCAGAAAATTGGTGCCCAGCCAGTTTCTGCAGACATCACAAATTTTGCCAGCAAATTCAACAATGGTGTGGTCGACATGATTGCCGCACCCGCAGCTGCATACAAACCCCTAGAACTTTATCGCGGCATTGGAAGCAAGGGAGCCATTAACCGCTTTCCGATTGTAATTTTGAGTTATCAGATGGTGATCAATACAAGCAAGTTCCCAACTGGATTTGGACTTGAATCAAGAAAATACTGGAGTGGTCAATTCGATCGTGCATTGAAATTGATCCTCCGGGCGGAAAAAACAATCCCTGAAACAACGTGGAGCGACCTGACTCCTGAAAACATGATCAAGTACACCATCATGCTAAGAGAAAGCAGAGGTTCAATTGTTGAGCAAGGAATCTACGATAAACAGGGACTGAGCATCATGAAAAAAATTCGATGCAGCGTGAACCGTGCTGATTCCGAATGCACGCCTGACAGCAAGTCATTCTGAAATTCAAAACACACAGCTCAAGTTTTCCGACACATCAAGCCACGTAAGTTTGTCGCTATAAGCAGACAACGTGGCTTGTTGTTTTCGCCGGAATTCGACATCTCACGAGAACAACTCCATTCCTCAGGGGGAGACACCTTGAATCAAAGAACGCGGTATTGCGCGACATTCAAGCCGTTAATTTTTGGCGCGCTAACAGCCATCACAGTTAACACTTTGTTATCAAGCAGGGCCTACGCCGGAGGAACAGCATTTGATGGCACTTCCGTCAGTTCTATGGGAAATGCCAACGCGGGCATGGCTGCGGAAGCGGGTGATGCTTCCATTCTGTTTGCAAACCCCGCGGCACTCACACGACTCAAGCGGGCAGAGGCAACACTCGGTGCCGTATTTGTTGGAATAAACACGTCTTATACCTCGGGGCAAACCCCGGACGGGTCTCCCACCAACAGTGGCAACACAGGTAGCACTGGGCAAGAATTCAATCGAAACAGCGGCTATGATTCAACTGCACTTGCACCAAATCTGTACGTTGCAATCCCGGTCAACAACAAATTGATTGTGGGGTTCGGTGCTGCCGCATCCCATGCACTGATCCTTCGTTACGATGAAAATTTTCCAGGACGCAATCAAGGCCGAGACATCGACTTCAAGGTTAGCCGGGCAAACCTCGGGTTTGGCTACAAACTCACACCGAGCTTGTCAATTGGGGCAAATGGCTCCTATGAAAGGTATTTTCAGTCACTGAAATTGAAGCTGAACTATCGGGATGCCGTTGACGGGCTGCTGAACAACGGCTCAACCCTGCTTGACGGGCTGAACGCCGCGGGACAGGCTCCACCCATTCCTGAAGAAGCTGATTTAAGCCTGCGGATGTTTGGCTGGGCTTTCAACGCACAAGTCGGCGCGCTTTGGGAACCCACTGACAAAACTCGAGTCGGAATTTCTTATCGCCCGAAAACCCGCTTTACTGGCATGCGTGGCAAGCTGAAAATTCAAGAGACCTCGGAAGGCGTTGCCTTCAGGGAGTTCCTGAATGGCGGACTTATAGGATTGGCT
The DNA here is from genome assembly GCF_058448965.1 of Limnobacter sp. G6BE5S. Lineage (NCBI taxonomy): Bacteria > Pseudomonadati > Pseudomonadota > Betaproteobacteria > Burkholderiales > Burkholderiaceae > Limnobacter > Limnobacter sp. G6BE5S. The sequence goes on from NZ_JBZFLM010000007.1 coordinate 154,991, forward strand.
GGCCCATTTCTTAATGTAGACGGACCACAAGCTGCCGACGACTTGCTTCCAGAACAAAGAATCAAGCAAGACATCACACTGCCCGACGAGCTTCGCTTGAGTGTCTTTCACCACACCAGCCCCAAGCTCGACCTCATGGCCACTTATACCCGTCAAGACTTTTCAGTGACACAACTGAAATTCTTCCGGGAATCAAACGGGCGTGTTCTGCAAGACATTCAACAAAACTTTGTAGTCGCCAACAGTTACCGCGTGGGCATGAATTACAAAGCATACAAACGCCTCACCTTAAAAGCCGGCTACGCAGTGGAGAACAGCGTAATCGATGACTCAACACGAATTACGGTGCTGCCTGATTCAGACAGACGCTTCTATAGCTTGGGCGCCCAACTGGAACTGCAACGCGACACCACCGTAAACGTCTCCTACATGAAACTCGACTTGGAACCCGGTGCAACCGGCTCCAACGGCCAAGTCAGTCCTGCCGAAGTGGCTGGTGGAAACTTTCAGGGTACAACCAAACTTGACATTGACTATCTGGGTGTAAGTATCACCGAGCGTTTCTAAAAGGTACGAATCCGCATGATCACCACACAAAAACTGTTGAACAAGATCTTGGCTTCTGGAATGGCAGCAATACTGACCGGTTGCGCCAGCGTTCAGGGTGGCATCACAAACTTTGCCATCGGCATCGTCGAGGATCGCATTGTCCCACCGATCCTTGAACTCAACGATGTCGACATGGGGTGCCAATTTGCCACCAGTGGGTTCCCACTAATTTCAAGTGCAACGCGTGCTTTTTATGGTGACCCCGCACTGCTGGAAGCATTGCTGTACACCACATCTGCAGTGTGTTCAGAGAAGCGCTCGGTCGACGAGGAACTTCGGTACCTTAGAGCAACCCGTGCGAGTCAAATCCCGGAAGCACAAGATGCACGAATCGCACAGAAACGTCTTCTAGAGATAACTGCACAAAGGCAATTCTCGGCATTCAAATTGATGCGTAGCCATTTGGAAGCAAAATATGATTTTCAATACGGCGAAACATGCCCAACTTTTGAACGTGATTACGATGAACTCACTTATGTTCTGGGAACAATTGCAGGATTGCAGGCAGTAATTAACGACATTGCATCCCAACAAATGATTGGCGTGCCAACCGACATTGCACCTTTGTCTGAGCGAGCCATGAACTGTGTCTCCAATACGAAGTGGTGGGGGGTACCCTTGGCAGCGAAAGCCGTAGTTTGGAATATCTTGCCCGGTGGGTCTGAAGGCAAAAATGTTTGGGGCAGTTTCAATCGATCGATAATTATTGCTGAGCGCAGTGGCGTACGGTTAGCGCATGTCATGTACGCAATATCAGCACAAGCCGCGGGAAATGAAGAGCGTTTCAGGGACGCGACAAAGCGATGGGCAAAGGCAGAAAGCTTCAAGCCAAGCAAGCAGTATCGTTTGATAGAGGACATTTCCACACTTACTATGACGAATCTTTCTGACCGCTACTGGGCTGAGAACGTCGGCACTCGCACACCGATCGCATCAATCGGAAGTTACTGGGACGAGTCAAACGCCTCAGCACAAGATCTTGATCTGGGCGACTTGCTTGACCAATGAAGCACTGGCGTTGACAACTGGAGTTGGAGTTAACCCTTTTAGATGCAGTAGTTCCGATCCTTCACTATCAGATCAAGTAGAAACTACTGCACCTCAGGTCTCTTTCCGCGTCGATTACATCTCCGAGCCACGGTCTAGACAAAGGAAATGTCGGTGTTGGCCACCAGTTGGGCAAATTTTGGGCACACGCAGTTGGTGGCTCATAAAACAAAAAATCAACCGTCGCCAAGTGATTGGTTTTAAAGGTGACAATTTGGTTGCGGGGCGGGATTTGAACCTATGACCTTGGTTATGAGTATTTCCTTTTATACCGATCACAATCCAGGTGCCATCACGAGTGGCTAAGTCACGACATGTTTCAGATCAAAGACGTCAATTCGATATCTAGATCACTCAACTCTTCAGCGTTAACGTTTTTGCCTTTGTAGACCAGCTGCTTGCCGACCATAAAAGCCATGGGCATGTTGATCGCGTCGACAGCGATAAGACGGCCTTTCCGAATATAAAACACCGAAAATCCCTTGTCTATGGGATTTCCACGAAGAACACGCTGATCATGATTCTGGGACAAGCCTACCATCTGCAAGCGAACGTTATATTGGTTTGACCAGAACCATGGGACACAGTCGTACGGCTTGTCCTCTCCCATTAAGGTTGCCGCGGCGGTACGTGCCTGTTCAACGGCGTTGGCGACCGATTCAACCCGTTGCAGCTGTTCGAAAAAAAGATTCCGGTGACGGGTACAGTCGCCGATTGCCAGGATAGCGGGATCATTGCTGCGAGTATGTTCGTCCACCAAAATTCCTCCATCACAGGCCAGGCCAGCGGCCTCGGCCAGTGCAGTTTCTGGTGTAACGCCAACGGAGACCAGCACAATATCGGCTGGCACGGTGCAGCCGTCTGATATGGTTACGCCAGCGACATGGCCGAAGCCGTCAGTCTTGAAGCTGGATACAGTAGAGCCTAATCGCACGTCCACGCCCGCGTCACGATGCTTGTCGTAAAAGAATGCAGAGATCTCCGGACCTGTGACTCGTTGCAATAGTCGCTCGGAGGCTTCCAACACCGTGACGTCCAGACCTATTTTGACGGCGATGGCCGCTACCTCCAAGCCGATGTAGCCACCACCAACAATTACCAGTCGTTTATCAGGGCTTAACTGTTGTCGTAGGATATCCGTATCGGCTATATCGTGTAGGTAATGAATTCCTTTCAAGTCTGCGCCAGGAACTTCGAGGCGTCGGACTCGTGATCCGGTGGCCAAGACGAGCTGGTCGTATTTTAAAACGCTCTGGTCCGACAGCCGAATGGTCTTGTTGTTCCGATGAACTTGCTCGACACTCACGCCTAGGCGCAGTTGGTAGCCTGCGCTCTCGTACACTGACAACGGCTTGAGGTACAACGATTCCCTGTCAACATTACCCGCCAGATAATTTTTCGACAGTGGTGGACGCTGGTACGGAGGGTAGGGCTCATCCCCTACCAACACCACTTCGTGTGGGTATTGCTTCTGAATCAGAGTGGTAAGTAGTGCGCCTGCTGCATGCCCACCCCCAACGATTACCGTTGTCTTTTTTTCTTTTGTTGTCATCGCCTTTGTCTCCAAAAAGGCTATTGAGATCAGACTGTCCCGTAGTTCAATGGCTTCATAAATGCGACCCCACCTATCGAGTGAGTACCCTTTGCTTGACCGAAAAGGAAATAACTAATCCTCTCTCTGCTCGGGCAACTCTTACGCGGGCGTCAGTTTAACCATCATCTCGGAATAGCCCCGTACGAAGTTCGACTGCACCCGATCAGGCTCGCCAACAACTTCTATATTTTCAAATCGCTTGAGCAATTCCTCCCACAGAATACGTAGTTGTAATTCGGCTAGGCGGTTGCCCATGCAACGGTGGACGCCGTAACCAAATGACAGGTGATTACGCGCGCCTGAGCGGTCAATGATGAATTGATCCGGATTCGCGAACTTGCGTTCGTCCCGATTTCCCGAGGCGTACCACATCACCACTCGATCCCCCTTTTTTATAGTTTTGCCGTTTAGTTCAACGTCCTGCTTGGCGACCCGACGCATATAAGCCAACGGTGTTTGCCAGCGAATGATTTCCGAAACCATGTTCGGAATCAGTTCCGGGTTTGCCTTCAGTTTTACGAACTCCTCTGGAAACTGGTTCATAGCCAGCAAGCCTCCGCTCATGGAGTTACGCGTGGTGTCATTACCGCCGACGATGAGTAGTGCAAGATTGCCAATAAACTCCATCGGACGGTTGATCAGATCACGTGTTTCCTCTCCACTTTGCAACAGACTAATCAAATCAAAGCCTGGCGCTTCACCAGCGGCGCGGCGCGCCTGCTTATCCCGCCAAAGTCTAGAAAAATCACGCGCCATGTCGGCTGCCGCATCGAACATTGCTTCTTCGTCAGTAAATTCACCGCCGGTAGCTGATGCCGCGCCAGCGAGCAGATCCGACCAATAGATTAGTTTTTCACGGTCGTCGTAAGGGAAATCCAGAAGGGTAGCCAGCATGCGCCCGGTCAATTCCTTTGATACCGTCGACACCCAGTCAAAGGGTTGGCCCAAGGGAAGGCTGTCGAGCACATCCCCTGTGCGAGAGCGTATCAAACCCTCCATTTCCTTCAGATTTTGCGGAGCTACCACACCTTGCACAGAGCTTCGCTGTGCATCGTGTTTTGGCGGATCCATGGCTATGAACATTTCCACCGACAGGCCTTCCGGAGGGTCACCCAAAATGATAACCGGTTCGGCGGAGAACAGTTCGTGATGTTTATCCACGAACAGAATGTCTTCGTAGCGTGTCACTGACCAGAACGGGCCGAATTGGCTGTTTTTCTGGTAGTGCACCGGGGCCTCATCACGAAGCCGTTTGAAATAGGCGCGCCACTGCCCCTGCCGATATAAAAACGGATTGCTGACATCAATGTCTTCGAGGTTCAACGTGCCTACATCCGGAAGCGGTGTTTCGACAAAGTTGGGTATCGGCCTACGTGCGCCTATGGTCTTTTTCTTGGCCCTAATTAACAGCTTCAACCCCTGAATTTGCATATGCATTGGCAGTACTTTGGAGGTGGCGTTAATAACCCTCGTTTGAATTTCGTCAAATTTTTTGGATTGCGTTGACATGAAGTTCTCCGATGCTTACATCTGAAATTCGGGAAGGCGAACGGTCATGCCGTCCATTGCCTCGGTGGTCTTTACCTGGCAGCCCAAGCGCGAAGTTTTTGTCCGCTCCGGGGTCATGGACAACATTTGCTCTTCATCATCGCCAGGAGCACCGGTCTTTTCGAACCACTCATCAGCGACGATGATGTGACAGGTGCCACAGGCGCATTCTCCTCCGCAGTCTCCATCGATGCCCGGAATGGCGTTATCTACGGCGACTTGCATCAACGAGGATCCAACCTTGAATTCAATGACGTGTGTCGTGTCGTCATGCTCAATAAAGATAATTTTGCCCAACGCTTCTCTCCTACGAGTAACTTGCTCTAGCAAAGATGTTAGATTGGCACCAATAAAGCGACTAGGTCATTTCTTGACGAACAAAGGGTCATTTAAAGACAATGCGCTAATATATAAATCTTAGATAGGTAGCGCCAATGATGCGACAGGCGAATACTTCCCATAACCTGACAGCCGATATTCCGTCGAACTACTCACGACTTATTGCTCGTGAGCTGGATCTGACAGCCAAGCAGCTGCCTTGTTTACTACGTGGTACCGGACTTGGTGTTGCGCAGTTTCTTAGCGAAGATAGCTTGCTCACAGCGACCCAACAGGTGCAGATTCTGAGAAATGCGTTGGCGTTGTCCGGCCAGCCGGAATTCGGCTTGAGGCTTGGCAAGCGCCTGACACCGGCAACCCACGGTGCGATGGGTTTTGCTGCCTCCAGCAGTCCAAACCTACTCAGCGCTCTAAGGGCTATACACACATTCCTGCCCACGCGGGCGAGCGTTATCGAGTTGCATTTGCTGCAGGTTGAAGAACACCTCGAATGCATGCTGAATTTCAAGATGTCACTGGACAATGACATACAGCGCTGCTTGGCCGATGCGATAGTCAAGGCGCTCCTTGAATTCGGCGAGTTCATTGTTGGCCGCCCCTTACATGAGGCTGAAGTATGCTTTGTTCATCCAGCACCCGCGTACCACGCCATCTACTCCAACTATTTGTCGGGTCAGATTCGCTTTGGTTGCGATCATTTAAAACTCAGGTTGCCGATGACATTGTGCCTGGAACCGAACGCCTCTGCCAATCATGAAAACTATCAGTTTGCTTTGCAGCAATGTGAATCGATGATTGCGCAACTTCAGTCCCATAAACCGAGCTATCAGATACGGCTGAAAAAAATGATGTTGTCGCGTCCGCCTGGTACGCTAAGTGAAGACGAAGCTGCGGCCTCCCTGTTCGTGAGCAAACGCACCATGGCGCGAAAACTAAAAGCGGAGCACAGCGGTTTTCGGCAAATTCGAGATGAGATCCTGTCCCAACAGGCGGCGAGCTACTTGTGTGACAGCAAACTATCCATTGAGGCCATTGCTGTGTTGATGAATTATCACGACAGCGCCAATTTCAGGCGTGCCTTTAAGCGTTGGTTTGGCCAGCCGCCAGAGAAATTTAGACTCAATGCCAAGTCCCAAATCAAGCATTCAACTGATTTGGGATCCTAAAAAAGTGGTTAGTTAGGCATTTGTAAATCGGCGCATGTGCTCGCGTTGCGCGCTTTGATTGATTACGCCGTTAACAATGGCTTTCCAGACAAAGTTGCCAATGGTATCGGGTGTATAGGTACCATTCGGATCGAACCATGTTGCAACCCAGTTAAGGGCTCCAAGGCCGAGCAGGCGAAGTAGACGCCCATCAACGCCCTGCTGAATGACCCCCTGTTTAATCATCGTTTCCAGGATGTCTATCCAGAGGGATTCATACTGATCACGCAGTTTGATGATTTCCTTTCGCGCCTCAGGGCTCAATGCTCGCCATTCAAACAGCAGCACGTAAACCATGTCTGAATCACCCAGCAGGGCTCGCAGATGCGCGTTGATGCATAGACGCAGCTTCTCTACGGGATCATCTGAGCTGGCGTACGCTACTTCGACCTCTTCTGTAACCAAGTAGATTCCTCGGCGCATCAGTTCAACAAGAAGTGCTTCCTTGGTGTTGTATCGATAGTACAGACTCCCGGGTAGCATGTTACATGCTTCCGCGATTTCCTTTAGCGAGGTTTTTTCGAATCCTTTCTCGCGAAAAAGCCGGGCTGCATTCGATAAAACATTACCCTGATCGTCCAGCTTGTCCTCAGGTCGGGGCTGTCTTTGCGTCATAGTTTGAACGTCTCCTCATCAGATCATCAGATTTCACATTAACATTGTCATGAACAGACCTGTAGCCTTGATTGTATGCCATCGGGCAGGTCGCTGGCATTTACATTGAGCACATCCTTGACTTTAGTTGGTTAACCAACCAAAATCATTTGGTGGTTTTGTTTCAGAGTAATTTTCATGGTGATTACCTATGCAATCAGCAGCTGCCAGCCAATCTCCCATCTACCTTAAATTCCTTTGAGCGCACAGATTTGATGACTGAGTCAAAAAAAGTTCAACTCAGTGACGCCGTGGAGACTGCGCGGCGTTTCACCGAACAAGTTCCCCACAACAGTGATCTGGGTATGCAGGTCGTCTCTGTGGATGGGAGCAAGGTTTGTATGCGCCTGACCCCACAGGCATGGATGTTCTCCGATATCGGCAGAAGCGAAATCTGCACCAGCATCTTGTATTCCCTAGCGGATTCGGCTAGTGGGCTGGCAGTGTTCGCAGAGGCACAGGAGTTGACTCCTATAGCTACGCTGAGTTTGCATATGGATTATATGAAACCGGCCTATGCAGGCCGCGCCTTGTTGGCAGTTGCCATCTGCCGCCATTTAATTGATGACATTGCTTTCATCCATTGTGACATCTTCTCTGAGGGCGATAGTCAGCCGGTGGCAACGGGCAGTGCCACCTTTATCCGAAATACCTGGGGTCAACGCTTTAAAGTGGCTGAATCAAAAAAGGAAGGGTATGAGTGATAATGTCAGTTCAGCACAGGCAAGCGCTGATTCACAGGTAGGCAAGAATGAATGCACCGCTTGGCAAACCTTGCTGCAGCGTATTCCATACTCCGGGCATCTTGGGCTTGAGGCCCAACAATGTGATGCCGGGATATTGATTCACCTGCCTTACCGTGAGGCTTTTATTGGTAATTTCATGTTGCCAGCGCTACACGGAGGTGTCATTGGAGCGCTGATAGAGATCACTGCGCGAGTTGCTGCTCAAAGGGAAGATACGCAAACACGGTGTCCGCGTATTCTGGGAAGCAATATCAATTACCTTCGCTCTGCACAGGCACAACCTACCTTCGCGATCGCCGAGATTGTGCGTCAAGGTCGGCGCACCAGCTTGGTACAGGTGAGCTGCTGGCAGGGTGACAAGACTGCACCGATAGCCAGCGGACGTGTTCAGTTGCTGTTCGCCACTTCAGGTGCTAATCAAGATGATAGTCATGAGGGATAAGCAAAGCTTGGCCGAACGCTACGGATTTCATGCTTCGGATGGCCAAGAAATTACCTTGTGGCACTGGCCTCGATCTGAGGGGCGCCCCACTTTGCACTGGGCGCATGCGACTGGTTTTCATGGTCGCTTGTACACGCCGCTTCTTGACGATCTGTCAGACCATTGCAATGTTATGGCCTGGGACATGCGTGGGCATGGCGCCAGCGCCAGCGCGGCAGATACTTCGGCATTTCGAGGTTGGGAATCCTACTATGGAGACCTGACCGCGCTGCTGGCGAGTTTGGATGAACCAATTTGGTTGGCAGGCCATTCCATCGGTGCTACCGCCAGCATAATGGCTGCGGCCCGACAACCAGACAAAGTGCTTGGATTGATTCTTGTAGAGCCCGTGATCATGGATTTCTGGCAGGGCCGGATGTTGTGGTTGTCCAAGTTGCTACATCAATCACACCGATTATCACTGGCCGCTGGGGCTGCACGTCGGCGTGGGGTATTCGACTCTCACGTCGCTGCTCTAGACAACTATCGTGGCCGAGGAGGCTTCAAGACCTGGCCAGAGTCATGGTTAGAGGCCTATGTCCAGCATGCTTTCATACCGCAGGGAGAGCATGTTCGCCTAGCCTGCTCACCGGAGTGGGAGAGCATCACCTTCGCCCATACGGAGCATAACCCTTGGCCGGACATCCGCCAGTTGAGGTGTCCGGTTATTGCGCTTGCTGCAGAACGTGCTTCAACCTTCTCTTCAGCAGCGCGCAAACGTTTGAGAAAGTTATTGCCGTCCGCTGAAGTGAGCGTGCTAGCCGGAACCACCCACTTCTTGCCGATGGAACAAACGGATACGGTTCGCGACGCGATGCTTAAAGTCATGCTGTCCAAATGCCGCAAGACCTGATGTGGACAACCATCGGATTTGAGTTCGTGTAACAAAACATGCACTAAATATGAGGAGCGAAAAAATGGACAGGCAAGCCCAATACGATTTTGTTGTGGTGGGAGCAGGCTCCTCAGGATGTGTTTTGGCAAACAGATTGACTGAAAATGGCAAATTCACGGTATTGCTGTTGGAGGCTGGTCCGAGCGACAAAACCAACCCATTCATTCACATGCCAGCGGGTATGGTTGGCCTCATGCACAGTCGTAAGTACAACTGGCGACTCTGGACTACGCCACAAACACATCTGAATAACCGTGTCCTGTTCCAACCACGTGGAAAAACGCTTGGAGGGTCAAGCTCAATTAATGCCTGTGTCTACATTCGCGGCCATGCAAGTGACTATGATCATTGGGCTGACCTAGGTTGCGAAGGCTGGTCATACAAAGAGCTACTCCCTTACTTTAAAAAGTCAGAAAATTTCCATCCAGCCCCTTTCTCCGCAGGTGTCAATCAAAAAGACCTGGAGGAATATCACGGTTCAGGCGGCCCATTGAATGTAGCATCGCCCGACCATAGAAATCCACTTTCGCAGGCCTTCATCGAGGCGGGCGTTCAGGCAGGCTATGAAAGAAACCCGGATTTCAACGGAGCCAAGCAAGGGGGCGTCGGACCCTACAGCGCCTATCACAAAGACGGCCAACGCTGGAGCAATTCTAGAGCTTATTTATGGCCAGCCATATCCCGCCCCAATCTGACAATTCTGACCAATGCTCGGGCTACCCGAATATGCCTTGAGAACGGAAGCGCTTCTGGTGTGGAGTATTTTTATGAAGGACAACTCCGCAAGGCACTGGCCAGGAAAGAAGTTATTTTGAGTGGTGGTGCTTTTAATTCCCCGCATCTGTTGATGTTGTCTGGAATTGGTCCAAGGCAGGATGTAATGCAACATAACATTCCGCCAACACACGAATTACCGGGTGTGGGGCGGAATTTGCAAGATCATTTGGATGTGTTTCTGGTGATGCGGACACGCAATCGTTTACCTATTTCCCTGCACCCTCTGTCTTGGATGCGTTGGGTGTTGCAACTGGCCAAATATTTAATGTTCAAACGGGGTGAACTGAGCAGCAATCTTGCTGAGTCCGGCGGTTTCGTGAAGTCCTCTGCGGAAGAACCAATAGAAGACTTGCAACTGCATTTTGTCCCGCTCCCGGCCATCCGGCATGGTTTGAATTTATGGCCATTGTTTAAAAGTTATGCTTATTCCATCATGATCTATGACCTGCGTCCCCACTCCAAAGGAACGGTTAGGCTAGGAAGCCCAAACCCGCTAGGCTTGCCTGTTGTGGATCCGAATTATGGCGAGCACCAAAGAGACATCGACCGACTGGTCAAGGGAATTCGAATTGCGCGAAATATTGCAGCGCAGCCTGCATTAGGAAGAATGAATCGGGAAGAAGTTGCGCCCGGGGAACACCTGCAAACCGATGAGGAACTAGAACAGTGGGTTAGGGAAACTGCCGAAACGGCCTACCACCCAGTTGGCACTTGCAAAATGGGCACGGATGAAATGTCTGTTGTTGACCACCGGTTACGGGTGCATGGTTTAGCGAGTCTGCGAGTTGTGGACTGTTCAATTATGCCGACCTTGATCGGAGGCAACACCAATGCCGCAGCCACAATGATTGGAGAAAAGGCTGCCGCCATGATTCTTGACGATCACAATCAAGAAAATGGCTGATATAAATAGGCCCTACATCATGGTGTCAGTTGCTTTTCTAATCCAACTTCTTGGCTCTTCTGGCAATTGGGGATTGAATTGACCCGAATTAACTAGACACTCGTTTGCTTCGTTAAAAATTGCTTTTCAAATTTCACGGGCGACATCCCATTGTTGAACGAGTGCCTGCTCTTTGCTTTGTTCTTTGTTAATGAGTATCAGATTCTTGTGCAGGTGGATCAACACAACTCCAACATTTTTTCTGCAGCCGAAATTTTAAAGTTTGAGGCACAGCATGCGGTGCCAATCCAAGACGCCCCGGGTTTTTTATCCACAATGAAAATTTCCATGCTTATATTTTATTTTCAACTCGAGAACTTACACCCTTTGGGTTTAGCCAGAAGACGTGAAATCTGGATGACAAACAACCAGCAGGTAAGTTGAACGCATTAGGGAAACGGTGGCCAGCATAATTAACGCCAAGGCCCAAACACTTGGGATCGATTTGTTCATGCATGCCAAGTCAGTAATGCGACGTGGTGCCACCACAATCGCAACCATGACCCTTGGCCAGAAAGGTCACTGGGATGCTGATGATTTTGCCGATCTAAATTTTCTCGCAAACGAAAAGGCAACCAGCATTCATGAGGATCTTGAAGGATCGAATAAATAGATTTTGCGGGAATAATATGGTATTAAGTTGTTGATTCGATTGGTTTTAGCCCCGGACTGTTAATCCGCAGGTCCCTGGTTCGAGTCCAGGTCGGGGAGCCAAATACGAAAAGGGCTTAGCAATCGCTAAGCCCTTTTTTATTGCTTTTTCAATGTTTGCCGGGCCTGAACGGCGGCGCCTTGGGAAACTGGAATACGCCTTGGGGAATATCTACTTCGGGCGCCTTCTCGCTGGTCCATACATGGGCCATGGGTTGGAATTCGAAAGGTGGCCCCAGCCTGTCTGCGGCCACACCCAACAGGCCAGTCAGCGCATCGACAGTGGCATAAACAAAATCATTGCATTGGCTGCATCTGCGGTATTGCTTGGGTTTGCCAGAGCCGCCTGTCATGTCAATCGCCTTGAATTCGCCCTGTGTGCATTGTTCCTCGGCTTTAAAAAAAGCGGCCTTCGCGTAAGGCATGCCGCTAATGGTTTGGCAATCACGGCAATGGCAGACCAATTGTGCAACGGGCGCCTGGGTGAAGGTAAGCGTCAATTGACCACATTGACACTGTGCGCGGAAGGTGTTGTTCATTCAATCACTCATGTGTTAGGGGTTTTACGTTCGGGACATAAACTTGGCTGGCAGTCGACTTTTTCACTTTCATCGTTGTCATTTCGATTTCTGCTGCCCTGTTGTGGAATATTTTCTAAAATCTTCGATCGCATAACTGGCCGCAGGCGACTGTAAACGACTGCTCAAGTTCACTACGGCAATATTGCTAAACAATGGCGGAAAATCGATGATCTCCAGCTTCACCAGGCTGCCATTGTCCAGCCAGGGTTTGGCCGCAAGTTCAGTCGAGGCCACAACGGTGTTGGTACTCAAGGCCACTTGATGTAACAGGTTAACGTCGTCGCATTCCAGTGCAAGTTGCAGCAGGTTTCGGCTGTTTTGCCCCAACAGCTGACCCAGGCCAGCCTTGAGCATGTCGGGTAACTTCACTGAGGCTATCCCATATTCCCAGGCATCTTCGAACCGGTGGGTCTTGCCCGCCAAAGGGTGCTTGGCGTGCGCATACAAATGCCCATACTGGCGCATCAATGGCTGAATGTTCAAGTAGGGCGCAGCATTGATTTCTCCCGTGTCGGCAACGAAGAAATCGATTTCTTCTTTCAATAACAAAGCCAACAGGTTTGCCGGGTTGTCAATTTCAATGCGAACCGAAACTTTTGGAAACGCCAAGCGAATTTTTTCAATGACCCGTCCAGCCAGCGTGACAGCGGGAAATGGGCCCACGCCAAACACCAGCTCACCCACCTCTCCTTGCAGATAAAGACCAATGTCGCGCTTCAGAGATTTGGCTTCGAGTACAAGAATTCGGGCACGTTGAATTAGAAACTGACCTGCGGGTGTGGGGCGTATTTCGCCGCCCTTGCGTTCGAACAGCAGTAAGCCGGTTTGTTTTTCAAGCGATTGAATGCTACGGCTGAACGCAGGTTGGCTGAGGTGAACCTTTTGCGCTGCTTTGGCAAAATGGCGCGTTTCGTCCAGGGCCAAGAGATGTTCAAGCTGATGAAGATTGGTCAATGTGATGCGCTGATTGCATTGAAAGTGAATTAATTATGCATTGGACGTATATTCAGTACAAGGTTAAATTCAAGCTATCGTTGAACCACGCGGACCCATCATGCAAATCTCGGAATTTCAGAACGTACTGATTTTGATTGCCATTGCAGGCTTTGCCTTGATGGAGTTCGCCACGCGTCGCTACCAAACCACGGTGAATGCCACGGCGAATGACACCAAGCTGGACTTGCTTGTGTTTATCAGTGTGGTGGCTGTGTCGCAGCCTTTGGCAATTTTCACAACTCAACAACTCGGCGAGGCCTGGTTTGCGCAGTGGCAGGGCATTTGGGCTGACTGGCCCTGGTGGGCCATGTTTGGCGTGTTGTTGTTGGGCGATGATTTAACGCAATACCTGTGGCACCGGGCTTCGCATTCGCCGTTGTTGTGGCCTTTGCACCGTGCCCACCATTCTGCGCAGTACATGAGTGTACGCATGACTTTTCGCAACAACTTTTTTTATTACCTGATGATGCCTGGCCTGTGGATTGCCGGTGTCTTGTTGTTCTTGGGGTTTGGCGGCTGGGTGTACGCCAGTTATTTAACCCTGAAGCTGACCATCATTTTGGGGGCGCATTGCTCCTGGCGTTGGGACGAACCACTTTACAAAATCAAGGCTTTGCATCCGGTGATGTGGGTTGTTGAGCGCACCATTTCAACACCCGCCACGCACTGGGCCCACCATGCACTCACCAACAAGGATGGCATCGGACACTACACGGGCAACTTCGGCAACATGCTTTTTTTGTGGGACGTTATTTTTGGAACAGCTCACATTACCCGCAAGTACCCTGAACACATCGGTTTGATGGACGATCGCATTCACGGGCAGGAGCACTGGGCGCACCAAATGTTTTATCCCGTGTTGCATTCAAAGCGTGACGATTCTGCTTTGCGCTTTGGTGGCACTATTTACGATGAGAATAAGTGATCTGATGCTTCGCCTTCACGCTCGGCGTAAGGGTATGCGAAGTTTGAAGATTGTGGCTGATTACCCTTTTGTCGCTTTCCTTTTTATTGTGTTTCGATTCAAGTGTACGCAAGATAAAAATTTGAATTGCTGATGTGGCTATTATTTAATTGTTAATGTTTTTTAACCATTATTAATGGTTTTTAACTATTGAGCCGGAAAATGTCAATTTGTTTGAATTTTTTTATAATGCGTAATCGTAATTATGATGATAATTATATGATTATTGATCATACAGTTTTCGTAAAATTAATTTCTTTTTGTAATGTTAATGCAATAATAGTTTTTAAAAAAACAATTATAAATCTTTGTTTTTTATAGAAAAATTTTAAATATGGAATTGTTTTTATAAAATTAAAAACGTTGATTTTTTTGGTTTTTTTATATTTTGTTGTAAAAATTATTGAAAATAAATTCCACCGTTCATTTAAATCCCCCCCCACGAGTGAGTCCCTGCCGTAACTGGTTATGTTACGTCCTAAGTTAATAATCTATTGTGTCTTCCTGCGTGATATTGAGAGAGGACGTGATGGGCGTCGAAGACCAAAAATTATCAATTAATAGTAAATTTACTATAAAAGTAATAATTAATTTACTACTCGGTATTGGTTTGTTTTTTTGCGGTTATTTATTTGCGGGTCAATATTATTTTGTAGCTTCTTTGATTGCAGCTTCAATTTTATTGGTTCTTGCATTTTTTGCGCGGCTAAACACGCAAAGCGCGGCAACCGCTGCTGTCCTGGTAATGGATTCAGAGGCTTCTGATTTGGCTCCGAGTTTCTCTGCCAATCTCACCGTGATTGTCGAGAACATGCAGTCGTTGGGGAGTCTTTGGTCCGAGAATATCAAGCTCGCAAGATCCAAATGCGAGGAAGCGATTGTAGAGCTCAATTCGGAGTTTTTCGAGATCAGTTCGGAGCTCGACAATATCATCAAGGCCGATGAGTCTGGCACCGCTAGCGACAGAAATATTGTTGAAACAATCACTGACAGCAATACAAAAATGCGGGATCTGTCCGCGACGCTGGACAGAATCCTGCTCGAGCGATCCAAGCTAATCGAAAAGATTCGTGGACTCAGCAGCCATGTGGATTCGTTGAACAAAATGGCTTCACAGGCCAGTGCTATTGCTGGAAGAACGAACCTGTTGGCGTTGAATGCTGCAATCGAAGCAGCAAGGGCAGGGGAGTCAGGACGGGGATTTGCAGTAGTGGCCGAGGAAGTTCGCGCACTGTCAAATCAGTCCAGCGAAACCGGCAAGAACATGTCCAAATCTGTCGAACTGATCAATAACTCCATTCGCGAGGTGATTCACGCATCGGAGCTCAGTGCCGAGTCAGATCAAGCAATGCTCAATGAGTCCAGCAACAAAGTGGAAATCGTACTCGATGACTTAGGGCAATCTTGTGAAGCCTTGGTGCTCGCGTCCCGTCGTTTGAAGGAAAGTGGCCTGAAGACCCAGACGGACATCTCAAATCTGATCGTGTCTCTGCAATTCCAAGATCGTGTCAATCAAATTCTGGGTTTAGTCGAGTCCAGCATTCTCGAATTTTCAAACGAGACCCAGCAAGTGTTGTCCCGGGATCCTCTATTCAAGCCACGTCAAAAGAGCGAGTGGCTCTCAATGCTAAGTACTCAATATGCGATGCGTGAGCAAAGAGAGATTCACCAGGGAAGTGGATCGGCGTCTTCACCCAAGCAAGATGTCACTTTTTTTTGAAGGAGATAACTCAAATGCCAAAAACAATCATGGTGGTGGATGATTCCAACACGATTCGCCAGGTGGTTTCTATGACGCTTAAATCTGAAGGTTACGACGTGCTAGAGGCATCCGATGGAAATGATGCACTTCAAAAAATCAAGGGCAAGAAAATTCATTTGGTAATCAGTGATGTGAACATGCCCGGGATGGACGGTATCACGCTGGTTAAGGAGTTAAAAAAATTGCCTGAATTCAAATTTATGCCTGTGATTATGCTGACCACAGAAAGTCAGGACTCCAAAAAGGCCGAGGGACAAGCCGCTGGTGCAAAGGCATGGGTAATCAAGCCCTTTCAGCCGGCGCAGATGTTAAGCGCAGTATCCAAACTTATTTTGCCTTAAACAAGGAGTTCAACATGTCTTTAACCATAAGGGATGTCAACCATGCGGTCGAGTTGTCTTTCAGCGGAGATTTAAATATTTACAACATTGCTTCAATCAAGGAGCAGGTGCAAAAAGCGCTGGAGTTTGCCACGCGTGTCAGTCTTGATCTGCGCGATATAGAGGAGATGGATACCTCAGGGTTGCAGCTGTTGGTTGCGCTGAAAAAAGAAATGAGTGCCCGGGACATCCAATTGGATGTGATTCACCTGGGGGCAGCAGTCACGCCAATCTTCTCACGCTGCGAGTTTGAACGCTCGTTCGGCCTGACTTCCTACGTGAGGTGAATCATGAGCATAAATCTAGACGCAGTGCTGCAAACATTTTTTATTGAGTCTCGGGAGCTGCTTGAGGACATGGAAGAGTGTTTGTTGAAGATGGAATCAGACCTGCGCAATCAGGAGCTCATTGACGCAATTTTCAGGGCGGCACACACCATCAAGGGTTCTGCTGGATTATTTGGGTTTGATGAAATCGTCTCTTTTACCCACGTGGTGGAAGACATGCTGGATCGACTGCGAGGAGGATCGTTGTGCATGAATGAGCGCAAGATCGCATTGCTACTCTCGTGTAGAGATCACATTGCAAGGTTGGTGGAAGCCGCTGGCACTGATGGTGAATCCACAGCAGAGGATTTGAACAGTAACGGTGCGTCACTACTGGAGCAATTGAAGGAAATATCGGATTTTGGAGGCGATTTGCCAGATTCCTGTGGAGTGTCTACATCGCAGCCAGCCGCCATCATCAACACGGGTAGTGTTGCAGATGAGGCAGTATCTTGGCGTATATCTGTTGTGTTTGGACGCGAGGTATTTCGATTTGGAATGGACCCCGTTTCATTTGTGAATGCTTTAACCCGCAAGGGCGAAGTCACCCGGGTGGATAGTCGAGTGGTAGACATGCCAGCCCTTGAAGAGTTCGATCCAGAAGATTGTTATTGGGCAGCGGATATTCAGTTGCGGACCCTGTGTTCCAAGGAAGATATCCTGGAGACATTCGACTTTATTGCAGACTGTTCAGTAATCAATGTTACTCAAGCGTTTGCGGTAGAACAGAGCAAGCCACAAGAATATTTAGTGAGCGATTTGATTTGCGGTGAAGATGTGGCCGCTAGTGCGCAAGTAGATCCCGCAACTTCGAGCCAATCGCCACAGCCAGCTTCGCTGATGAAAAACATGTTGTCAGGGTCTGTTGGTTCTAAAGATTCTCAGTATGTACGTGTACATGCCGAGAAGCTGGACAGCTTGATTAATTTGGTTGGTGAGTTGGTCATTGCAGGTGCTGGCGCATCGCTGCTTGCGAAGAGTTGTAAAAACGATCTTTTGTTTGAGGCAACGTCAAGCATTTCCTCCTTGGTTGAGCACATCCGAGACGGGGCCCTTAAGTTGCGGATGATTCCAATAGGCGACACCTTCAACAGGTATCAGCGGGTTGTACGTGATGTAAGCAAAGAGTTGGGCAAACAGATCGAACTCAAAATCAGCGGCGGCGAAACAGAACTCGACAAAACAGTGATCGAAAAAATCGGTGATCCATTGATGCATCTGATTCGAAATGCAATGGATCACGGTATTGAATCTCCGCAAGAGCGCCAAGACGCGAGAAAGCCAGTCAAGGGTTCGGTCCATCTGAATGCGTACCACGAGTCCGGGAATATCGTCATCGAAATCACCGACGATGGCCGTGGCCTGGACAAGGATCGTATCGTCAGCAAGGCGCTCGAGAAAGGATTGATCTCAGCACCTCCAGGCAGCGATCAGGAGATCTTCAATTTGATCTTTGAGCCTGGATTTTCTACAGCGTCGACCATTACCAATATTTCTGGCAGAGGCGTTGGCATGGATGTTGTAAGGCGCAATATTGATGCACTCCGAGGCTCGATTGAGCTTGATAGCAAGATGGCGGAAGGAACTACCGTTCGAATTCGTTTGCCGCTTACTTTGGCAATCATCGACGGATTTCTTGTTGCTGTCGGGAAGTCACGGTACGTCATTCCCTTGGACATGGTCCAAGAATGTATTGAGCTTTCGGACTCTCAGTTTTCCGCAACCAAGGGCAAGCAGTACTTGGATCTACGTGGAGAAGTTTTGCCTCTCATATTTTTACGCGAGCACTTTTCGGTGAAAGAGGGTGTCTCCAAACGGGCGAACGTGGTGGTTATTAACACGGGTGACCGCAAGTTTGGTTTGGTGGTAGATGAGCTTCAAGGCGAGTTTCAGACCGTCATCAAGCCACTTGGAAAGTTGTTCAGTGTGGTGAAGGGAATTGCTGGTTCAACCATTTTGGGTGATGGATCAGTGGCCCTGATTTTGGATGCAGTGTCTTTAACAAAAGACATTCACCGTCCCGACAAAAAAATAAATAGTGACCTTGCAGTGCCTCAAATGGTGTAAGTCAATCCGAATATCTATTGTTCTTCAGGAGCATCAAAATGAAATGGTTTTACAACTTGAAAATTAGCAAAAAATTAATTCTTTCTTTTTTGAGCGTATTGGCGCTTACCACCTTCATGGGTGGATTCTCAATCATCCAACTGGGAACGGTAAATCAGTCTTCGGTGAACATGAGTGAGAACTGGATGCCCAGCATGCGAGCAGCTGCCGGGATGCGGTATTACATGTCGCAATATCGTTTAGGCGAAGGCCGCCATATTCTTGCACAAGATGAGCGCGACATGAAGGAGATTGAGGATCAATTGCAACAAGCGCTCAAAGAGTTCAACGCACGCAATGCTAATTATGAGCAACTAATGAGCAACGATGAGGATCGTGACCTGTTGGGTGAGTTCAATCAGGTTTGGCAGGCCTATTTGACTACTAGCAAGGGGTTGATTGAGCTATCGCGTGCATTGAAAACTGATGAGGCACGCTTAATGTACAACTCCAGTAGTCAGGATTTGTTTAGGCAACTTGAGCAGTCGGTCGGAAAACTTATCGAGTTCAATAACAGTGGCGCCAACCAGGCTGCAGCCAAAGGTACCGAAACCTACGAAAGTGCCCGACTTGCCATTATTGTTGTTTTGGTGACTGCGTTGGCTTTGGGTTTGGCGTTGGCCATGTTTGTGGCGCGAATTATTTCTAAACCTCTGACACAGGCTGCTCAGGTGGCCAACCAATTGGCCAACGGCGATTTAACTGCTTCAATCGAAGTAAGCTCCAAGGATGAAACTGGGCAGTTGTTGGGTGCAATGAAGTCCATGGTGGACAAGCTATCCAAGATTATCGGCGAGGTGCGTAACTCAGCCGATAACCTTGCAAGCGCGTCAGAGGAGGTCAGTGCAACAGCTCAATCCATGAGCCAGGCAACAAGTGAGCAGGCTGCCAGCGTGGAGGAAACCAGCGCATCGATTGAACAGATGAGCGCAAGTATTAATCAAAACACCGAGAACGCCAAGGTAACGGACAGCATGGCCAGCAAGGCAGCCCGTGAAGCAGCAGAAGGCGGCGAGTCCGTACAAAAAACAGTGGCTGCAATGAAGCAAATCGCCGAGCGCATCAGCATAATTGATGACATCGCGTACCAGACCAACCTGTTGGCGTTGAATGCCGCAATTGAGGCCGCTCGCGCTGGTGAACATGGAAAGGGCTTTGCGGTGGTTGCGGCGGAGGTTAGAAAGTTGGCAGAGCGTAGTCAGGTTGCTGCACAGGAAATTGGTGAGCTGTCTTCGAGTAGCGTTGTTGTTGCCGAAAATGCTGGCAAGTTACTTGCCGAGATGGTTCCCTCCATCAATAAAACCTCTGACTTGGTTCAGGAGATTAGTGCAGCGTCAACAGAGCAGGCGTCGGGCGTCAATCAGATCAATACAGCCATGACGCAGCTCAATCAAATCACTCAGCAAAACGCAGCGAGCAGCGAGGAGCTGGCCGCTACTTCAGAAGAGATGAGCGGTCAGGCTGAACAGTTGCAACAGGCCATGAGTTTCTTCAAAGTGGACTCCGTGGACCACCTGGTGAATTCGTCTCCCTCGGTGCGCACTGCAGCTGCTGTCAAGCCGATACCAAACCGTGGCAAACCGTCAACCTCGGTCAAAAGCGTTCGCACTGTACATTCTCCTCAGCCGTCGTATGCCGATGAAACTGAGTTCACCAAGTTTTGATGTCAAGGAGCACTCAATATGAACCTTAAGCCTGAGGGGGGCAACGCGCCCTCCAATGAAGATGGTGAGTCTCAGTACCTGACATTTCAGCTCGGGCACGAGATGTTTGCAATCGGTATTCTTGGTATCAAGGAAATTCTCGAGTACGGCGTGCTCACAACGGTGCCAATGATGCCTGGATTTGTTCGGGGTGTGATTAATCTCAGAGGCGCCGTGGTTCCTGTGATTGATTTGTCAGCAAGATTTGGCCGACATTCTTCAGAGGTTACACGACGCAGCTGCATTGTCATTATTGAATCGAAAGGCGAGACTGGCTCACAAGATCTAGGAATACTTGTGGATTCGGTGTCAGAGGTTTTGGAGATTGCCGCCTCCGACATTGAACCAACCCCTGATTTTGGGACTGGTCTGCGACAGGAGTTCATCTCTGGCATGGCCAAGGTGGACAATAAGTTTGTGATTACACTGAATGTGAATCGTGTTTTGTCCGTTGACGAGATGCTAATGCTTGCGGAGTCCGATAGGTCGGAGCAAACGGCTTGATTGTTACAGGTGGAGGATGGGCGTATCTTTGTCGACCCATCCAATTTTTTGGATTAAGTCAATATGAGCAACTCAGTTCCATCCATCAATGATCGTGAGTTTAACCAGTTCAAAAGCTGGATCTACAAAAGAGCAGGCATCAATTTAACACCTGCCAAGAAGTCACTTGTGGCCGGCAGGCTGTACAAACGCCTCAAACATTACGACATCCCGTCTTATGGTGATTACTTCAAGATGATCATGGACGAGGGCAACAAAAATGAGTTGCAGTGGGCTCTCGATTTGTTGACCACCAACGAAACCTATTTTTACAGAGAACCCAATCACTTCGATTTTTTGGTCAAGCATATTATTCCCACAGTGTCGGCAAGTGGACAATTTCGAATTTGGAGTGCAGCAAGTTCCTCTGGCGAAGAGGCGTACACCATCGCGATGATGTTGATGGAAAAAATGGGCGATGGTAATTGGAGCGTTTTTGGCTCGGACATCAGTGAGCAAATTCTAAGTCATGCGCGGCGTGCCCAGTTTCCCCTGGTCAAGGCACGTAATTTGCCAGAGATGCTTCTAAGAAAATATTGCTTAAAAGGTGTTGGCAATAAAGAAGGTTTTCTGATGGTGCAATCCGCTTTGCGCAGCAAAGTGGACTTCAAGAACATCAATCTGATTGAACGAATTCCCAACGTTGGTCTGTTTGATGTGATCTTTTTGCGCAATGTGATGATTTATTTTGATACGGCAACAAAACAAAAGGTGATGCAGAATTTGTTGCCACATTTAAAACCTGGAGGCTATTTCATCATCAGCCATTCGGAAAGCCTTAACGGAGTTTGTGATGCTTTGAAATTGGTGTCTCCGTCGATTTATCAGAAATCATAGGGCTAGGTCAGCATGCAAAAAATCAAGGTGTTTATCGTGGATGACTCTGCCGTTGTTCGGCAAATGATGGTCGAGATTCTTAAGCATGATTCTGGTATAGAAGTGATTGGCGTGGCTTCTGATCCTTTGTTTGCCATGGATAAGATGAGCAAAGCCTGGCCTGACGTTTTGATTTTGGACGTCGAAATGCCACGAATGGACGGAATTACCTTTTTAAGAAAGTTGATGAGTACAAAGCCTATTCCAGTGATCATTTGCTCGTCATTAACAGAAAAGGGCGCTGAGACAACTTTGCAGGCGTTGTCGCTTGGCGCGTTTGAAGTCATATTTAAGCCCAAGGTCTCTGTCAAAAACTTTTTGACGGATGCTGCCCAGTCTTTGATTGCCACCGTCAAGGCCGCGGCAAATGTGCGTGCAGATCGCTTAAAACCAAAACCTGTTGTCAGTCTTGATGTGAGCAAAAAACTCTCTGCGGATGCCGTGCTTCCCACGCCAACACCCCAGGCCATGTTGCAAACCACCGAAAGTTTAGTGGCAATTGGTACTTCGACTGGAGGAACTCAGGCCTTGGAACAGATTTTGACCCGTCTTCCCAGAGTATGCCCAGGCATCGTGATTGTTCAACACATGCCAGAGAAATTCACTGCATCCTTTGCAATGCGATTGAATCAGCTTTGCGAAATAGAAGTTCGGGAGGCTCAGAACGGTGATAGGGTACTGCCGGGGTTGGCGTTGATCGCACCAGGTGGAAGGCATATGGCGCTTAAACGGTCTGGTGCGACTTATCACGTCGAGATTCTTGACGGGCCATTGGTGAACCGTCACAAGCCATCTGTAGATGTTCTCTTTCGATCTGTGGCGAGATATGCGGGCAAGAACGCAAAAGGCATCATCATGACTGGCATGGGGGACGATGGGGCAAAGGGATTACGAGAGATGTACGATGTAGGCTCTCAAACTTTTGCTCAGGATGAGAACAGCTGCGTTGTGTTTGGTATGCCCAAAGAGGCAATCAAGCTGGGCGGAGTGGGTAAGGTGTGTTCGTTGTTGGAGTTTCCGCGAATCATTTGCGGCTGATGGATTATCAATAAATCCATTTGTTTTTTGTACTTTGGGCTTTGATCTGTGGATCTCAGATTTAAATCTACCTTGATGCACTAACTTAAATCTTTCGGTTCGAGCAGTTCACCAAACAAAGTACAGCAATCAAGTATTCAGGCTAGGCACGCAAATAGCTGACCACCATTTCAACCAACTCAATTTCCAGTTCCTCGTCGGTGATGAAAGGGCTGGGTTCACTGATCGCGCGGATCATGGTGAACACGATGGCGTTGGCAATAATGAAACTTCGAATTTGAAGCCGTTCGGGGTTGTTGCTCAGCGGGTTCTTCAGCAGGTACATCCGCATGAAGTCCAGCAGAGTGTCTTGCAGCAGCCGAACCACATTCTGGGTGGGCAGGCGGTACCAGTTGCGCACCAGCTCAACTGCAAGGCCATCGTCGGCACGCAAAAAAGACATGCCGAAGTGCACGGACCGTTGCACCATGTCGCGAAGATCGGTGGTTTTTTCCAGTACCAGCGTATTCAAGCCTTCGCGAAGATTCAGCGTGACTGTGTCCAGCAAGGCCTCAATCAAGTCTTCGCGTGAATCAAAATACTGATACAGCGACCCCACGCTGACGCCTGCCAGTTCGGCCACATGGTGCGTGGTGAACTTGTCCATGCCTTGTTCCCGAATGGATTGGGCGGTGGCGTCAACCAGCCGCGCAACCAGTTCTTTGGAACGTTGCTGCTGTGGAATTTTGCGCATGGGTTTTAGAACTTGCCGATGTAGAAGTCCCGTTGAATTTCATCCACGCGCGCCGGGTTGTTGGCGTATTGCGTGAAATCCGATACCCCGGTTTCGCGCAGCACTTCTTCATCCAGCCAGCTTACCTTGGCAGCAAAGCGATCGCGCTGATTGATCAACTCAAATGCAGCATCGGCCATCACTTCGGGTTTGCGCGACACATTCAAACCTTCTTCGCCGCTGAACATGCCCACTGCAGCGGTGGCGATCAAGGTGGCAGGCCACAGGGTTTTAACTGCAATACCTTTGGCTTTGACTTCCTGCTGAAAACCCATGCTGAGCAATGTCATTGAATACTTGGTGCTGGTGTAAGGAATGAATGCACCCAGCCAGCCTTTGTCCAGGTTCAGCGGTGGGCACAGGTTCAGCACGCTGCCTTTGCTGGCTTGCAGGTAGGGCAGGCATTCGCGCATGGTGATCAGCGGGGCGCGGGTATTCAGCGCGTGCATCAGGTCGAATTTTTTGGTCTCGGTAATGCCCAGTTGGGTAATGCCCAAAAAACCGGCGTTGTTCACCAGCAAATCGATGCCGCCAAACTGTTGCACGGTGGCCTGAATGGCACGTTTGATTTGTTCCTCGTCACGCACATCGGTGGCCACTGGCAGTGCTCTACCGCCAGCTTCGATCACTTCCTGCGCGACCGAGTGAATGGTGCCGGGCAGCTTGGGGTTGGGTGTGTCTGATTTGGCAGCAATCGTAATATTGGCGCCTTCTCGCGCCAATCGCAAAATGATTTCTCGCCCAATGCCACGGCTGCCGCCGGTGATGAATACTGTTTTATTCGACCAGCTTCCCATATTGCCCCTGCCTTTGTTATTCGAACGATCGTTCAGTTTAATACGACTTATTGTTCGTATTCAACTCGCGTTGACGGAAACAGGTGGCACGGCCTGTTGAACTTGCCGCTGTTGAAGTTCGGCCACTGCAATTTCCTGCGATTTGCGGCCTTGGCGAATGTGCCATGTAGCCAGCCCTGGCGTGCATCGCCCCAACATATGCAGGGCAGCCCTTGCGGGTACGGCCAATAAGGCAATGAAGGGACCAAAGGGAGCGCGTAGCCCCAATTTGCGGAACATGCGCGGGCCCAGCAAATACCACGATGAACTCAAATGCTTTTGATGGGCATAAGCCCTGCGCAGGTTTTGAAAGTTGTTGTACCCGCGGCTAAGCGGTTCGCCAGCCAGTGCGGTGGCCAGGCGGTGGGTGGATTCGTCGGGTGGGGAATGAGTAAACAGAAACCGGCGCAGCTGAATGAGCGCCTGTGCCTCCGTATCAACCAGCCATTTTTCCTGTACACCCATTTGCCAGCCGATCAATTTCCACAGTTGCATCACAGCCCTTGAATTGCGGGGTGTTACTACAATGCCCATTTTGCGAAGACCCAGCAGCATGACAGTGCTAAAGCCCAGGTACGTGGCGGCCATGTCAACCTGGTTGATGGGCAGCCCCCATTGCGTCGTGTTCCATTGTGGGTTGTGCTGCAACTGCTTGCGCACCAGTGCATGCATCCAGCGAACGCGCAGTGTGGACATGGCACCGGGGCCACCCGCGTGGTTGGCGTGTGGGTTGACCACTTTGAGCCACCATTGCGCTGTGCTGGCCAGCCGGGGGGCTGCGCCTTTTTCCAGTTCGCCGGTCAGAATCAGGGTTTTGTTGAAAGCGACCATCAGGTAGCCGCCCATCAAGGCCATGTCACGCAGCACGTCGGTGGCGGCACGCCCGGTGCTGTGAATGAATTGCACACCTTCCTCGATCAACGCCCAGTCTGCCCAGTCGGGGTTGGTGCAGGTGAACTGCAACAACGTTTGAAGTGCATCGCTGCCCTGACAGATCAGTGGATTGTTTGACTGCAGGGCTTGGTGAAATTCCCGCCAATCGGGCTGATCAGGCGACGCTTTGATTCGCGCCTCGATGTATTGGTCCATCACCGGATCACCTTCAAACAAACCCCTGTGCAAATCAAGGTACTGTTGCTGGCTTGGAGCGAACTGCCCACCCAGTAATTGTTGGATGGGCCAGGGTGTGTGAACCTGGGTCAGCGGAAAAGGCCTTAGTCGGGTGGGGTGGGGGTGATCAATGGTGGTCATGTGGCTGAGGCATGCTGTGAAGATGCCTCAGACTAAAGCGAATTTTTAGTCGCATTCAAGTCGCATTTTGAAACCAGTGTTTATTCATGGCGCTGTTGTAATTCGCGCTTGTAATCGGCATAAACACCGGCTGCATGCTTCTGGTTGGTAACCACCCAGATCAGTGCGTTCTCGCCGTGGTTGACGTCCATCAAGCGATCGGGGGCGATGCTGCCAAATCGAATGCCCGAACTTTGCTTGTGTGCTTCCTGGCGACATGCTGACAAGGCGATCTGGTCCAGAAACCAGATTGATTTGCCTTTGTTCAGGTTGTCTTCAATAAACGCAACCACTTGCGCAATGTATCGCTGGGCGGCCGGTGTGTTGTTCAAGTACACCACACCCGCTGCAACATGTTCCCAAAATGGCGCCGCCTTGGGTTGGCACACAATGACATCGTTGTTGGCCAATTCGCCCAGGGTGGCCGCCCAGGGCTTGCGCCACAAGGCATCGGCATCAATCAGTATTACAGGTGAATTCAGGTGTGTCAGCAGGGCTTTGCTGGCGGCAAAACGACGGGTTGCAAACTCCACCACTTTGGTGGGTGATTCCAAATCGATTGTTTCCCGCGTGGCAGTAATTTCCAGTTGTGGATATTTGCCTGCAAGGTCTTGAACGTGTTGAATCACACCGGCGTTGGGTGTGTACAGGTGAAAATGCACCAGCAGGTCGGCATTGTTGTGTTCAATCACGGAATACAGCAGGGTCAGCGCGTGTTCATAAAAGTACTTGTCGTCGCAGGCAATCAACACAGTGGGTTTGGTGCGTTGTGTTTTGGCTGGTTCGATGATCCATGCATAGGGGAATCCTGTTTCCGCCTGTGCAGGTGTATTGGCCAGGCTGGCAAAGTCGACGGGTTCGTCAGGCAGGGCACCCAGTTCGTACATGCAGGTCATGCTGAGAAGTTTGACCTGCGAATTGTTTTGGTGGGCACCTGAATCCACAAGTTTGACCAGGTAAGGCAGTGCTTCTTCGTAACGCGCTTCCATGGTGTACACCATGGCGACGATTTGTTGCAGGTGTGGCGAGGTGTCAACAATTTTTTCGTTTTTGCGCACCAAAGCCATGGCCTCATCGATTTCACCAATGCGGTACAAAATCTGAATGGCGTTCATCAGGTATTTCACGCTGGGCACTTTTTGCAGCACACGCATGAGCCCATCGCGAATGCCTTTTTTATAAGCCGCAGGCAGGGGTGTTTGAATGCCATTGCGGTGTTTGTCCATGGACAAATGGGATTGTGCAATCAGCATGATCATTTGTTTCAGTGCCAGGTCTTTTGCAGCGGGCAAACCCGATTGCACGGCATGCAGGGTTTCAGCACACAACACGGGGTCGCAGGCATTGGTGTCGATCAACGAAATCAGTGTTTCTTTCGGGATTTTGCCAAGCTCTTCAAAGAAGTAGGTTTTCACCAGACTGTCGCGATAGTACTGGTGCATTTCCTGGCTGCGTTTGAATTCCGTCACGAGGGGCTCCTGTGGCCTTTTGGGTTAAAACCATTTAACCGAAAGAATAACCGCAGGGTAGCCGCACTGAAAACCGGAGAAAAGGGGTAATGCCGATTCAGTGCGCTAGTTCAGTAACTGCGCCGTGATCCGCCTTGCGATGGGGGCCAGCATGTAGATGGCTGGCACGGCAGCCAAATAACCAATGAAGTAGGTTTTTCCCCAGGTGGCCAGAAAGTTGCCACCAAAGCCAAAATTGCTGGCGGTGGTCACAAAGGTGACGATGCCCACCATCAGAAAACCCATGATGAGTGCGAAGACCAGTTGGAATAATTTTCCGGGTTGGGCGGGAAGTGCTGCGTTCATATTGCGTTGTGACAGGTTTTTTGATTCGTGAATTTTAGCGGCAATTGCCGGTGCCTGCTCTCAGGGTAAACACCTTCATTTCTTTCTTGATGATTCGTTGCGTATTTCACACGGAATGATTAAAGAAATCCTTTCAATCTCAAAGGCTTGTTTCTATAATTCGCCTTTTTCCTGGGTGCCGTGCCAATGACTTTTCGTGTGGCTGATTCAGATCGCAGGCCTGAGTTATTCAACACGGGCAGGCATGTGTTGGTGGATGCGTCTGGCGCAGGGCAGGGGCGTTACTGCATGGCGGCGGTGTGCATTGAAAATGGCGAGGTGGTGCAGTTGTGCAGCAGACCTTGTGAGGCCTATAGCTCGGTGTTGGCCGAGCAGGAAAGTATTGAGTGGGCTTTGAAAATTTGGCCCAACGCACTGGTGTGGAACGATTGCATACCTGCAATTGAAGCAGCGTTGACACAGAAACCAGGTTTGGCGGGACAACTGTTTTGGCCCACGCCACGCATGCGCAAACCCTTTCACGACATGGCGCACAGCCTGTCGGTGAAGGCGCGAGAGGAACCAACACCCAGGCAATGGGCGTTGATTGAACTCTCATGATTTCAACTTTCAGGCTTTGTTAATTGCGGGGTCAGCCCGCTCAATAATTGTTTTCACCTGCATGCCCTTGGGCAAGGCGCCGTAGTTGTGGTGCCCTTGTGCCGCCAGGCGGCTTGCACAGAAGGCCTCGCTAACCGCAGCAGGTGCATGGCGCACCAACAAAGATGCTTCAAAGGCCAAGGCCATTTGATCGACCATGGTGCGGGCACTGTACTGCAAGCCATGCAGGTCGGCAGGGTTCATTTGCCTGAACTGTTGGTTCATGCCATCCAGGTAGGTATCAAGTATGGAGTTGCCACCACGTGCTTTGTTCAATTCGGCATTGAATGCCAGAAGCACAGCCGGTGTTTTTGCAATGGCACGAAGTACATCCAGACATTGCACATTGCCGCTGCCTTCCCAGATCGGGTTGATCACACTTTCCCGGAACAGGCGTGGGTAAATTGAATTTTCCATGACACCGCTGCCGCCAATACATTCCATGATTTCGTAGCTGTGCTGGGGTGCGCGTTTGCAAATCCAGTACTTGCCAACAGCTGTGGCCAGGCGCGCCAGTTGGGCTTCGTGTTCGTCGCTGTCTTTCATGTCCAGTGCCCGGGCCATGCGCATGGAAAAAGCCATGGCGCCCTCGTATTCCAGTTGCAAATCGGCCAACACGTTTTGCATCAGGGGTTGGTCAATTAATTTGGCACCGAAGGCGGCGCGCTGTTTGCAGTGGTGAATGGCATTGGCCAAGCCAGCGCGCATCAGGCTAGCGGATGCGCCCATGCAGTCAAAGCGGGTCAGGCTAACCATTTCAATGATGGTGGGCACACCGCGGCCTTCATCGCCAATCAACCAGCCTTGCGCACCACGAAATTCCACTTCGCTGGATGCATTGGATTTGTTGCCCATTTTGTCTTTCAGACGAATCACGTTGAGTGCGTTTTTTGTGCCATCGGGCAACCAGCGGGGCACGGCAAAGCAAGACACACCAGCGGTGGTTTGCGCCAGAATCAAAAACACGTCGCACATGGGGGCCGACAAAAACCACTTGTGGCCCACCAGGGAATACAGTTGCCCGGCACCGGGCTGATTAACCGGTGTGGCCATGGTGCTGTTGGCCCGTACATCGGATCCGCCCTGTTTTTCGGTCATGCCCATGCCCACGGTGATGGACTGTTTTTCATCAATGGGCACATTGCGCGGGTCGTAACCGCGATTCAGAATTTTGGATTCGAAAATTGCAGCCACTTCGGGTTGTATGCGGAAGCTGGGAACCGAGGCAAATGTCATGGTGACAGGGCAACCATGGCCGGCCTCCACCTGGCTTTGCAGGAATGCTTTTGCACCGCGCACCACATGGGCACCTTCTCGCGGGTGGGTCCAGGGCTGGCTGTGCAATCCTTCCTCTAGCGCTGATTTCATCAGTTCATGGTACGCACCGTGGTAGCGCACAGAATCAACCCGGTTGCCGAAGCGATCATGGGTATCCAGTTCAGGTGTGTATTTGTTGGCCAGAAAACCCAGTTCAAGGTATTCCGGTTTGCCACATTTTTCGCCAAAGGCAGCAACCTCCCCAACACCCCACGCGCCACCTTCGCGCTTCACGCCCTCAAGCAGGGCAGCGTCAGTGGTAAACAGGTTGTAGCTGTGCAAATCACTGGCCACATTGTGCACCTGGTGGGTTTCACCCACGATTGGGCTGGCTTGCAATTCTTTGGCGGTTTTCATGGCGTTCATCCCTGTAATTCTTGAAGTATCTTCCAATAATTACTCATATTTATCAATAATGCAAATAGTTGTAATTAATTGGGTGGGCTTTGACCCATTTTGTGCTGGTTTTCTGTACAGCGTTATGGTAGAACGAAGGTGTGCTCACCACGGAGAAACACCATGGCAACAACGCATCAAGTAGAAATTGATTTGAACACCTTAGTGATGTTGGTCAATGAAGTTGCCAAGGAGGATCCACTGGACTATGGCGATCTTGCAGTGGATGAAATGGCGCTGCGCCACTCTTGTTGCCTGGGGGCTTTGAACATTCTTCAAAATGCTGCCATGTTCAAGGCCGAAGACCTCATTTATGTGCTGCTTAGTTCAATGGCGAAGCTGATTGAGGAAAACGTGCTGCTACACGCCCAGAATGTGGAGCGCGGTGAGCAGATACGCAGTGAGCTGGTGGTGCAAATTCTGGACCGAGCCAAGAAGGGGTCCTAGCAAGTTCGATTCAACTTTTGTGTGCTGCTGCCGTTATCAAGTGAATTGATACGGAGAAAATGCATGGATGTATCCCCAGCCGCCATGGTGAATGCCACGGTTCAAATGCAGCAGGCCCAAAATATTCAGCAAGGTCAAATTGCAGTGTTCAAGAAAACCATGGACATCGCGGAATCTTCTGTTGCCCAGCTGATTCAGTCCATTCCACAACCACCACCTTTGGCAACCAGCGGCAATTTGGGTACTCGCCTGAACGTCTACGCCTGAGGGCTTACGGTTAAATGCATCAGGCTCTTGTAGCCAACATTAAAAAACTTTGCCGAGCAGCTTGTTCAAGTTGTTTTCGGCTAAGGCTTGGGTCGTTGTCTTGCGCAAGCTGTGAAACAAGCCCGTGAATTTGGACCACAATCATGGCTGCCCGCAGCTTGTATTCCGACTTGCTGATTTTTGGTTCCAGCCCGTAAATCAGTTTAAAAATTTCTTTTCTTTCCCGCGCATACACCGCATCAATCAATCGGGCTGCAAAAGGCAAACGGTTCGATAACGCATAAATTTCAGCCAGTACGCCAAAGGTTTCCGGGCGACGTATTTCCAGCAAAATCAAATCCACGATGGTGGTAAATCGTTCCAGCTGACTTTTGTCGCTCATCGCATTCATCACCTGCGCAACCGCTGCCTGGTAATTGTCCATCACATAAATCAGCAAGGCCTCAACCAAGGCTTCCTTGTTGGTGTAGTAGTGCTGCACAGTACTCAGTGAAATACCCAGTTGAGTGGCTACGCTGCGCATGCTCAGCCCGGCATAGCCCTCAGCGGCCAATATGGCTTGGGCTGTTCTCAATATTTCTTGCGAACGAATGTGACCTTTGTCAGTGGTGGCGTGTGTGCTCATGGGCGTTACTTTAACTCAAATATTGACAAACCGGTCATGTGACCTATAATCGATTCACTGCAACCGGTCGGTTGACCTATAACTTTGAGAGTGCGAAGAGACAAATGAGATACCCCAACCCCAGCTGGATGAATTCCGACCTCGAACTGTACCGTTCCAATATTCGTCGTTTTGTTGAAACAGAGATCAAACCCAATCAACACAAATGGGCCAAGCAACAGTATGTGGACCGTGAGTTGTGGAACAAAGCCGGTGAAATGGGTTTGTTGTCTGCTGACATTCCCGAAGAATACGGTGGCGCAGGCGGTGATTTTACCCACATGGCTGTACTGTTTGAAGAACTGGCCTACAGCGGTGACCGGTCGTTCGGGGTGCATGTGCACGCGATTGCTGCGCAGTATATTTTGAACCACGGTACCGAAGCACAGAAACAATACTTTTTGCCGAAAATGGCCAGCGGTGAAATGATTGGTGCAATCGCGATGAGCGAGCCTGGTGCCGGTTCAGACTTGCAGGGTATTCGCACCAGCGCGGTGAAAGACGGCAACCACTATGTTGTGAATGGTTCCAAGATTTTTATTTCAAATGGTTATCACGCCGATGTCATTATTCTGGTGGTGAAAACCGACCCCAGCGCCGGTGCAAAAGGCACCACCTTGCTACTGCTTGAAACCAAGCAGGCAGAAGGTTTCAAGGTTGGCCGCATTCTGGAAAAACTGGGCCAAAAAGGACAAGACACTTGCGAACTGTTCTTTGACAATGTGCGTATTCCAACCCAAAACGTGTTGGGCGCTGAAGGCATGGGCTTCATGCAGTTGATGGTTGAACTGCCTTACGAGCGCCTTATGTTGGGCGTGGGCGCCATGGCCGCCATTGAAATGGCCATAGAAATTACCCTGGAATACACCAAAGAACGCAAGGCCTTTGGCAAGTCGATTTTTGAGTTCCAGAACACCCGCTTCAAGATGGCAGAGTTGAAATCGCAGGCTGTAGTGGCCCGTGCATTTATCGACAACTCCATTGAGAAACTGGTTGCCGGTAAGCTAGATGCGGCAACAGCCTCAATTGCCAAGTTGCATTTGAGCGAACTGGAATGCAAGGTGATTGACGAGTGCCTGCAGTTCTTCGGCGGTTATGGTTACATGATGGAATATCCAATTGCGCAGATGTACGCCGATGCGCGCGTGCAGCGCATTTATGGCGGCTCCAGCGAGATCATGAAAGAGATTATCGCGCGGTCACTGTAAGGCAAACTGACTATCAAAAAACCCGCTTTCGAGCGGGTTTTTTTGTTGCACTGGCTATTCGGTGGTGCGTGAATACTTCGTGTGTTAAATATTGTTCACAATTTTTAGTGACAATATTCGAATCTGTTCCTGGCGATTGGGTGTATTAGTTGTGTCAGAAAACTTACAGGTGTACACCTCATGATTGATCAAACCCCGGTTGCCAAAATTCAGACCCCCAATGCAACGCCCACGGTGACCCGAAATGGTCAGGCAGTGGCCGATGCCGAGTTGTTCCAATGGGGTGATGAGATTTCCAATACCTCTGCAACTCCCATGGAAATTCGAATTCCGGCACGTGGTGCAGGGCAGGGCGATACCTTGTTGGTATTGCAGCCGGGTGCCGCTGCGCGTCTGGAAGAAATTGGCTCTGACGTAGCAGGCGCGGCTTCGCGTACCAAGGTAGTTGCCTTGACTGAAGGTGTCGAACTTTACGACATTGACGACGATATTTCATCTGCAATTCTGGAGCAAGGCACCGGCGAAATGTCTGGGCTTGTTGGCGCTGGTCTGCTGGCGGGTGGTTTGGGTGGTGGCGCAGCCGCTGGCTTGGGTGCCGTGGCTGCAGGTGCTTTCATTCTGGGCAACGACGATGACAACGGCGGTGCTGGCGATGGTGGCTCCGGTGCTGGTGGTTTGGCCGGTGGCGTTGAGTCTGTTGGCGATGGTCTGGAGGAAACTCCATTGGCACCCGTGGCTGGCGCAACTGATGCTGTGTCCGATGGCTTGGGTACCGTGGGTGGCGCAATCGGAGGGATTTCCGATCAAGACCCCACAGGTTTGACGGACGTGCTCGCCGGTGTGGTTGGCGATCCCGGTAGCGGTGATGGCTCCGATGCCGGTGGCGTTGTGGGTGCGGTAAACGCAATTTCAACCGGACTGGACAGTGGCACGGAAAATACCCCCTTGGCTCCTGTTGTAGACCCACTGACTGAAACCCTGGGTTCTGATTCTGGCGCGGTGGATGGCGTTGCAGAAGGTTTGGCCGATGTGGGCAATACGCTGGCAGGCGATGACAGCCCCCTGGCACCGATTACATCTGATATTTTGGCGCCAATCGTGGGTACCAGCGACGATACCAGTGACACCAACGGTTTGCCTGGTACTTTGAGCGAGGTGAGTGAGGGCCTTACCGACCTGACCGCTGAAGACGCAGCGTTAGCACCACTTGACCCAGTAACCAGTGCCGTGGGCGATGGTGTGGATACCCTGGCTGGTGGAGTTGAAACTTTGGGTAATGCGGTGACCGATGCCTCTGCTCAAGACCCCACTGGTTTAATTGGTACGGTCGGCGAGGTGTTGGGCGGCGACACAGCAAGTTCTAGCGATTCAAGTGCAGGTACAGATGCCTTGCCTTTGGATATGCTCACCGGTGCGTTGCCGATTTCTACGGACGGCGGTGGCTTGGGTGCCCTTGATCCAGTGACAGGTGCTTTGCCAATCTAATCAGGTTAGTTTGAGTGGTACAAAAAAGCTCCTTTGGGTAACCATGGGGGCTTTTTATATTGTGTGTGATATAAACCTTTACGCTGGAGGTATATGGCAGCCTTGCGGTTTTCCAGTGATTGCTGATGGTTTGAATGTCCCCGATCGTTACAAAACCGACCCTATATATTTGTGAAAAAATTAATTGCCGTAGTTGTCTCTTTGACCGTGGGTGTAAATTCGGCACAAGCCGGCCGTCCCATTGAAACTGATGATGCGTCAGTCACTGCCCACAGAATCTGCCAACTTGATTTCTGGACAGAAACTGCCCTTGAAGTCCGACAGGACAATTTCAATGGAGGTTGCAATTTCCTTGGCAACGGCGAATTCAGTCTGGGGCTTGGTGCTGCACATGGCAATCAGGAAGATCTATCCCTGAACTCGCTTGGTTACAAACACATACTTCGAGATTTCACCGAGAACTCGACAGGATTTGGCTTGGCAGCTAGTCGCGAATGGGGGCGCTTGAAATTCAGCGATGAATCTTCGCAAGAAACGCTGCTTACTACCATTGCCTCTGTGCCCCTGCATGGCACCGATTTACTGCTTCACTTGAATTTGGGCTATTTGCAATACAGTGACCAAATCCAAAGCGACAACAGTGTCTTCAAAGCAGCAGCACTCGATTATTCGTTCAATGAGCGAGTCGGGTTTTCTGTTGAAACCTATTCAGGTGTGAATGACAGTTTAAGTTGGCGTATTGGGGTGCGGTACACGCTGATTCCCGATTTTCTGCAAGTGGATGCCAGCTACGGCAGCGACTATGGCACTTTTCAAGAGGCCAGAGCTTTCACGATTGGTTTCGGAATTACGCCGGGATTTTGAATCACTTAAATATTCTTCACCACCATCAGTGCCGCCACAATCACGCACATCACGCCAAATGCTTTTTTCAATTGTGCACTTGGCATTTTGTTGGAAACCAGCCGCCCTCCCATCATGCCGCACAAGGCGGCGGCTGCGAAAGTAATACCGATTTCATAATTGAAAGCGCCGGCGCTGGCGCTGTTCAACACGCCAAATGTTGAAACAATTGCAATCACCGCCAATGAAGTGACAGTGACCGATTGCACACTTAAGTTGGTGAAGCGCTGCAAGGCGGGCACCAGCACAAAGCCGCCACCCACACCCAGCAACCCTGATAGAAAGCCCGCTACCGCACCAGAGAAAACAAGTGCGCGAGCGCATGGCCAGGTCCATATAAAGCGCCCGGTTTCCGGACTACGTATGCAAGGGCATTTGCTTTTTTCCGAATCGGGCGGCGCATCAATCACATTCAGCTCTGAATTTGCAGCACCCCGAAATGCGTTGAATGCAACCCACAACAGCACCGCCGAGAACACAAGGCCCAGCGCTTTGGTATTGACTTGCTGAGCCACCCAAAAGCCAACAGGTGATAGCAGCAAGCCCACAGACCCCATCAGGCCTGCAGCTTTGTAGCGCACCTCGCCTGCGCGAAGGCCAAGTGCCGCACCCAGCGTTGCCGCCAAGCCCACCGCCAGCAAACCAATGGCAGACACCTGTTGAACAGGCAACCCGGTTGTAAATACCAGTAGCGGTACAGCAAGCACGCCACCGCCAGCGCCCGTCAGTGCCATGACCAACCCCACCAAAAGTCCCAAGGCCAGCGTACCAATCATGCAAATACCTGCTTCAAGATTTCTCCTGTAAAGATTGAGTATTGAACATTTTGCCTTGCCGTATTTGCATACTGCATGACAGGCAATAAAAATATAGAATGCCATTTATTATATGCGCGAATACGCATATATAAAATATTGAGGACGGAATATGATTTTCAAGCAACTATTCGAGCCGGTGTCCAGCACTTACACCTATTTGTTGGGCTGTGAGCAAACAGGGCAGGCCGTGTTGATTGACCCGGTGGTGTCCGCAATCGATCGAGACCTGGCAGTGGTCAATGAACTTGGTTTGACTCTCGCCTATACCCTGGATACACACATACACGCAGATCACATTACTGCCGCACTTGAGTTGAAGAAAAAAGTGGGCAGCAAGATAGCCGCTCCCGCTTTCGATCGTTTGCCTTGCACCGACCATGGTATTGAAGAAGACCGACAGTTTTTAATTGGCAGTATTGAAATTCAGCCCTTGCACACGCCGGGGCACACCGATGGTCACTTTTCCTATCGCTTGGGGGAAAGGGTATTTACTGGCGATGCGCTGTTGATTGATGGCTGTGGGCGAACCGATTTTCAGAACGGTGATGCACCCACCTTGTACAAAAGTGTGAGGGAAAAATTATTTTCTTTGCCTGAAGACACCTTGGTTTATCCGGGGCACGATTATCAAAACCGGCGGGTTTCTTCGATTGCTCAAGAGAAAAGTCGAAATCCGCGTTTGGGCGAACAAAAAACGCTTGAGGAGTTTATCGAGATCATGGGTAAATTGAATTTACCCTATCCAAAGTTTATTGATTATGCGGTGCCAGGTAATCGCCGTTGTGGTATTTGCCCCAGCCATTTGCCCGAAGAACTTGAAAAATATTGCCAGCAGATTACAGAAAGTCAACAGGGTTGATTCAATGTTTGTGTTGTTCAGTTTGTGGTGTTTTTGTTGTGAATAACCTTGTATGCTCTTGTTTTGCACTTTGGTTTATCACATCGAATGTTATTGAATCACGAATCAAGCCAACTGGTTTTAATTGATTATCAAGAAAAGTTGATGCCTGCCATTCATCAGGCAGATGATGTTTATAACAATGCGCTAATTTTGGCCTCCTTGGCCAAAAAGTTGCGTGTACCTGTTTTTGGTACTGAACATGTTCCGGACAAAATAGGTCCGTTTGTGCCAGCCCTGGGTGCATTTTGCAAAGCCACAATGCGCAAAACCCACTTTAGCGCCTGTCCGGAAGGTTTGGTCGACTTACTGACCTCAAAAGCACCAGCAGGCAATGCGCGCAGTTTGCCCAAGCATTTGCAAAAGAATAATCAGGATTCTGAGCGCCCCAGTATTGTGATTGCCGGTGTAGAGGCGCATGTGTGCTTGCTTCAAACCGCACTCGACTTGTTGAATGAGGAAATGGAGGTCTGGGTTGTCACCGACGCCTGTGGATCCAGAACTGAGAGAAATCGGGATGCCGCGTTTGACCGGCTGGCGGGCAATGGGGCCGAGCTGGTCACAACCGAAATGGTGGTGTTTGAATGGTTGGAAAGTGCAGAAAATGAGCACTTTAAATTCGCGCTTGACTTGATTAAGTAATCAATTTAGGTTGTGGTTTGTGGTTAATATCAAATTTAATTACAATCGGGCTTGTTAATAAACTTTCTTAAAATTAAAAATGAAAAAACTAAATCTATCGGCGTTAAGTGCTTCTGAGCTTCAACAATTGAAGTCAGACATTGAAAAAGAATTGAGTGAACGTAGTTCTAAATTGCAGGCAATTGAAGAAGTAAAGAAACTTGCTGCTTCAAAAGGTTTGAAGCTTGAGGAATTGTTTGCAGAATTGGGTGGGGGCAAAGTCAAGGGCAAACGCGAACTGGGACCAGCGCCGGTGCGTTTCCGTCACCCTCAGGAATCTTCATTGACCTGGTCTGGTCGTGGCAAGCGTCCAAACTGGATGAAAGACGCCTTGTCCAAGGGTTTGACCGAAGACCAAATGCGCGTTTAATGCACACTTCCGTCATGAAAAAGCCGCTGATGAAAATCAGCGGCTTTTTTTTACCCGTTCGCGTACTTCCTGGCCAGTCAGCCCAGCCCGCGCGCCAAGTCCTTCTTCAAGTCGGCAATATCCTCAAGGCCAATCGCCAAGCGAATCAAGCCCTGCTTGATACCGGCAGCTTCACGCGCTTCAGGGCTTAGCCTTCCGTGCGTGGTAGTGCCAGGGTGGGTAATCGTAGTGCGGGTGTCGCCCAGGTTGGCAGTAATCGACATCAATTGGCTGTTGTCAATCACATTCCATGCGTTGGCGCGTGCGTCGTTCTCGTTCATGGCTTTCACCTCGAACGACACAATTGCACCACCTGTTTTTTGCTGCTTCATCGCCAGTTCATGCTGTGGGTGGCTTTTCAGGCCCGGGTAGTACACCTTGCTCACAGCAGGGTGCGCTTCCAGCCAGGTGGCAACTTCAAGCGCAGCAGCCGATTGCGCCAACATTCGAATGTTCAGCGTTTCCAAACCCTTGAACAGCACCCAGGCGTTGAATGCAGACAGGGTTGGGCCCGCTGTACGCAGTACGGGCAGAATTTTGTCTTTCAACAAGTCTTTGGGGCCACAAATGGCACCACCCAGCACACGGCCTTGGCCATCCAGGTATTTGGTGGCGGAATGAATAATGATTTCGGTGCCGAAATCGACGGGCTTTTGCAGGGCAGGGGTACAGAAGCAGTTGTCGACCACGTTGTAAATGCCGTGCTTTTTGGCCAGGTCGCTCAGCGCCCTCATGTCCAGAATTTCAGTCAGCGGGTTCGACGGTGTTTCGCTATAAAACAACCTGGTGTTGGGTTTGATCGCCTTTTCCCAAGCCTCAATGCTGGTGCCATCCACAAACGTCGTTTCAATACCAAAGCGCGACAGAATGTTCACAAACAACTGCACAGTGGCGCCAAACAAAGCCTTCGACGCAACAATGTGGTCGCCTGCATTGAGCAAGCCCATGCAGGTTGTTGTTATGGCAGCCATGCCGCTGGATGTGGCCAGGCAATATTCCATGTCTTCCAGCACGGCCAAGCGTTGTTCAAACATTTGCACGCTGGGGTTGGTAAAGCGGGCATACACATTGCCTTCTTCGGTACCGGCAAAGCGTGCGGCGGCCTGTGCGGCACTGTCGAACACAAAGCTCGATGTTAAAAACATCGCTTCGGAATGTTCGCCAAATTCAGTGCGGTGGCTGCCCGCGCGAATGGCCTGGGTGGCTGTGCCCCAGTCGGCAGGGTTCGCCTTGGGTTTGTTGTTGCTCATGATTGCAATCCTTGCGCAATTCGAGTTTGTACAGTGTGCTTGCCCAGCAAGTTCATTACCTTGTCAATTGAAGGCGTTTGCGTGATGCCCGTCAACATCAAACGCAAGGGCATGGCCAGCTTGGGCATTTTCAAGCCGTGGTTTTTAATGGTGGCTTTCACCAAACCATTCAGTGCTTCCACATTCCAGTCCACACCGTTCAGGCCCTCGTTGAATTCGGCAAGCGCTGCGCGCACACCCGCTTCGGCCAGCATGGGGGCCAGCTCCTCAGCATTCACCTGTGGCACTTTGTAAAATAGCGCGGCTTCGTCGCGCAGTTGCACCAAGGTGGAGGCGCGTTCAAGCACCACATCCAGCACATCATTCAGTTTGGGGCCTTCAAATGCATTCACACCGTCTTGCTCCAGGCGGGTTTGCAAGTCCGACAGCAGCAATTCTTTCGGGGCCTGTTTCATGTAATGGGCGTTCACCCATTTCAGTTTTTCAGGGTCGAACTGTGCGGCCGATTTCGACAGGTTGGTCGAGTCAAACCACTCGATCAATTGCTCGCGGCTGAAAAGTTCGTCATCGCCGTGACTCCAGCCCAAGCGGGCCAGGTAGTTGATCATGGCGTCGGGCAAAAACCCTTCTTCGTGGTACTGCACCACACTGACCGCGCCGTGGCGCTTGGACAGTTTCTCGCCATCGGGGCCAAGAATCATCGGAATGTGGCCGTAAACGGGCTGCTCACCGCCCAGCGCCTTCAAAATATTGATTTGGCGCGGCGTGTTGTTGATGTGATCGTCGCCACGAATCACATGGGTAATTTTCATTTCCCAGTCGTCCACTACCACGCAAAAGTTATAGGTGGGCGTGCCGTCCTGGCGGGCGATAATCAAATCGTCCATTTCTTCGTTGTTGATTGAAATGGGCCCTTTCACCAAATCGTCCCAGCTTACAGCGCCGCTCAAGGGGTTTTTGAAGCGCACCACAGGCTTGACGTCGGCGGGTGGCGCGGGCAGCACTTTGCCAGCCTCGGGTCGCCAGATGCCATCATAACGAATGCGCTGACCATTTTCCCGTTGCTTTTCACGCATTTGATTCAACTCATCTTGCGTACAGTAGCAAAGGTAGGCATCGCCTTTTTCAAGCAGTTTGTCGATCATGGCCCGGTAACGGTCCATGCGCTGCATTTGGAAAAACGGGCCTTCATCGTAATCCAGGTTCAACCAGGCCATGCCGTCCATGATGGCTTGAACGGCTTCGGGCGTAGACCGCTCAACATCGGTGTCTTCCACGCGAAGAATGAACTGACCCTTGTGGTGGCGGGCAAAAGCCCAGCTGTACAAAGCGGTTCTGGCGCCACCCAAATGCAAATAGCCGGTAGGGCTGGGTGCAAAACGGGTGCGAACTGTTTGATTTTGGCGATCTGTTGACATGGATTAGTGACTTTTTTTCAAAGAACTCATATTATAAGTTCAAGTAAATTCTTAAGTTATGGCAATGCACAATTTCGACCGACGATCATTTCTCAAAGCGGTAAGCACTTTGGCCGTTATTGGCTCGGTAGACACATTTCTGAATCGCGGCGTTTTGGCCGCTGGTTCCGATTTGCTTCCTCCACCCGATTTGTTCGATCCGGGGCTGGTTGACCTGACATTTTGGTTGCAACCGCGCACCCTTGAAATGGTACGCCCACAATCGGGCGAGCGCTTGAACATTACTTACTGGAAAGACGGACATCTTAACCCAATCGCCTACGAACAGATTTGTGGTTTGCTTCGAGACGTGCAGGCAAATCAGATTTTCCGCATGGACACGCAAATTATCGACACCCTTTGGGCTGCACAGGCCTTTGTTCGTCGTTATGGCTTTGTTGCCCCGGTTGAAATCACCTCGGGTTATCGTAGCCTCAAAACCAATTCTCGCCTGATTGAACAAGGCCTGCCCGCAGCCCGAAATTCTTTGCACTTGAAAGGACAGGCGGTTGATTTCCGGCTGCCCGGCTTGCACCCCAAGGTATTGGGTGAGTTGGTAGAAGGTTTCCGTGCTGGCGGCGTGGGCTTTTACTTCCGGGTCGGTTCAAAAGGTGGCTGGATTCATGCTGACACGGGTCCGGAGCGCGTTTGGCGTGGTTAAATAAGGCCATCTAAAAAAACAACAGTGCGAGGGTGGTTTTTTGGCAGTTTTCCAGCGTTTCGCAAAAGCAGTTCAGTGGAGTGGTGGTTTTGTTGTGGCGGCGGCTTTGGGCCTTTCCTTGGCCGCATGTAGCAAAGCACCCAACAATCCC
Organism: Limnobacter sp. G6BE5S; assembly: GCF_058448965.1. Classification (NCBI taxonomy): domain Bacteria; kingdom Pseudomonadati; phylum Pseudomonadota; class Betaproteobacteria; order Burkholderiales; family Burkholderiaceae; genus Limnobacter; species Limnobacter sp. G6BE5S. Next base: position 196,118 of record NZ_JBZFLM010000007.1, read on the forward strand.
TATGTTGAAACCGCCACAGACAAAAAACTCAACACCCTTTACACCGCCTTCACAGCTCGGCCCAAACACCTGGACCCGGCGCAGTCCTATACGTCAGACGAAGCCGAATTCACCTACCAAATTTACGAACCGCTGTTTCAGTACCATTATCTGAAACGCCCTTATCAGCTTGAACCGCTGGCGGCTGCGGCCATGCCAACGCCCGTTTACCTGGATGATGCGGGCAATGTGTTACCCGACGATGCGCCCTTGGACGCCGTCAAAACCAGTGTTTACACCATTCAATTAAAGCCGGGCATCAAATACCAGCCGCACCCTGCGTTTGCCAAAGATGAGCAAGGCAATTTTTTGTATCACCAACTGGGCGACGAAGCCCGCAAGTACAACAGCCCCCTGCAATTCGAGGTGCAGGGCACGCGTGAACTGACCGCACACGACTACGTGTACGAGATCAAGCGCTTGGCAAGTTCCAGAATTGTGTCGCCAATTTTGGGGCACATGGGTGACTACGTGGTCGGTTTGGGCGAGTTGTCCAAAACCCTGCAAGAACACGACAAAGCGCTGAAAGAAAAAATCCAGAAGGAAACTGGCGACGCGTTTCCGCCTGCCACTGCAGATTTGCCGTGGCTTGATTTGCGCGAATTCGATTTGCCTGGTGCCCAAGCGCTGGGCGACCACACCCTTGAAATCCGCGTAAACGGCAAATACCCGCAGTTTATTTACTGGTTGGCCATGCCGTTTTTTGCACCCATTCCCTGGGAAGCCGATGCCTTTTACAGCCAAAAAGGGTTCATTGAAAATAACCTGGTATTGGATTGGTGGCCCGTGGGTACTGCCGCCTATATGCTGACCGAGAACGATCCGAATTCCCGCATGGTGCTCACTCGCAATCCCAACCACCGGGGTGAGCCCTATCCTTCAGAAGGTGAGCCTGACGACGAAACCAAAGGGTTGCTCGCCGATGCTGGTAAAACCATGCCATTCATTGATCGAGTCGTGTTCACGCGCGAGAAAGAAGGCATTCCTTACTGGAACAAGTTTTTGCAGGGCTATTACGACACCTCCGGTGTCAGTGCCGACACCTTCGACCAAGCCATTCGCGCTAGTGCAGATGGCGACGCGGCCCTGACCCCTGAAATGGCCGAGAAGGGCATTCGTCTGGAAACTTCTTTGTCCACCAGCATGTTTTATCTGGGCTTTAACTGGCTCGATCCTGTGGTTGGGCCAGGTCAATCTGCCCAAGATGCCGAGCGCGCCAAGTTGCTTCGTCAGGCGATTGCAATCGCTATGGATTGGGAAGAGTTTTCGCAGATATTTACCAATGGCCGTGCTGTACCCGCACACGGGCCTGTACCCCCAGGTTTGTTCGGCTTTGAGGATGGCGAGGCGGGTTACAACACGCAGGTGTACAACATTGTCGATGGCAAGCCAGTGCGCAAGCCCGTTGAAGATGCATTGGCTTTGCTGAAACAGGCTGGCTACAACAACGGTATTGATCCGAAAACAGGGCAACCTTTGACTTTGGCTTTAGACACCACCGGTGGGGGCCCTGGCGACAAAGCCCGCTTTGACTGGTACCGCAAGCAGTTTGCCAAATTGAACATTCAGCTGGATATTCGGGCCACAGACTGGAATCGTTTTCAGGAAAAAATCCGCAAGGGCAATGCGCAAATTTTCTTCCTGGGATGGAATGCCGATTACCCCGATCCGGAAAACTTTTTGTTCCTGCTCTATGGCCCCAATAGTCGAGCAAAAACTGCGGGTGAAAACGCATCGAATTATTCCAACGCGCAGTACGACGCGATGTTTGAGCGCATGAAAACCATGCCGAACAACGAGGAGCGCGCACAAATTATTTCCCAAATGACTGATCTGGTTCAAGACGATGCGCCGTGGCTGTTTGCTTTTGTGCCCCAGCAGTTTGGTCTGATTCACGAGTGGTACGGGAATGTGAAACCCAACGACCTTGCGCGCAACAGCATTAAATACAAAACAATCGACACGGCCAAGCGCGACGCTGCCAGGAAAGAATGGAATCAGCCTGAGTGGTGGCCCATTCCAGTGCTGTTGATTGCACTGGCGTTGTTTATCTGGCCAGCATGGGCTGCATGGAAACGCCGCGAACAGGCCATGGGTATCCGCGAAGATTTGGCCAAAAGCACCGGAGGGCAACGCTGATGGGCAACTATTTGCTGCGCCGTGTGTTGTACGGTTTGTTGGTGCTATTGGGCGTCAACCTGATTACCTTTGTGTTGTTTTTTCAGGTGAACAGTCCCGATGACATGGCCCGTTTGGCATTGGGTGGCAAGCGGGTTTCGCAAGAGTCGGTGGATCAATGGAAGCGGGAGAAGGGGTACGACTTGCCACTGCTGATCAACAGCGAAGCGCAAGCCACAGGCAAGTTGACAGAAACCATTTTCTTTCAAAAGTCGGTACCCATGTTTGTGGGCGAATTTGGCAGTTCGGACGACGGCCGCAACATTGCCAATGAAATTGCGAAGCGTGCAGGGCCCAGCCTGGCTTTGGCCGTTCCGGTATTCATTCTTGGTTTGTTTTTGAACATTGTGCTGTCGTTGCTGCTGACATTTTTCAGGGGCACCTACCTTGATTTATCTGGCGTGGTGTTGTGTGTACTGGCCATGTCCATTTCCGGTTTGTTCTACATCATCGGTGGTCAGTATCTGTTCTCGAAAACACTGGCGCTGGTACCAATTTCCGGATATGACTCGGGCCTTGATGCTTGGCGTTTCCTGATCCTTCCTGTTTTCATTGGCGTGGTCAGTGGCTTGGGTGGTGGTACGCGTTGGTACCGCACCATTTTCCTTGAAGAAATCAACAAAGATTATGTGCGAACCGCACGCGCCAAAGGCTTGTCGGAAGTGCAAGTGCTGGGGCGGCATGTGTTGCGCAACGGGCTGATTCCAATCCTCACTGGCTCCGTCACGGTCATTCCCCTGTTGTTCATGGGTTCACTGATTTCCGAATCGTTTTTCGGCATTCCCGGCTTGGGCAGTTACACCATCGAGGCCATTCAGTCGCAAGACTTCGCAATTGTACGTGCCATGGTGTTCATAGGTTCCGTGCTTTATTTGGTGGGTTTGATTTTGACCGACATTGCTTACACCATCGCGGACCCTCGGGTTCGTTTGGCTTAAAGGGCGCTGGCTGATGATACCCACACTATTGCTCACTGATGTACTCATTTGGCTGCTGGTTTTGGGCGTATTGGCCTATGCCCGCAGTGTGATCAAAAGCCCGTTGTCGCGCGCTTCTTGGGGTTTGGTGTTTCAATCAAAAATTGCCAGTGCCAGTTTGGTGATTCTGCTGTTGGCGGTGGTCATTACCTTGTTGGACAGTGTTCATCTTCGGTTGAATGTTGACCAACAAAGCCGCTATGCCAATCCCATCATTTCGGTGCTGGACGTCGCCTTGGGCCCATTGGCCTACGAGCGCGAAAAATCGTATTCCGCGCCCCTGGCCACTCGAGCCCTGAGCAAAGAGACCATGGAGTTGAACGGCAAACCCGTGCGCGATTATGCCCGTTTGCAGTTTGGTGGTGCGCACCTGCAAGATGAAAGCCTGAAAGGCCAGGACCTGTTGAAACGGGCGTATCAAGGCGCACTGGGCGGTGCGGTGTTGTGGGCATTTTTCCTCTCGGCCTTGTGGATTATTCGCCGGGCCATGTCCAATGCCGAACACCAAAACAACATCAGTGTGTTCACCGGCAGTGGTGCATATCAGGCTGTGGTGTGGACCTTGTTTGTGTTGTGTATTCTCGGCGGTGTGGTTTGGAAGTGGGCCGAGGCCTACCATGTGCTGGGCACCGACAAGGTGGGTGTTGATGTGTTTTACATCGCCTTGAAAGGCCTGCGCACCGCAATGCTGATTGGCTTGTTGACCACTTTGCTAACACTGCCCGTGGGCATTGCCATGGGTTTGGCCGCTGGTTATTTCAGGGGTTGGGTCGATGACATTATTCAGTACATCTACACCACCTTGAATTCCATTCCTTCCGTGCTGCTGATTGCCGCAACGGTACTGATGTTGCAGGTTGCACTGGATGCCAACCCCGAAGCATTTGCATCCTCGGTTGAAAAGGCAGACCTTCGCCTGTTTTTCCTGTGCGCTATTTTGGGCTTGACCAGTTGGACAGGGCTTGCCCGACTAATTCGCGGCGAGGTATTGAAAATGCGCGAGCAGGATTACATTCTCGCAGCACGGGCCAGTGGTGTTTCCAGCGTAAAAATTCTGTTCTCGCATTTGTTGCCCAATTTGATGCACCTGATTCTGATCGCCATGGTGATGGATTTCTCTGGCCTGGTGCTGGCCGAAGCCGTGCTGAGTTATGTGGGCGTGGGCGTAGACCCAAGTACCTTCAGTTACGGCACCATGATTAATGCGGCACGGTTGGAGTTAAGCCGTGAACCGATTGTATGGTGGAGCCTGGTGGCAGCGTTTGTATTCATGCTGTTGCTGGTGCTGTCAGCCAACCTGTTTGCCGATGCCGTGCGTGATGCATTCGATCCCCGCGCACGCCAGTTGAAACAATCTTTGGTAAGGGTGTAAGCGTATGAGTTTGCTCGACATCCACGGACTTTCTACCCGGCTGGCCAGCGAGGCCGGTTGGGTGCATGCATTGGACGACATTTCTCTGGCCATTGAAAAGGGGCAGACTTTCGCCTTGGTGGGCGAATCGGGTTGTGGCAAGTCCATGACAGCGCTGAGCATTGCGCGCTTGCTGCCCGACAGTGGCGCCATTGTGGCCGGACAAGTGAAATTAAGTGAGGGTATTGCCGGTACCGAGGGTACGGACGTATTGCGTATCAGCGAAACTGCCATGCGAACCTTGCGGGGCAAACGCATTGCCATGATTTTCCAGGAGCCCGGTACCAGCCTGAACCCGGTGATGACCGTGGGCGATCAGCTCACTGAAATCATTTGTTTGCACACCGGCGCTGCCAAGGCACAGGCTTTGAAAGAGGCCGAGGAATGGCTTGCACGGGTGGGCATTCCCGAGCCCGCAAAACGCCTGCAACAGTACCCATTTGAAATGTCGGGCGGGCAAAAGCAGCGGGTGATGATCGCCATGGCTTTGAGTGTAAAGCCCGACTTACTGATCGCGGACGAACCCACTACCGCCCTGGATGTGTCCATTCAGGCCCAAGTGCTGGATTTGCTGAAAACTCTGCAGCGTGAGCAGGGCATGGCCATGCTGCTGATTACGCACGACCTGGCCATCGTGAAGCAAATGGCTGACACGGTGGGGCTCATGTATGCAGGCCAACTGGTTGAAAAAGCCAGCACCGCCGAGTTTTTTGCGGCGCCGCGGCATCCGTATGCCCACGCACTGGTGAAGTCCTTGCCAAGCCAGGCCCAGCGCGGGCAGACCTTGTATGCGCTGGAGGGCCGGGTGCCCTCTTTGGTCAACCCGCAGCCGGGTTGCAGGTTTGCCGCCCGCTGCATGCATGCGCAAGACAATTGCCAAGAGAGCACTCCTGAATTGAGTGCTGCCACAGACACCCATGTCGTGCGCTGTTTTTACCATGCTGATTTGTCGTTCAAGAAACCACAGGCCAATTTGCAGGCTGCCGATGACTCGGTATCGATCGGTAAACAGGGCAAAGTGGTTTTGCAAACTGTGTCGCTGTCAGTGGCCTATCCTGAAAAAAGCGGTTTGCTGAAAAAACAATTCAAACCTGTTTTAAACAAGCTGGATATAACCTTGCAACAGGGCCGTACCGTGGCCTTGGTGGGCGAGTCAGGGTCGGGTAAAACCACAGCCGCCCGGGCCTTGTTGGGCCTGCTGGGCAGCAATGCGAAAGTAGACGGCGATGTGCTAATGGAAAGCCGACCACTTCGCCAGTGGGCCGAACGTGGCCCCCAAGGCTGGCGCTCTAAAATTCAATTCGTGTTTCAGGATCCCTTTGCCTCGCTGAACCCGCGCCACCGAATTGCTGAAATTCTGGAAGAACCATTGCTGAGTTTGCGTCCTGACATGGATGCGCAGGCCCGCGCCTTGCGAATCGCGAAAGTGATCGAACAAGTCAGCATGCCCGCCGAGGCACTTGCGCGTTTTCCGCATGAGTTCTCTGGAGGGCAACGCCAGCGCATCGCGATTGCGCGTGCCTTGGTATCTGAGCCGAAAATTTTGATTTGTGATGAACCCACTTCTGCGCTAGATGTTTCAGTGCAAGCCCAAATACTGAATTTGCTCAAACGATTGCAAAACGAAACAGGCGTGGCCTTGCTGTTCATTACCCACAACCTGGCTGTGGTGCAGTATCTGGCCGATGAAGTGGTGGTGCTAAGGCACGGCGATGTCGTTGAACGAGGTTCTGCAGAACATTTGTTTGCCAATCCTCAGCATGCCTACACCCGCCAGCTAATCGACGCTGCACCTGTGTTGTAACAATTCAGGATTCCCAGTTGCCTGGCTTTGGGGCGTTGGGAATGCCCAATTTCATTCCGGGTTTGATCAGCTTCTTCTTGCCCAATCCGTTGAGGCGTTGCAAAGCCTTAACGCTCACGTCAAAACGCGCTGCAATTTCACCCAAGGTGTCTCCTTTCCTCACGGTGTAGCTGCGTTGGGGTTTGGGTGGTTTGTATACGCTCAGGCTTGCCTGAATTTTTGCGCTGTACTCAATGGGTACCAGAAGTGTGTTGCTGTGGGCTGCATACAAAATTGGTTGGTTCAAGCCTGGGTTTAATTTGCGAATTATCTCCAGTTCAACGCCTGCCAGTCTGGCAATTTCTCGCAGATCAACGTCTGCGCTGCGTTTGATTTCCGCAAAGTAAGGCTTGTTGGGAAACTTGGGCAAAGTGGTCCCGAAGCGCTCCGGGTTTTGGATCAGGTTTTTCAAAGCCTGTAATTTGGGAATGTAATGTTTTGTTTCCAGGGGCAATTCAAGATTGTCCAGGGTGGGTTCCAGGCCAGCCTCTTGTGCTTTTTTTACTGCCCTTAACACGGATCCTTCGCCCCAGTTGTAGGAAAGCAAGGCCAGGTGCCAGTCGCCATGCATGTCGTACAGGTAGGTCAGGTAATCCAGTGCGGCTCGGGTTGAGGCCACCAGGTCCCGGCGTTCATCCACCCACGTGTTTTGTTTCAAGTCAAACTGACGACCTGTGCTGGGAATAAACTGCCACAAACCTTCAGCGGCCGACGGAGAGCGGGCATGCGGATTGAATTGGCTTTCGATGAAAGGCAGCAGCGCAAGCTCGGAGGGCATACCGCGTTTTGCACATTCCTGGGCGATGAAATAAATATAGGGCTCGGAACGCTGCAGCATGGTGTTGACCAGGCGTTTGTTTTTCAGCAGCGCACGTTCCCGAACTTTGATCGCCGGTGTTTCAAGGTCGGGTATTGAAAAGCCTTTTCGGATGTCGGCCCACACATCGCCCGGTTCTTCAGCAAAATCAAGTGTGATCAGCTTCAGAGGACCTGACAGTTTCAATTCAAGTCCAGGGTTTGGTGCGACCAGTCCAAACAGTTGTGCGTCTTCGTTGCCACCGTTTAGTGCAATTTCTGCTTGCTGGGTGTTGGCCCATGCAAGGTTGGGCCCGAGAAATAGACCGGCCAAAACCGTCAGCATCGCCTTGAAACGTCCCAAGGAGGGCGTTTTAACTGCGTGCTTGATTCCATTTTTGAACGAGTCGTGTTTCAAAGGGTATGGGTGCCGGGCAGGGCGAAGTGCGAAACGAAAGTGCATCCTATGTTGAACTTTTGTGTAGGTCAATCGAGAGTTGACCCATGCCCCAGCTTGAGTGATACCCCTTGAATTATTTCAAATAAGTGTGATCGTAAAATAATGTTAATTGATTATTGCGATCAGAATTTGTCTTTTGCCTCACGTATTTGTTTGAATTCAATGGGGTTTGCTGCATTGATAAACAAATTACTGAGCCGTTCGGTCTCCAGTGTTGTCGGAATAGTGCTTAATCCTTGTTCCCGAATTCTGCGGACTTCACTTTCTCGATCTTCAATTTTTTTGGAGTCTGGTGCGTAGGCTCGCGAAAAGCGCATATTGGATTCTGTGTATTCATGCGCACAGTGCACCCGGGTATTTGCAGGAAATTGATTGAGTTTTTGAAGCGATTCGAACATTTGCTGGGGGCTGCCTTCGAACAAGCGGCCGCAACCGCCGGAAAACAGTGTGTCGCCGGGAAACATCCAGACTTCCTCGCTGTTCATGGTGTCTTTGAGCTCGATCACGTAGGCGATGTGATCCAGCGTATGGCCCGGTACTTCCAGAACTTTTGCCACCAGGCAGTGAACATCCACCGTGTCGCCCTCGCGCACCGGGCGATTGATTTGCGCAATCCGTCCGCTGGCGGGTCCATACACCGGCAGGTCTTTCTTTGCTTTGCCCAACAGCGCATCAATTCCCCCCACGTGGTCCATGTGGTGATGGGTGATCAAAATACCGCTAAGATGGTAGCCACGGGCGTCCAGAAAATCTTGAACCGACTTGGCACAACCAGGGTCTACTACCATGCAGGCCTTGCTGGGTTCATGCACGATCGCCCAAAGGTAATTGTCCTGAAAGGCCGGAATGCCGTAGACCGACCAATTCGAAACTTGAGAAGACTTGAATGATTCCATCTGAACCCCTGAACGAACTGAGTACACAACAAGCTCAAATGTTAGCACTCGACGCATGGTTGAGCACGCCAGCGGGCCGGTACTTCACAAGTCGTGAGCAGGCATGGATCGATTCAGTGGTGCCCGATCTGTTTGGCTTCAGGGCGGTGCAACTTGGCACCCGCTTGGTCGATGGTCTCAAAGAAAGCCGCATTCCGCACAAAGCCTATGTGCAGCAGGGTTTGGTGGCCGACAAGCCTGCCGGTGTCGAGGTGATCAGCCCGGATTGTTTTGCCGAGTTTGAAGAATTGCCTTTCGAGAGCAAATCGCTGGACATGATCGTGTTGCCGCATGTGCTCGAATTTTCTGAGAATCCTCACCAGTTGCTGCGCGAGGTAGAGCGGGTGTTAATGCCCGAAGGGCGCGTGGTTATTACCGGTTTTAATCCAATGTCATTGTGGGGCTTGCGCCATGCCGCCCTGAAACGCTGGGCACCTGTGTGGCCAGAAGGTTGTGAACCCATTCATTTGAGTCGCTTGAAGGACTGGTTGAAACTGCTTTCCTGTGAACCCGAGTTTGGTCGTTTTGGTTGCTATCGCTTTCCCGCCTTCACCGAGAAGGGCCTGAGCCACATGGGTTTCATGGAGCATGCGGGCGACCGGTGGTGGCCCGTCTGTGGCGCAGTCTATTTTGTATGCGCAGTCAAGCGCGTGCGCGGCATGCGTTTGATTGGCCCTGCTTTCAAGGACAAAAAAGTATCCGCGCGTCAACTGAAACCTGTGGCCAATAAGGCGCTGAATAAAACACCTACAATAGGCGACCGTGGATAAGGCCAACAGGATTTTATTGTGAGTGAACAGAGAATTGCCAGCGTTGTGATGTATGCCGACGGGGCATGCAAAGGCAACCCGGGGCCAGGTGGTTGGGGTGTGTTTTTGCAATCGGGTGACCATGCCAAAGAATTGTGTGGCGGTGAATTGAATACCACCAACAATCGCATGGAACTGACTGCTGTCATTGAAGGATTGAATGCTTTGAAGAAGCGCTGCAGCATCGACGTGTACACCGATTCGCAGTACGTGCGTAAAGGAGTATTGGAGTGGATGCCGAAGTGGAAGATGAACGGTTGGAAAACCTCGGACAAAAAGCCGGTGAAGAATGCCGACTTGTGGCAAATACTGGACGAAGCCAGCGTGCGCCATTTGGTTCGCTGGCACTGGGTAAAAGGCCATTCCGGCAACCCCGGTAACGAAAAGGCCGATGCGTTGGCAAACCTTGGTGTAGAAAAGGTGATGAAACAATGAGATACGTGGTACTCGATACTGAAACAACTGGTCTGGAAGTTCGGCAAGGCCACCGCATTATTGAAATTGGTTGTATTGAGGTGAACGGACGGCAAGTCACCGATCATCATTTTCACCAATACGTCAATCCTGAACGCGAGGTGGATGAGGGCGCTTTTCAGGTGCATGGAATTTCCGGTGAAATGTTGGCGGACAAGCCCAAATTCAAACAGATCGCCAAAGATTTTCTCGACTTTGTGCAAGGCAGCACGCTGATCATTCACAACGCATCATTTGACATCGGTTTTCTGGATGGCGAACTTGAACGCCTTGGTTTGGGCAAGATGGCCGATTATGTGGATGGCGTCATTGACTCCCTGGGCATGGCGCGTGAAATGTTTCCCGGCAAACGCAACAATCTGGATGCGTTGTGTGACCGACTTGGCGTGAACAATGCGCACCGTCAATTGCACGGCGCTTTGCTTGACTCGCAAATTCTGGCTGAGGTGTATTTGGCCATGACACGCGGGCAAGATAGCCTGGTGATTGATCTGAATGCACACCATGACGATGACGGTGTAGAGCGCATTAAACTTAGCGCCCTGGATTTGCCAGAGCCCGAACCGACTGAGGATGAGCTGGCTTTGCACGTGGCTTATTTGACCGAGATTGAAAAAGTGGCCAAAGGCCCAAGTGTGTGGAGCAAGATCAGCCAGACCACGGACGAACAAGCAGCTTAAGGGAGGTGCGCCATGAAAAAGGCGATTGCATGGGGTGTGGGCATTGTGGTGGGGGTGCCAGTTGTATTGGCAGCCACCGCAGCGATTTTGGTGAATACCATTGACCAGCAGGCTTTGTTGAATAAAGCCAGTGCGGTGGTCAAGGAAAAACAGCAGCGTGATTTGGCATTCACCGGCCCTGTGCAGTTAAAGTGGTTTCCCTCGATTGGCGCCGACCTGAATGGCGTAACACTCTCTGAATTTCAAAGCACCGATCAATTTCTGAAAGCGGACAAGGTCAGCATTTCATTGGCCTTATTGCCCCTGTTGAGTTCCGAAGTGGTTGTCGACGCTGTCCAGGCCAGCGGTGTCACTGTGAACGTGGTGAAAAACGCCGAAGGCAAGTTCAATTTCGATGACTTGAGCAATCCCGAGAAAAAAGACGAGCCTCAAGCAGAGCCTGAACCAACGCAGCAAGCGGGTGAGCAAGCACTGAATTTCTCGGTGGACTCGATCGCGCTTGAAAAAGTAAATGTGACCTACACAGACAATCAAACAGGTCTGCAAGCCTCCCTGAATGACTTCTCAATGCAAAGCGGCCGCATTGAACCCGGCGTGCCAACCGACATTGCACTGAAGGGCAATGTGAAAGCCAACAAACCACAAGCTGATTTGAACATTGACCTGAACACCCGCCTTGAGTTTGGTTTGGGTGAAAACCTGTATGCCAATTTTGAAAACCTGAAATTTGCCGTGTTGGGGCAACTGGATCAACAACAGGCTGATGTGAATGTGCAGGCCAGTACGTTGAACGTAAACCCGAAAACGCTGGAAGTCAAAGCGCAGTCGCTGGATGCCAAGGCCAAAGGGCAATTGCCCAATGTGGGCGCATTCGATGTCAGTTTGAACTCGCCCTCGCTGGAACTCAGTGAAACGGTTGCCCGCGGCGAAGCTTTCAATTTCAAAGCGGATTTGAAGCAGCCCACACGCAGTATCAAAGCCACGATCGATTTGACTGGCTTGCAGGGTAATTTAAAGCAGGCGGTTTCTGCAGCCTTGAACACCACGGTTAATTTGGTGGAAGGCGAGCGCACAGTGAATTTGAAGCTGGCCAGCCCCATGAGCCTGAACATGAAAAGTCAGTTAATCGAATTGGCTGCCTTGACCGGGCAGCTGGATGTGAAAGACCCGGCATTGCCTAAAAAAGAAGCCAGCATGCCCTTGGCAGGTCGGCTTGTGGTCAATAACACCGAGAAAACTGCCGAACTGGATTTGAATTCGAAATTTGAAGCCACCCGTTTCGATTTGAAAGCGGCAGTGAAAAACTTTACCAAGCCAGCAATTACTGCAGTGCTGAACGCAGACAAGCTGGACATTGATGCGCTGCTGCCGCCCAAAAAAGCGGCTGACTCCACCAATTCAGGCAAGCCTGCAGAAACCGCCAAAGACACGCCAGTTGACCTAAGCCCCTTGCGCAATTTGAATCTGGACATTACCGCCAATATTGGTGAATTGAAGGTGTCCAATCTTCAGGCTCAGCAAGTGAAAACCAAGGCAGTGGCGCGGGGTGGCAAGCTGACTATTTCTCCATTGGATGCAAAGTTGTATGGTGGATCAACCAAGGGTGTGATCACCGCCGATGCAAACACCCAAACCGTGACCGTGAACCAGAACATGACCGGTGTTCAGGTTCAACCGGTGATCAAAGCCTTGCTGGACAAAGACATGGTGGAGGGCAAGGGCAATGTGGGAATCAATATTCGCACCACCGGCAATACCGTGAACCAGATGAAGGCCGCGCTGGATGGCAAGGTGTCTGTCAGTTTGCAAGACGGGGCCATTAAAGGCATCAACCTGGCCGAGCGGTTTCGCAATGCCAAATCGCTGCTAAGCAGCGGCAGCAATGCCACGCAAAAAACAGATTCCACCCAGAAAACCGATTTCAGTTCCCTCGCAGTTAGTTTTGACATTGCCAATGGCGTTGCAACTTCGAACGATTTAAGCGTGATGGCGCCGCTGTTTCGAATTGGTGGTGCCGGGCAAGTGAACCTGGTCAAGAACAGCCTTGATTACTTGGCCAAAGCGTCCGTGGTCGCAACCAGCACCGGCCAGGATGGCAAAACACTTGATTCCGGTTTGAACGGAGTGACCGTGCCTGTTCGCCTGTATGGCCCGTTCACCGGGGTTCAATGGGAGTTGCAGTTCAAAGAACTGGCCAAGGAGGCCGCAAAAGCCAAACTGCAACCCAAAATAGATGAGAAAAAGGAAGAATTGAAAGGCAAGGCGGAGGAAAAATTAAAAGATGCCTTCAAAGGATTTCTGAATCGATAGGCAATCGCGGATCGGGGGCCCCATGGGGGTAGGTGTTTGGCAAGGCAATAGTTTGCTAACATTCAGTCAAATTATTCTTATAACGGTGCCCCTTTGTCCGAACCCGCTGACTTGCCAGTGATAGAGCTGAGTTATGCCGTTGAGCTTTTGTCTAAAAAGCTCGAAATTCAGCCAAGTGAAGCTGAGCAGTTAATTCGGTTGGCAAAACTGGTTCATTTGCGCCGTGCTGACACCTTGTTTGAACAAGGTGAGGCCAGTCTCCATTTTTACCTTTTGTTACAAGGCCAGCTGAAAGGGCAGCGTTTTCGTCCGGATGGTTTTCAAGACATTACCCTCTCTTTTTATCCAGGTGAAATGATCGGCGAACTTGGTTTTTTTGACCAAGCCCCTCGCACGCTCACAATTTCTGCCCGCCGCGACAGTGTTCTACTCCAGATCGATCAGGCTGCCCTGGAACAATTCGGCGAGTACAGCAGATCGGTCTACCATCACCTTATCCGAATGTTGGTGTCCCGATTCAAGCGAGAACTCGGGTACAGCGGTCCTTTGAAGCAGCATCAATTTATTTTGTTTCAGTCATTTGTTCGGCCCGAGGGTTTTAACACGCAGGCGATCGAAGGTTTTCAGTCTGCCATGGCACGGCATTGCGAATTGCGGCGATGGAAGCAGCTCAGCGATGTGACGCCACCCCATTCGCTCAGTGCGACAAGCTGGCTGGTGGAAATGATCGAGACTGAACCGCTGGAGCAACTGGACGACCGCCTGATCGAAGAAGTGGATTGCATGGTGGTGATGCTCTGCGCAAGTACCTTGAATGATTCGCGCAGTTGCGAATTATTGAGGGCACAACTGAAATCGGCCAACGATGATTTGCCCGTTTGGTTTGTCCTTGTTCACGAGGCGGGCTGGGTTGAGCAGTCGGTGGTTGAGCGTATACACAAAGAATTTGGCAGCGGTTTCAAACTGCTGCATGTGCGGCGGGGGCACCATTCAGACAATGCACGCACGGCACGCCATGTGCTGGGGCTGACTCTTGGTTTGGTGCTTGGCGGTGGTGGTGCCCGCGGGTTTGCGCATGCCGGATTTTTTCAAGCGCTTGAAGAGGCCGGTGTGGTGGTTGACTCTGTGGGTGGAACATCCATGGGTGCACTGGTTGGCGCCCTGATTTCGTCGGGTCGATCTTCAGCAGAAGTGAACAAAGTGCTGGCTACCAGTTTTAAAAAAGGATTGCCATTCAAACTGACTGATTACTGGATACCCAAACACGGTTTTGTAAAAAGCAAGGCAGTCAATGACATGTACCAGAGCGTATTCGGAGATTTGTTGATTGAAGATCAACCCATTCCGTTTTTCGCGGTGAGCTGCAATTTGACCTCGGGCAATCAGTTTTTGTTTGAACAAGGCCCGTTGTGGGAGGCGGTGCGCGCCAGTACGTCGATTCCCGTGTTTTTTGAGCCTTTCATGGCGGGTCGGCATGTCATGGTAGATGGCGCACTGGTCAACAATGTGCCTGTTGATTGCATGCGTGCCCGCGGCGCACGAAAAATTCTCACCGTGGATGTTGGGCTTGAGGAAGACATCACCGCGCACATGGTCGATGAGGGCAGCGTGCAAATGCCCAGCATGATGAAGTCGCTCATGCGGGTCATTGAGCTGGGTGGCATTGAGAAATCAAGGCAAGCCAAGGTGATTAGTGATTTGTATGTTCAACCTCCGATCGAGCAAATCGGATTGATGGAGTTTGAGCGCAGAGAAGAGATCGTTGCCTTGGGTTACGAGGCTGGGCGTAAGGCAATTCCGGATATACTGGGTTTACTTCACAAAATTACATAACAACGCAGTCGTCATTCTTACGAGGCTTTGATGCAAAAACACTCTACAGTAGAGGTGTTGGGTTGCAGCGGCAGTATCGGTATCCCCGGACAAGGAACAACTAGCTTCCTGATCGACAGCGATATTTTGATCGATGCAGGCACAGGGTTGTGCGAGCTTGACTTTGCTCGCTTGGAGCAAATTGAGCATGTCTTCATCACGCATTCACATCTTGATCACATTTGTGGATTGCCCTTCCTGATCGATACGGTGGGCGTTGGTCGTGAACGCCCGTTGAAGGTCTATGCCACCCCCCCCACAATCAAGGCCTTGCAACAGCATATTTTCAATGAGGAAATATGGCCTGACTTCTCAAAAATTCCGAATGCAGAAAACCCGGTACTGGAGTATGTTGAGATACAGCCTGAAGAAGAACTGGTATTCGGTAAACGCAGAATTACAACGGTGGCAGTGGACCACACGGTGCCTGCCGTGGGTGTATTCCTTGATACGCCCACAGGTGGATGGTGCTTTTCTGGAGACACACACCAAACAGACCGGTTGTTCACCCTTATCAACCAGGCAAAAAAGGTAGATTATTTCTTTATCGAGGCTGCTTTTCCCGATAAGGAAAAATGGCTTGCAGATTTGGCCAAGCATTTGTGCCCAAGTTTGTTGTTTGGTGAGCTTCAAAAATTAAACGCAGCATGTGAAATCTGGATTAGTCACCTAAAACCCAGAGAACACGACCAGATTCAAAAAGAGTTACAGCAGTATCCGGGAAGCCAGCCGCTGCGCATTTTATCGGCCGGAATGATTTTTAACATTTAACGGTTACACAACAATTCTATGAAATTCAAACTATCCGCAGTCGCCTGTGCAGTGGTGCTGTTGGTCAATTCGCATTTGCAGTTCGCGAATGCACAACCCTTGCCTGAAAGCACAGCCAATTCGAAGTCCAGCAGCGACAAATATCAGGAACCCAGCTTCCAGCTTTCCGGTTTTGAGGTGTTGGGCCCAGAATTGGTGCCGCGCGATCAAGTGATGTCGATATTGCAGGGTTTTTCAGGAAGAGAAATCACCTTTACTGATTTACGAGCGGCCACCGTGGCGGTGGAGCAACTACACGCCGAGGCGGGCTATGAGGTTGTTCGTGTGCTCATTCCTGAGCAAGAAATTACGCCGGGAGAAAAGCTCAAGCTGCAAATTGTGGATGCCCGACTCGATGTGGTGACCGTGGCTGGCAATGATCATTTCACCGCAGAATCCATTCAGCAAAGTTTGGTGGTGTTGCAGCCCGGTGCCCTGATCAACACCGTCGACATGGACAAAAACCTGCGTCTGATCAATGACAATCCGGCAAAAATTGTACGTGTTCGCCTTGAACCCAGCGACAAGCCCGGCTTGGTGGATGCCAAAGTACAGGTGTCTGATCAAAATCCCTTGGCAGCTTATTTAACACTCGACAATTCAGGCACCAATGCCACCGGTGACTTTCGCATGGGCCTGGCCCTGCAACACAACAATGCATTCAACAAAGGCCACATGGCCTCGTTTCAATACGTGACCTCGCCTGGGCGGTGGTCGGATGTTGAAGTCTTCGGCTTGAATTACAAGGTGCCGTTCTATTCCCTGGATTCCATGCTGGAAATGGCTTACAGCGATTCCAACGTCGATGCGGGCAATTTGAGTGTGGGGTCTGGCCCATCTGCCAGTTCCGTGTCGGTGGCGGGTGCGGGTACCACCGTGGCCATTCGTTGGGTGAAATTACTGGATCGCTTGGCGGGGTTTGACGCGCGACTCACTTTTTCTCATGAAATCAAAGAATTTGTCAGTCAGGTGCAACTCAATGGTTTTGGCCCAAGCCTGGTGCCTGAACTGGAAAGTCGGCCTGTGGGCGTGTCGTATTCCCTGACCGAGGCGCAGGATTCTCGCCAGCGGGCTTTTCAAATTGGCTATTTCAAGAATTATGTGACCGGCGGAAATAATTCAACTGCGCAATACAGCATGACCAACCCTGCAGCCGAAGCCAATTTTGACGTTATTCGCGCCAATGCAAGCTGGTCTGAACAGGTCATGCCAGGTTGGCGTTTGACCGCGCAGCTGGATGCGCAGCACACCGACTACTCATTGATCCCTGGTGAGCAGTTTGGTGCTGGTGGTGTTTACTCGGTGCGTGGTTTCGAGGAACGCGTTGTTTCCGCAGACCGCGGCCTTCGCCAGTCTCTCGAGTTGATGGGGCCGAATATCAATAAAACATTTGGAACACTGTTTGAACGATTGCAGTTCGTGGGCTTCGTAGATGCTGCCCAATTGAAATTCAACAACCCGGTGTTTGGGTCGCCGGTTGAGCCGCACTTGATGTCCTACGGTGTCGGCGTCCGTTTTGCATTCTCCCCCAAACACCAATTCCGAGTTGACCTGGCCAAAGTTGTGTCGGGCTTACCCATTCAACCGCATGGTGACGTGATGTTGCACGTCACTTTTGCCACTTCCCTGTAAGGAAAGACACCATGAAATCCAATCGTCTTTCAAGCGGCAGTTCAAATACCCGGTTTCGTCGCAAGGCAGTGGCTTTGGGCGTGGCAATGGCCATTGCAAGTTCGGCGTATGCCAACCCCACTGGAATGTCGGTGGCTGCAGGGCAGGCCACCGCGCAAACCATTGGTAACCTGATGCAAATTACCAATACGCCGGGTGCCATTCTGAATTGGCAACAGTTCAATATTGACGTGGGGCAAACCACACAGTTTATTCAGCAAAATACAGCCAGCCAGGTGTTTAACCGAGTCACAGGTGGCGATGTTTCCCAAATTCTTGGCACCCTTCAAAGCAATGGGCAGGTGTTTTTGATCAACCCGGCCGGCGTGTTTTTTGGGCAGGGCGCAGTGGTTGATACAGCCGGGTTTTTGGCCAGCACCTTGGCGGCCTCGAACACTGATTTGTTAAACGGGCATTTGCGTTTCAACGACTCCACAGGCACCGCCGGCAATATTGTGAATCAAGGTTCGCTGACCACGCACTCCGGCGGCTCCATTGTTTTGTTGGCCCCCAGTATTGAAAATAGCGGCATTATTCATGCTGATGGTGAGGTGTTGTTGGCGGCGGGGCACAGTGTCACGATTGTTGACATGAGGCACCCCACGATTGGCCTCACAGTTGCCGCGAAAGAGGGCGACAAGGTGGTGAACCTGGGGCAAATCATCAGCAAAAACGCCTCCCTGTTTTCGCATTTGGTGAAAAACAGTGGCGTGGTTGAAGCCACTGGCGCGCAGGTTGGCGAGGGCGGCGTGATTCGATTCATCGCCCAAGGCGATGCGTTGGTGGGCGGTCAGCTGCTTGCCGAAGGCAGCAGCGGCCAAGGTGGTGAAATCGATATCACCGGTCAGCGAGTTGCTGTGCTGGAAGGGGCCCGAATTTCCGCAGATGGCGCCACGGGTGGCGGTACAGTGCATGTGGGTGGTGGCTGGAAAGGGCAAGACGCCAGTCTTGCCAATGCGCAACAAACCGTGGTGCAGGCCAATACCCGAATTTCTGCGAATGCCACTGCCAACGGCAACGGTGGTGAAGTGGTGGTGTGGGCCGATGGACACACTGTGGTTGATTCCGAGGTGCAAGCCAAAGGCGGCGCATTGGGTGGTAACGGCGGTCGGGTAGAAACCTCGGGCAAACAAAGCCTGGCGGTGAATGTAGCGGCCAATACTTCTGCGGCAAATGGTGAGGCCGGGCAGTGGCTCATCGACCCGGCCAACCTGACGATTGTGGATCAAATTCCGGAAGGTGGTTTCAACCTGGAACCTGGGCAACAAAGCCCGTTTTTCTCGACAGACGACATTAGTTCGACCTTCTCGCCAACCGAGTCCTTTTTGCTGAACAGCACCGTGGTGAGTGGCCTTGAGAACAACGGTTTTGTTCAAATTTACACATCGGGGACACAACCCGGAGACGGCAACTTAACCATCTCTGCACCCATTCTGATCAGTCAGAATTTCTCACAAACTACGGGCGTGAATCCTTTGCTGTTTCTTGAAGCCAAGGGTGAAATCAACATTGATTCGGCTGTTGGTTTAAACCCCGGACAACTTGCATTCGACGGGTTTGATTTGCACTTGAGTTATGACATTGCAAAGCCTGTGTATATCGATGCACCACTGTATTTGGGCAATTCCGGCAGCTTGATTCTGTCCCCTTACGATGTCGGCAATACATTGCCCACCAATACACTTGGGCAATTGCCGCTGGATGGTGTGAATTTGCTTTCGGGCATGAACAGTGCCAACACGTCTCAACCATTGCTGCTGAATCAGATCTATGTCACCAGTGCGGTAGCCACAGATCCAATGACCGAGCAAAGCTTGAATGTTGATCCTGTCAAAACAGTCAAGTTGAACGTGTTGGGCGCCAATTTGATGGTGAACAATCTCAGCTTTTTTTCTGATGAATTCACGCCTGCAACCGACATTCGAGTCGGTGTAGACAATTTCGATTTGCCCGCGCCCATTCAAGGCAATCTGCAATACAACTTTATGGATGCCAACAGCCTGACCGTGGACGCTGGCAGCACTGTGTCTACATTCACTCGGTTTGATCCAGAATTCTCATTTGATTTGAATCCAAATACCATGTTGAACAGGCTGGTTTCAAGCGGCACCGTGAACTTCAATGGTGGATTCAACGAGATTTTCGAGATTGATACCAATGCGGGCACCCTGAACTTTCTAAGCAACTCTGGCAGCAGCAGCTCGCCATTCGGTTTTTACGAAATTGGCGACCTTGCGGCAGGAACGGGAAGCACGATTAACCTGGTGGGTGCCAGCATGTCCTACCAAAAGGCAGTGCTGGATGGAACCTTCAATTTGATGTCCAATGAATTCGGTTCTTCTGCTTCGTTGAGCGCGATTGACACCGATTTGAATGGAAGCATCAACTTTGCCCCGGGCTTTGCAAATGCAAGTTTTCAGGCGCTCGGTATGGGTGCCAATTCACGAATCAATTTGTCGGCGGGATCCTATCTTGAGTTGGGGAGAGCATTCACTTCCTCTGGCTCTACACCAATGGTTCTGGCCAAGCAGGAAGGCGCTTATATTTCGACCACACAAGGGCAATTCGTTGCCCAGCAGGGTGCTCGCATTGTCATGAACGGGGCGGCTACCGATGACATCATTCACTCAGAACCCCCCCTTCAAGCGGCAAGTTTTTCAAGCTCACCCTTTGGTGGCGCAATTGTTGACATCACCGGCCTGGACGGTCGCCTGGATGCGCCGGTCACCATCGAGGTCAACGGATTCTTGAACTCGATTCAAACCGATACTGAGAATTTTGACTTCAACTCGGAAGTCAGCGTGTCGACTCCAATTAGCACCATGGTGATCGAATCGGCCAACATTCAGGTGAATGCTGGTGGTGACGGACGTTCCTTAAGGATCGGGGAAATTCAGTTTTCCGAGACGCAGAACTCTGATTTCGAATCTGTTGTTGACTTGGATTTCAATGGTTCGCTAACCGTGAATTCGGGCCGTGTGCGTCTTGAGGGTAAAAATATTTCGACCACAGACGGGAGTCTGAATGTAAACGGCACGAACTCATTGATCGCCTTGTCTGGCAACTTCGTTTCTGCAGACCTGTATGGTGTAAACCGTACAAATGGCGGTCGATTGGCGGCAGAGGGGGTGTGGGACAACAGTGCCGTTAACGCCGCCAATGCAGCAACTTCTGCGCCGCTTTCCAAGGGCAGTATTCTGGTTGCTGAAGACTTGGTGGTCACTGGTGGCTTGCTCACCAGCGCGGGCACTTCCAATTCAATCAACATTGCGCCAGATGGCTTCCTGGAACTTCGCAACACCGAAGTAACCACAACCATCAATGTATCGCCTACGGGCGTCGTTCTGCTCGCCTCTCAAGATGAAAATGGTGCCCCTGTCACACCTGCGGTACTGAATGGTGCCAACATCAACATGGGCGGCGACTCTTTCCTGATTGTGGAATCCAATGCCGAAGGTGTAGCGAATTTGAATGGCACCGCCACCATTAGCTCGGGTACGCAGGGCAACCTGATTCTTGCTGGTCGTCGCGCCTACGACCCAATGGCGGTGGATTCAATTCCTGATTCCATGACCCTGAATGTGGGCAGTGGAATCACGCTCAATGTGACCGGTAACGCTGCCAGTTTGCCACCGGCACTCAGCCTGTTCTATGGAAACACGCCAGCGCCACAGCGCCCTGTGTTCCTGGTGGGTCAGCTAACACCCGAGGCCGTGGCGATTGCCGAGTACGAGGACTTTGATGGATTCTCCACGCCTGTTACTACCGTGTTGTCCGGTTTTTCAAATCCGTCTTTTGTAATTGACGGTACGCCTGATTCGCTGACAGACGGATTCACCTGCTCGGTGTTTGATTTCTGTGTGAAGTTTGATGTGAACCAGGCTGTAGCCTACTCGGGCATGGTACTGACCTCGCTCGGCTCGCCCAGCCCCACTTTGGCCAACAGTGGGGTCGCGTTCGCCGCTGGAACCGATCTCAGTGGTTTGCGGTATGTATTTCAGAGCATCGACGAGATTCGGTTCATGATGGGCTTGAACATTGTGACTGCGGCTGATCTGCAAAGTGGTCGACGCATTGTCAATGGTGTTTCTTCAACTGTGCGCTTGGGACCCAATCAAACCAACGAGACAATTACCAACAACATTGAGAATAATGGTTTGTTTGAACTGCAAGGCAATTACACCTACAGTGGATTGCTTTCCGGTACGGGCACGCTGAGCAACAGCGGTAACCTGATCCTGAGCAACAGCTCAGGCAGTCTGATCCAGAACAACATCATGAACAGTGGCTCCATCAGCAACACTGGCTCGTATGTTCTCAATGGCTTGGCATCGTCGGGCACAGCGGGCTTTTTCAACAGCGGTAACTTAACCTTCAATGCAGGCCAGTTCTCCTTTGGCAGCGGTGGTTATGTTCAGACCGCTGGCAATCTCAATGTGCAACCTGGCGCCGTGTTGAATGGCAATGTCAATATCAACGGCGGTGCCTTGCGGGGCTTTGCAAGCATCAATGGCAACTTGAACGCACAAGGCGGCCGAATTGTTCCTGGTGCTTCTCCTGGTTTGATGACAGTCAGCGGTGATTTGAACCTGGACTCAACCAGTGTCATTGATATTGAGATAGCCAGCGACGGCGGCGTAAAAGGCACTGATTTTGACTGCATTATTGTTCAAGGCAATGCCAACCTGGCAGGTCAATTGAACCTGATTGATATTTCCGGAGGCACTTTGACTGCTGGCAGCCAATACGCGTTTCTGGAAGCCAATGCCATCAACGGAAGTTTCGGCAGCGTCTCGAATGCCCCTGCCAGTTCTGCTTACACCTTCTCGTCTCCAACTGTGGCAAGTGTGAACCAGATTCAGCAGATGAGTACCACGACTGTTGCGCTCAGTTCGCCACCTCCTGTGTCCGAACCAGGTTCAACCACAAGTCCGACCACCTTGACTCAAACAACAGGCACCTCGGACTCCTCAGTGGGGCAGAATTTGAATCAGGCGTTTACTCCGACCTCAACGTCTACCTCAACAACGTCGACAAGCTCCAGCCGCTCTTCGACCACTCAGCAAGAGGAGCAGGCTGTGACAGTGGCAAATCAGAATACCGGAGGTACAACCATTTCACAGCAGTCCAATGACATTGAGTTGAAGACCACACAAAGTGATCCACAGCGTGCTTCGGCAGTGTGCAAATGAGGACCTACAACATGCATAAATTATTGGCCCTTGGACTTTTCGCCTTCACCTTCGCGGGTACCAACCCTGCCTTGGCCCAGAATATTCAATCGAAAGACCTGGCACCTGCAGGCGCTTCAGCAAGCAATCAACCAGCCAAGGCGATCGTCGGTAGCATCAAAGTGGTGACTGGTTTGGTGAATTTGCAAACTGCCGAAGGCAAAAATAAATTCGCCAGTGCAGGGACCAAACTGAACGTGGGCGATGTCATTAATACGCAGGCCAAAAGTACGGCGGTGCTTGAATTTGTCGACACCACGCAAGTGGCCTTGCGGCCCAACACGCGCTTTGTGGTTGAAAACTACGAGTATCAGCCCGAACAGCCGATAGCCGACAAGGCAGAATTTAAACTGGTGAAAGGGGGGTTGCGTACCTTGACCGGTTTGATCGGCAAGCGGGGCAGTGCAGATGCATTTGCACTGAAAAGCGAAACTGCAACCATTGGTATTCGAGGCACCGATTTCTCTGCTCGAATTTGCAATGGCAACGAGTGTAATCGCCTTGCCAAGGGTGAGTCTGAGAAAGCCACTGTGACGAACACCTCCACCTCAGATGTAGCAGGACGCGTGTCGCAATTGACCGGCGAGTTGTTCGCCATCTCGTCAAATGGAAAACGCCGTCCCCTGCAAAAGGGCGCTGCGGTGTTTGCTGGCGAAACGGTGGATGTTCCTGAGGGTGGTTATGCCGTGCTCAGCATGGCAGATTCCACCCGTTTGACCTTGCCGGGGGGTAGCTCCATGCAGGTGGCGGCTTATCGTTATGCACCCGCTTCGCCCCAAACATCAGTGGCATCGTTCAAGTTGTTGAAGGGTGCGGTACGCGCCGTTACGGGCGCAATCGCCAAGGCAGAACCCAACAATGTGAAGTTTTTCACAGAAACCGCAACGGTGGGTATTCGGGGCACTGCAGTTGATATCTCGTGCACTTCAGCTGCAGGCGGACTGATTGTGTGTTCTGGCGGCGCCAACCTCACTGTTGAGCTCCGCAACGGGCAAATTGTTGTGACCTCGGGTGACATGAATTCCGTGATTAATGCCGGGCAGTCTGCAATCATTCCTGCTGGCAATGTGAAAATTCAGGTCATCAATTCATTGCCCAATGTGTTGGGTAATGTACCCAATGCCGGACCATTGCCCGAGACAACACCCGCGAATTTTGAATCCTTGTCGTCCACGCCAGTGCAGTCCTTGCAGCAGGGCGCTGACTCTGAAGGTGGAGCACAGCTTTATGTGGCTGTGAATGATGGTGTGATCGTGATCACGAACTCCAATCAAACTCCGCTGGAAGTCAATCGGGGCGAGGGTGCTTTTGTGCAAACGTCAACCAATTTGCCACCTCAGTTGTTGACTGCGCCGCCTGACATTATCGTTGAAGACATTACCCTGTCTTCGCCGCCTTTCTCTGCACCTCAGTGCGCACCATAAGGGTAGTCAAGGCGTGAGTACATTCAAGAAGTCCTGGCGAAGAATCGCAGGCAAGGCTTTTCGCATTGGCGTGGGCTTTTCATTTACCGCCATAGCCTTGCTGCATGTGTTGGGTTTTGCGCCCAGCGATGTGGTGAAGCGTCTCGATTATCTGGTTTACGACGTGCGGCTTCGGGCCGAGGCACAAAAGCCCGAGCTTGATCCGCGCATTGTGATTGTCGACATTGATGAGAAAAGCCTGGGTGAAGTGGGGCGCTGGCCTTGGTCGCGAGATGTCGTGGCGAAATTGGTGCTTGAATTGACCGACAGGCTGGGTGCAGCTGCAGTGGGGTTCGACATTGTGTTTGCCGAGCCTCAGCAAAGTGATGCATTGTTGGCGCTTGGGTCCATTCTTGAAAGCAAACCCGCCTTAAAAAGTGAGTTGCTAGGTTTGGAAGGGCAAATTACTGCCGAATTTGATCGTGATGCGCAACTGGCGAAAGTCCTGACCGATCGCCCAGTGGTGTTGGGGTATTACCTGAATCAGGATGCGACCGCATTGTCTGGAGCACTTCCACCCGCCTTGTTTAAAAAAAGTCAATTGGGTGAACTGACTCTGGACAGTACAGCTTGGCAGGGATACGGTGGCAATATTCCGATTCTGCAAAAGACTGCCGAAGGCGGCTATTTCAATCCAATCGTGGATGAGGACGGCACAGTGCGTTCCATTCCGCTGCTGGCCCAATTCAACGAAGCTTATTACCAAAGTTTTGCCTTGGGTACACTTCGACGCGCGCTGGGTAACCCACAGGTGATTCCGGTATTTCCGGAAGGTGTACCCGATGACTATGGCGCAGTTGAATTAATAGCGCTCAGGTCTCCAGAAGTTGAATTGGACATTCCTGTAGAACGCGGTTTGTTGACGCGCGTGCATTTTCGCGCCAAGGGCGGTCCCAATGCGGGCGGCTATCGTTATGTCTCGGCGGCCGATGTACTTGCGGGAGTACTAAAACCCGAGGATATCGAAGGTCGAATTGTACTGGTTGGAACCACCGCACCTGGTCTGCTCGATTTGCGAAGCACGCCCGTGAACCCGGCCTACCCGGGGGTAGAGGTCCATGCCAATGTCATCAGCGGCATGCTCGACGGCATCTACAAGCTTCGCCCCGAGTATTCCCAAGGTTTGCTTTTCATCACCGTGCTGGCTGTCGGTGTGGTGCTCAGTGTAATGATGCCGATTCTCAACGCCACCTGGTCGCTGTTGGTTGCGTTTGCGGTGTTGGTGGCCAGCGTGGCCATCAATTCAGTGTTGTACTTTCAGGCAGGCCTTGTGTTGCCTGTGGCGGTTGTGCTGTTGTTGGTATTGGCGATTTTTGTGTTTGACGTGGCCTATGGTTATTTGGCTGAATCGCGCAGTAAACGGCAAATGGTGGATTTGTTTGGAGAGTACGTGGCCCCTGAGTTGGTGTCTGAAATGGCATCGGATCCCACACGCTATTCCATGGAAGGCGAAAGCCGCGAACTCACCGTGCTGTTTTCCGATGTGCGTGGTTTCACCACCATTTCAGAGTCACTCAAGCCCAATGAATTGCGTGAGTACATCAATGAGTACCTCACGGTGATGTCTGAAATCATTCGTTCCCATCGTGGCACTTTGGACAAGTACATTGGTGACGCCATCATGGCATTTTGGGGGGCACCCATTGCCGATGCAGAGCATGCGGAGTTGGCCACCAAAGCCGCCATTGCCATGCAGGAGGAAGCCGTGCGTTTAAACGAACGGCTCTTGGCGCGCAACTGGCCCACACTGGCCATTGGGGTGGGTGTAAACACCGGTCAAATGCGTGTGGGCGACATGGGCTCTAAAATTCGCCGTGCGTACACTGTGATGGGCGACGCAGTGAACCTGGGCTCTCGACTTGAAGGCATCACCAAAACCTATGGTGTGGGCGTTATCGTAGGCCCGCAAACCAAAGCAGCTGTTTCTGGCATGGTTTTTCAAGAGTTGGATGCTGTGAAGGTAAAAGGCAAGAATGAGCCCGTATTCATTTATGCCCCCTTGGGCGAGCACAGCGCCGTGACAGAGCAGCAATTAACCGGTTTGCGTGTGTGGGAGACCATGTTGACGCAATTCAAGGCGCAACAATGGGACGCTGCGCTGCAAAGCCTGGATGAATGGCACGGCCATTCACCGGAGTTCAATGTACTTTACGACTTGTATGCCGCACGCATTGCGTACTTCAAAGAAACACCACCCCCTGAAAACTGGAATGGTGTAACCCAGTTCGACACCAAGTAAAACGAACTGATTCAGCTTAGATCAGTTCGTTTTGCTGGTTCAAATACACCTCGGGTGAAATCCGGAACGCAGCGCCGGTTGGGCACGCGCGAACACAGGCCGGGCCGCCTTCTTTGCCATGGCACAAGTCACACTTGTACGCTTTCTTGATGGCGTTGGCGTCGTACTTCACAGGGCGTTCGCCCAAGGGGCCGCCCGAACCGAACAGCAACCAAGACAACAAGCCAGTTTTTCTGGGGGGCGGTTTTACGCGCAATTCAATCGCGTTGTATGGGCAGTTTTTGGCACAGTTCCCACAACCAATGCAGGTGTCTGCAATCATTACCTCGCCTTTTTCATTGCGGCGAATGGCATCGGGTGGGCAGTCTTTCATGCAGTGCGGCTGTTCACAGTGTCGACAGGAATGCGCCAGATGAATGTTCTGGAAGGTGGGCCCCGCGTCGCGATCCAGGCGGGGTATCCCATCGTGGGTTTCTGCACACGCACGCTCGCAATTGTCACAGTGCACGCACAAATTTTCATCGATAACCAAGGCGTTGGTTGCGTCACCCAAACCTTGCTTCATCAAAAAATGAATCAGATCGCTTTCGCGTTTCGCCGTGCTTTCCCGGAAAATAGCGTCGTGCACGCGCTTGCCAATCTTGGCCTGCAGCGCTTTTTTCCAGTTGCTGTTTTTGCTCAATACATCGATGACCGCGTCGGCTTGAATCAAAAGCACTTCAGTCAGTACCGTGGCGGTGCAGGTGGTTTGGCGGTCTGTGCCATTGACCAGATCAATTTCACCGACATAGCTGCCTGCGGATACATAAGAAAGCACTGAATCCTGATCATCCAGCAATTTGGACACCGACACCGATCCGCGTCGGATCAGGTGCAAGCCGTCGGTTTTATCACCTTCACTGAACAGTTTTTCACCCCGCACGTAGCGGGTCACACTGATGCCCGATGCAATCAGTTGTTCGATTTCCTGAGGCTCTAGCTGTGGGGCAAGGTGCGTGGACAGGGCGCGACGCACGAACGTTTCGTCGATGGTTCGGCGCACCGCATCCACCGAGGCAATCAACTTCAACATCGCTTTGCGGGGTGTTTCGATCAATACGCAGTTTTCTCCTGCATAGACCGTGGCCGTGCGGCGTCGCCCGGAGATCAGGCCCATTTCGCCAAAATAATTGCCTTTGTCGAGATTCAGGATAAAAGGCTTGCCTTCCTTGTTCACCAATTCAATGCCCACGCTACCTTGCACAATTGTAAAGAAAGTACTGGTGTAGTCGCCTTTGTGAAAGATGACAGAGCCTTTCTTGGGTTGGTGCAGCGTTGATTCCAGCATGAATTCACGCAGTTGAAGGCGGGTCATCTGGTTGAACAGGGGAACGTTGTCCAGAATCATGTCAAGCACGGCCGAGACAGAAATATTACCCAAGGGCATGAATTTCTCAGCGAGCAGTGGTTCGTCTGCAGGTACCACAGGCAGGCCCATGATCGAGTCGACCACTTCATGGCCCTGGTTCATCGCTTGCTTGATCAAAGGGTAGCCGCCCAGGGCACCTACAATAAACAGGCCGGGTACGTTGGATTCATAAGTTTCGCTAAGCGCAGGCACTGCATTGGGATCGCTGTTGGGAAAGGTCACCCCGAAACTTTCTACCAGGCCACGGGGCGGTGTCGCCCCCAAGCGGGCAATGATTCGGTGCACGGGCATGGCTTGCTCGCCTTCCGGGCCTTTGTAGCGGTAGTTCAGGGTGGGCTCGCCGTCTTTGGCCTCCGGTATTTCTTCGATCGCACTCGTACTCGTGTTGTAGAAAATGCGCAGGTCTTCGTTCCTGTCTGCTGCAAGAATCTGATTCAGGTTGCCTTCTTTACACCGGGCAAATTCATCTTTGCGGTTGATTAGCACCACCTTGTTGTTTTTCATCAAGGCCAGTGCGTTTTCAATGGCGGCATCACCAGCCCCAATCACAATGATGGTTTCATTGTTGAACTCATCAGGATCAGCCAAGGTGTATTGAACATTGGGAAGGTCGTCGCCCGCGGTGCCAATCTTTCGAATATTTCCCTGTAGACCAATGCCCAGAATCACTGTGCGGGCTGTGGTTGTAGTGCCGTCTTCACAGGTCAATTCAAAAGGGCCGGCACCATCATTGAGCCTGATTATTTTGCTGACTGTTTTCTTGTATTGAATATTGATTTTTTGATCAAGCAGCTGAGAATCCCAGGTGCCCAAAACACTTTCGCGTTTGCCCGCATCAAATGACATGCCACTGCGAAGCGGCAAAAAGCCGGGCTCAGCCATCACATGCTTGCCCTTTTGGTACTTGTAAATGGTGTCCGATGCGTGTTTCTCTGATTCGAATAACGCGTATTTGCAACCCAGTTGTTGCGCACGCGCAGCGGCAGACAGGCCCGCTGGGCCAGAGCCAACAATTGCAATATCCAGATCAGCTGACAGATCGCTGAACATGGGGGTTGGCGTAATGCGCGTGGTCGTGTCGGACATGTGTTTAACCCCCCACCGCGGCTTTCAAGGCCAGCAGTTCGGTCTGGAATTGTTTGCGGTCATATCGTTCGTCATTGTTCAATAACTTCAGCAGGCGATCCATGCGTGCATTCACGGCACTGGCCAGTTGCGAATTGCCTTTGTTTGCAAGGCCGTTGGCTACACTGCTAATGGACATGTAGGCCTGTTCAGCACTGGCGTAATCGGGGTATTGGTTGCTCGCGGCCATGGTTACCAATTCTTTCAAAAGTTTTTCCATAATGGGTTCAGTGAATGACACCTTCTGCACAACAGATCGGACCCTGTTTAGCTCGCTGTTCAGGCTTCGCGCAATGCGTTCAATCTCTTGCATGCTGGCCGCTGGCGATGTGCTTTGAATGTGAAGCTGCTCAATCAGACCTCTCAAGGCAGGTTCTTGCGCGGGTGCTGCGGCCCGAACCACGGCCTGAACCATGATCAGGCTGGCATTGTTGATGCGTGGCTGGCCAGGGGTCAGTGCCAGGTCTTTGCTCCAGTCTTTCTTGCTCATGGGTGAATGGCAGGCGTGGCAGTCGAACATCATGAGTTCCGGCACAATGCCTTGGCGATTCCGCTTGGGGTCAGCAATTAATTCCAGCAGGTTTGCGCTGGTGGCGAACTGGCCCATCGCCCATATTTTTCCGGTGTCGAATGCACCTTTGCGTTCTCGCCAGTCATCATCAATGCGGTAATGGGGTGGCTCCAGCGCCATGAATGTTTCAACTTCGATTGAAATGCGCGGGTGGCCCGCACCCATGATTTGGTGGGTGATCGGGCGGCTGGAATCACCCACATGGCAGCTGGTGCACAATTTTGCAACCGCATAGGGGTCGCTGGTGGGGTAAAGGCCATTTTCAATGTTCTTGGCATGGGTGGCTTTCGGCTCGACGTGGGTTTTAATCCACTTTTCGGCAGGGCCATGGCAGGCCTCGCAGTTCACGCCATCGCTCTTGTCAAAGCGGGGGCCTTGTTTGCTGGCAGGCACATTGTGGCTGTGGCAATCCAGGCACACTTTGGCTTCGTGTGCAGGTTGGGCAAGGCCCAGGTTTTTTGCAATGCGTTGGGATTGCGCGTTTTTCAGCACCGCATAGGCTTGGGTGTGTGGGTCTTGCCGCAACCAAGTGGTGTATTCATTTTGTAAAACAGGGGTGGCTGTGCGCTCGGCAATGCTGCCGTGGCATGTGCTGCTGGCGCAGTTCACGGTGCCCACCGATTGGTTGGGCGACTGGTGTGGCATGGTTTGCGCTGCACCAGTCAGGGGCATGGCAAGCATCCCCACCAAAAAGGCGATTGCGGGCGAGAAAAGAAGACGGGCTGTCATGGCTTAATCCTTTCTGAAAGCCACTGAATTCACTTTGGGCTTGGGCAAGTAGTTTTCCTTTTCAACTTTGTCGGTCACCGTCCACAAGCGGCCATCGGCCCGCAGGTAAAACGCTTCCATTTCCTTGCGTGTGAAAGGGCGAGAACCAATGCGGCCAAACACAGCAATTTGCCCGCCGGTTTCATCGACAGCGCGGTCGCGGTCCAAACCTTTTGATATGGACAAAGCCGGGCTTGGCGTTTTGCGCCATGCAATCAATTCAGGCATGGGCGCAGGCGAAAAGCCGTAAAACCTGGGCTGCGTATCTGGCGAGGTCAGTTGCAATACTTTCAAACCGTTCACACCGTCGGCCACATAGGCAAACAGGGATGCATTGGTAGAACCCACCACCACATCATGCGCGTCATTCAGTTGGCCGTCAGCAGTAAATTGTTGGTACATCACAGGCTTGCGCGGGCGCTCTATGTCCACGATCACCAAGCCCTGTTTTTTCGCAGCCACATAGGCGTAGGTGCGGGCCAGGTACACGCGTTGCGCATCGGCCATGGGCACTACTGCGCCAGTGTGTTCCGGTTTTTCAGGGTGGGTAATGTCGATCACTTCCAGCCCTTTGGCGGTGGTGGCAAACAGGTAACGGAATTGCACCGCTGTGGCGCGTGCGTCCTGCAAGGGCAGGGTGGTGATGTGCCTTGGTTTTAGCGGGTCGTTGATATCAACAAACACCAGGCCCTTGGGCGTGGTGATGTAGGCGTAATGCCCGCCCAGCGCAATGTGGCTTGCGCCATTCAACACCCCGTTTTCATTCCAGGTCACAGCGCGTTCAAAGAAGTTGTTGCGCGGTTCGCCATCGGCCAGCGTATTCACATTCACCGCAATCAAGCCTTCTTCACTGTCGGTGATGAAAGCGTAGTTGTAGATGGGGTGGAAGGGCTGTTCCATATTGGTAATGCGCATCAAATCGCCCTGGTTTTTCTCGGGGTTGATGGGCTGGTTGGTGGGCAAGGCCATGCAGGTGGCATTTTTGCTGGCCACATGGGTGTCGTGCCCCAGTGGGCTGAATGGTGCCGTAATTACACGCTGACCAAAGCCCTTGTTGGCCACGCTGGCCGCGTCGTAGGCCCGGAAGCCGCCTTTGCCTTCGGCCACAAACACGTACTCGCCACGCAACTGAATGCAACTGGCCACACCCTTGGTGGCGTGGTCCATTAACGCTGGCACCACGGTGTCGGCCAGTTCGCGCTTGCGGTTCAAGTGGTTTTGGTAATAATCGGGGTAGGCGTATTTGTGCAGGTAACTGCCCAACACGGCTTGGGGTTCATCCCATTCGGTCACTGTAATTGCAGCAATGTGTTCGCTGCCACCCAGCCAGGCATTGAAACCAATGAAGTTCACGAAGTTGGTGCCCTGCAAAAGCAGTTGCGCCATGATGGCGTTGTTGTCATCTTCGCGAGACAAATGGCAATCGCTACAGGTTTTGGTTTCTTCTTTGCGCTCGGTGTGTGGGTAATGTGGTGCGAATGCCTGCGATGAAAAACCGCTGGCAGCAATCGGCGGCTGCTGAATGTAAATGCGTTCGCGGTTGGCGTTCATCGACGAAAGAATCAAGGCTGAGCTGGAGCGAATTGGCGCAATGCGATTGCCTTTTACAGGCCCATGCACGCCAAGCTGAAACATGTCATCGCGAGCCACTTGCGGGTTGTAAGTGGCGTAGTTCCGTGTTTCTCCGCCCTCATAGTGCAAGCGTTCGGTTTTCCAGTTGGCCTGAATCGGCAAGTGGCAACCCGCGCAACTGGTGGTCCAGCTTAGGTGGCAGGTAAAGCAGGTCATCTTGTCGTTGTCGTGCGCCAGTTCTTTCACGCCCGGGCCCCATTTTCCGTCTTGTCCTTCCGCGCCTGCGCCCATCAGTTTGGCGCGTGCGGCTTTGGCGTTGTATTCCGGGTGGGCCGGGTTCATATTGTCTTTGACCAGGCTCATTTCCCATTCTTTGTCGGGGTCCAGTGCCGCCCGCTGGTACAACTTGCCATCGCGCCATTCAAACCGCTTGCGGCCGTCTTGCGTACGCAATTGGGTTAAATCGGTGCCGCTGGGGGGCGCGGCTGGCCCGCTGGTGCGCAGCGTGGGGTATTTGGTGGCCGTGCCGTGGCAGTCGGCACAATCCACTTCAACAGCCGCAGCCACTTCACCATAAATATGGCCGTTGCCGTGCATGTCTTGAGCAAAGTGGCAGTCTACGCAGTGCATGCCCACGTCCAGGTGAATCGAGCTTAAATGCACCGCCTTGTCGAATTTTTTGGGGTCGTCGTCGGCAACAATGTTGCCTTGCGCATCCAGCAATGCACCCTTGCGGTTGCGTTTGAACACGGCACGGAAGTTCCAGCCGTGGCCGTGGTAATCCGCAAACTGGGTGTCTTTCAATTTGCTGTTCAGCGTTGAAACATTCTTCAGGAATTCCGGGTCGCTCCACTTGCCTCGCACTGCTGCTTCTTCGGGGTTGCGGTCCAGAATTTCACGCATTTCAGAATCGGTGGGGTAACGCTGCTTTTCCGGCCACATGTGCGGCGCATCGCTTTCGTAATCCCACATGATGTAGCCGTAATAACTGTTCACAAACACGTTGGGCTGGTGCATGTGGCACACCATGCACTGCGAACTTGGAATGGCGCGGGTGAATTCATGTTTCACCGGGTGGCCACTTTCATTTTTCGCAATGGTGGGGTCGATGGTTTGTGTGGTGCCGTCGTGACCAAACTTGGCGTAGGGGCCTGCGTGCCTGGGGTCGCGGTCGTTGGTGTACACCGTGTGGCAACCTGTGCAGCCCGATGAACGGTAATCGCCCGGTTGTTCGTTGGTGCCCAAAAACCAAAGGTGTGGGTCATTCAGGCGGGTTTTGGTCACGTTGATCAACGGCACCGCAATGCGTTGGCCTGTGCCGGGGCCACGGTTCGATTGTTTAATGTCTGGCCGGCCCGGTTCATCCAGGCGCTGAATCTGACCCAGCACGTTGGGCAAACCCACTTCCGGAAAAATACTGTTGATTACCTTTCCGCCACGTTCAAACACCCGGAAAACGTCACCGGGTGGGGCGGTTTCCCAAGCGGGCAGCGGGGCAAGTTCATTCAAAATGCCTTTGTGTACAAACAGTT
This sequence comes from Limnobacter sp. G6BE5S, assembly GCF_058448965.1. Lineage (NCBI taxonomy): Bacteria > Pseudomonadati > Pseudomonadota > Betaproteobacteria > Burkholderiales > Burkholderiaceae > Limnobacter > Limnobacter sp. G6BE5S. The sequence continues at coordinate 229,291 of NZ_JBZFLM010000007.1, forward strand.
CGTTGTTCGCTTCCACCGGATTTTTCAACAAACCGGGTTGACCATCTTGCGTATACGCTTCGCCCAGAATGTAACGTTTGTAAGGCAATATGCCGTTGTTGTAGGCAGCACCGCCCCACAGCATGGCCGACGTACTCATCAAGCTGCGTTCTTGCGCTTGAATCACCGGCAGGTGGCATGCGCCGCAAGCCTCGCGCGCCACGCGCAAATCACCAGGGTTGATAAACCGGATGTAGGCTGGGTGTTCTTTGTTCAGTTTGGAATAAGAACGCTTGGGGTTGGCCGAAGAAGGGTAGTTCCAGAACTTTTCGTTGCGGGGTGCAATGTGGGCTTTGTCCAGCGCAGCGCGGTATTCGGGTGCAAACCCTTTTTCGCGTGCAGCGCGTGTGTGGTCGTAGGCAAGCGTACCTTGCTTTTGCTCCGGCCCATTCCACTTTACTGTGGCATCACCACCGTGGCAATCGGTACAACCAATGACCACACCTGGGTTGGCATGCATGGTGTGCTGGTCGGTTTGCGTGTGGCAGCTCATGCAGCCTTCGGTTTTTGCAAAGGCCTGTTGTGCGGTTTGGCGCTCCGGTGCAGCTGGCGCCATGGTGTAGCTTTTCTCTGGCAAATTGTCGCTTGCTGAATGGGCCACACCCGCGCTGAATAACAGCGCGAAACCGAGCGCAGAAAGCCACCCCTGCCAACGGAACTGGTTGGCTGGTTTGGCTTGCGCTGCTTTGGCATTATTCAAATTCATCAACAAACAACCTGCTTTAAAAACTTAAAATCACGTTGAACAAAAACGAGTAAGGATCTTCATCTTCGGGGAACAGTTCTTTGTAACCCTTGCCCGGCAAAAGTTTGGCAAATGAGCCGTTCACAACAATGTTTTGGGAAAAGAATGGGCGGTATTGAAAACCCACCGATGCATCAATACCCAAATCAGTCGAAGGCGGGCGTTGTTGGCGCAAAGTACCGAGCACATTGGTGTTGTCAAATTCCAGCTTGTTCAAATTGGCAACCAAACGAAGTTCGGGCAACACATCAATATCGGCACCAACCCCCACCAACCACAGGCCTGGGTTAATGAAATTTGATTGCCCCTGTTCCTTGCTTGAACGCAAGGATGGCAACAGGCCATTTCTACCCGATAAAAACACGCCACCACCACCGACCAAAGGAATATTTTGACGGATGAAGAAGCTGGTGTCTGCCCCTGCAAACTGGGGGTTTTCGAAAATTGCATCGAAGCCTTCCGCTTTGCCGTCGAACGGATCTTTATCGCCCGATGCATACAGGAAACTGCCGCGCAGGCGGAACCAGTCGAAGTCGCGTGAAATCTCTGTGGCGTGAAAGAGCGCGTCAATGTTCTGTTCACGTTGGGCCAGTGGGTGGCGATCTGTTTTACCCGTGGCGTAGTAGGTCGAGGTTGTAATGTTTAGCCGCCCATAGTGGCCGTCACCGCTGAGTCCAAAATAATCCACGTGGTAGCCAAACGGCTTTTGATCACCCAGCGAGGAAGGGCGCGCCAAAAAGCCATTCGCATCAAAGTACCGTTGGCCGTCTTCATCATTGCGGTTGTGAATGTACGAAACCTGGCTGGTGAAGCCCAAGAACGGGAAGTCTTGCCTGTACAGGTTGGCGACAAAAAAATCATCGTCGCGCAGGTCTTGGCGAATGTCGTTCAGGCCACTGTTGGTGTCTTTTTCAACCCGCTTGAAGTAGCCAATGTTGTATTGATAAATGTTGTTGTTGCGGTTGCCGAACAGGCGAATGCCCATGGGCAGGTCCTGAAACAGGAAGCCGCGGAAATCGCTGATGAAAGGCTGAATACCCACGCGCAGGCTGTCGAAGTCGTATCGATCGGATACGTTTCGCAAGTGCACATCCACAAATGCTTCCTGAATACCCACAAAGCCTTCGCGGCGAACATCGCCTGAAGAGGATGAGATTTTCAGCAAGCGGTCTTCATTCACCCGCACATCGGTGTAGTTGAATACCGGTGTTAAACGGAATTCGTAATCGGGTGGTTTGAATGTGGTGTTGCCCTTGGTCAGTGACAAACTCACGATCAGGTTGTGCGCAAAAATGGACTGCTCGCCATTACCAAAAATATTCGCTTGCCCACTGGTAGTAGAAGTTGCCGGGGGCACAGGCACCGGGAAGTTGCGTTGTTCGTAAAGCGTGTCAGCAATAATGCCCAGGTTAAAAAACCAGTCAGGACCCAATGTGTTTTGCAACACCGGCAGGTCGCCCTTGATCACGTTTTGATTGTAAGGGTCGTACAAGGGAAACTTGAAGCCCAGCGATTGCATGATCCGCCAGCGATCGGGCACTGCCACGGTTTCGCGTGGCAGGTTGGGCAAGGGTGGGGGCACCTGGCTAGGGTCGATGACCGGAATGGCAATGTCGCGCGGCACAATGGGGGTGTCGCGGCCAGGAATGGCGCGTTGAACCTGGGGTGTTTGGGGTAAGGCTTGTGGCACCAAGCCAGGCGTTGCATTTTGCGAAGGGCGAATACCCGTGCCCGCCTGGTCTTGCAGCACATCGGCAGAAAACGCTCTGGGCGCAAAAATACCCAGGGATTGTTCGCCATATTGACCTGTACCTTGTTGCACCCAGCCATCCGTGCTGCCTAGTAGGCTGTCTTGAATTCGGACACGGTACCATCCATTTTTTTCTTCAAAGGCATCCACCAGTTGCCCTTTGAAAAACTCACCAATTGCACGCGAATCCGAGTTCGGTTTCGAATAGACAATACTTCGGTTGTCAAACACCTGCAGCAACACCAAAGGGCGTTCAGCGTTGTCCAGTTCATCAAGCTCTGGAATACCCGCTACTTTGCGACCCACTTTCTCAACGGTCTCTGTGACTTGCGCAACAACATCTGGTTTGGTGTCGCTTCGAATGTCTGCCCGAATTTGCGCCATGGCTGGCAGGGGCAACAGGCCTGCCAGAGTCAGCCCGACAGCCAAGGGTTTTAAACGCATTATGTTGTTGTTCTTTTTGCTCATGGTGTTGGGCACACGTTTTGTTCACTGCTGTTGTTGAACGGAGTCTGAGGGCATTGCACGTATTTCAGGAATTCGCCAGAATTTGACAACTCGTTGGCAGTCAACAAGGTGGATGGAAATGGGCGCATTGTGCTTCCCACAGCCGCTGCACTATTGATTACACCCAGGTAGCCCACCATATCGTCTTGGTCCACACCGTCACCCGATACACCCACAGCACCCACCAATGTGTCGCCTTTGTAAATCGGAAAACCGCCCGGGAAAATTTGAATTCCATTGGCAAAGCGGCTTTGCCGCCCTGCGGGTATGTTTCCATCATCCACACAGGTCAGCGCCGCGGGTGGTGAAAACTGATTCGCTACGCGCGTGGTTGCGGTCAAGGTTCCCAGCACCTTGTTAGTCACAATATTCAGTTGAAAACCAACGTTGAAAGGGCTCCACTCAGCAATTGGAGACGACAGGGGGCCTTTGGGTGTGCCAACCTCACCGTCAGGAAAATAGGGCCGATGCACGTTGCCGATTGCACGTGCCGAATAGGCGGCTGAACCGTTTAATGCGTTCGAAGTCTGCGAGAAAAATGTGTTCATGGCATTGGCAAAGGCGGCATGGTTGCCCGCATCAATTGCCGTGAAATCCGTCAATGCCTCGGCTGAACTGAATGCGAGTGCCGAACGTGCTTTTTGAACGGCAACATCGGTACCAAAAATTGGCGCATCAGAAGAACGCACCAAGCCAAGCACCTCGCCAGTCGTGTCAACCACGCTCACCGTGACCTGTGCCGCTGCACCCAACGGTATGCGAATTTGCGCCCGGGCCCGGTTGGCAATTTTCATCCCTTCAACCAGAATATTTTGAACCTCGGGCTGCGTTAGATTGCCACCAGCGATTGGCGGAAAACGCACCGAGGTGTTATCTGCCGGGTTGGTGATCAAGGTAAAGGTGTCAAGGCCATTGAAAGCGGGTGCTGTGGTCGCCACGTATCCCGATTGACTGTTGCCGTAAGAGGTTCCTGCGATCACACCGGCGGCTGCCTTGTAGCCGGTCACTGCCACAAAATTGCCATTGCCTGCCAAAGAAGCAGCCCCTGCCTCTGCGGGCGTGGAGTTGGAAAACTGGAATGTTTGACCGTTTGCAGTAATCCGGTTGGCACGTATTTGCTCAGGCGCACGGAATGCCTCAGGAAGTGCAGCAAACGCAATTTCTTCTTCAAGGTCGACTTCGTTGGTAAGAATGTCGCGATCGAGTCCATACACGCCTTGTGTACCGGCATCGGTCGATGCGATCACGCCAATTCCACCCACTACACGTCCTTCCTGATAAATCGGGAATCCACCTGGGTCTGCAGACAAGCCCAATGGTGAACGTTTGGGTCCAATCGTTGAGTTCTGAGAAAGCCACACATTCAGGTCAGAGCAGGGCAGTTGACTGAACTGCACACCATACAGCGGACCGCTGGGCTGACCTGTTTCACCCGGTTGAAAAAACTCCTGAACAATCTGGCTGGCGGTTCGGGTGCTGAATGCGTTGCCTGTAGACGACAGGTAAGCGCCGGTAATTGCTTTGGCAATTGCAGCCAGTTCGCTGGGCACCGGGGTGAATCCGTCCAGCCCCTTCCCGTCGGCACCACTCAATCCACTGGTGATAATTACGCTGGGGCTGGAGTTGGTCATTCGATACACAGCCAACACATTTCCAACGCGGTCCGTGACAGCAATGGTGGATTGCACGCCCCGTGAAATGGAAGCCTGTATCGCGCGACTCACGATGTCGTTGATCTCTGCGATGGACAGGCTCTGTGTTCCCAAAGGCTCAACGTTGAAACTTGGCGTGGTGGAGGCCGGGCCGTCACCACCGCCCCCGCCTCCGCACGACACCAGAATCAAAGGTGCGGCCAAACAAACGGCAACTCCCATTGCAATTCGTTTGAATTGTTTAACGCCATTCACGGCGTGTGTGCGTGTACGCATCGACTTCTAACTCGCTCATCTTTGTTGTTCAATGGGCCCACTTGCCTGTGCGCCCCCAGTTCACTGCTGGTCTGTCTACTCAAGTTACTGCGTCGAATGGCGTTTTTACTTCGCTGCCACTTCTTTGTTGTGTATGTGGTATTCGTGGCAAACGCCACAGTTGGATTGCACTTTGTTCATCACGGGTTTGCTGCCAGCGTGGCAGGTTTGGCAGCCTTCTATTGAAGGCATTAGTACATCGCTGGCTTCTTCGGATCGACTTGCCTTGTGGCAGCTCTCACAGCTTTCAAATTCGTGGGCCTTGTGGTCGAATTTGGCCATTGGCATCCACGGATGCGTTGGGTTGATGTCGGCAATTTGGTACTGCGGCATTCTAGAGCCCGAGGTTTTGGTGTTGCCCAAACCATCCACAGCTTTTACCTGGTGGCACACGGCACAAGCCGTATTTTCAAACAATTCCACCGTTGCAAAAGCAGCCTGTGCACGCGGATTGCCACTCAGGTTTCGCAGGTTGGACCTGTTGGGGTTTTTCTCGCCAGGGCGAGCGCGCAATACAGCGCGTTGAGCATTCACTTTGTTGCGTTCTTCGGGATGAAGGGCAAGGTAACTGTAAAACTCCTCAACAGTGCTGAGTACGGCGTCAACAGGTCCGTGGGGAACCTGGCGATCAGGCAAAGCTGGTTCGAAACTCAGTTTGTGACAGTCCAGGCAGTGGCTTTCCATGCTTAGTTTTTTAAAGCCGGTTGCCGTGTCTGCGGGCTCGTGGCAGTTGGCGCATTTCATCACCACCTTCTTGCTTGGGCTGTCGATTCCTTTGGGGTCAAGGTGAACATCGTGCGGAAACTTCAGGCTGGTTTTTTCGACAACTGGTGTATTTGCCACCATGCGAATTCTACGCAAATCAGTGGGTTCAGGACCTGTGGCAACAGTAATTCGAAATGCAGGGTGTTTGTCGCCCGCAAAGTCGCTGACTGCAAGAGTTTCTGTTTTTGGGGCAACGGTTTTTATGTCTGTGTGGCAAGCAGCACAGTCGGCACCCACAAAATGTTTATTCTGTTCGGCAAGGCTTTCACGGCCCTTGTGGTCACGGTGACAACTGGCGCAGCGGCCTTCTTCAAATGAAGTGTTCGGCAAGGTTTGTTCGGCCACATGCAAGCCCATATTGCTGTGGCACACCATGCAGCTTTCATCTTTCACACGGGAAAAATCACCGGCGTGGCAGGCCTGACAATCGCCCTCCAGATTCGAATGAGCAGACGCAAGCGGACCTGGGTTCCAAATTGAATCGAGTGCCAGAGCCGTGGCGTTGCGTGTGTTTGGGGCCGCGGTGTTTTGAAGGCTCGGGTGTGCGTTTAAGGGCAATTTTTCAGCGCGAACCGTTTGTGGATCTTTGTTCGTACTTGTTTGTTCAACACCAAACAATTCAGGTGCCTGCATGGCCACTAAAGGCAAAATCAAAAACGCGAAAAGAATAGGGACAAAAAGAATCCACGACAGGGGGCGTTTTAACCCCAAGGGCTTTTGCAATGCCAGTTGCTCACGTTGAAGCGGGCTTTTTTCTTGTTCTGCCATGTTCGCTTACCAGTAAATGAAAACAGAAAGCACGTGTGCGATCAGTGCTGCCAGCAACCCAAACGACAAGGGAACGTGGAAAGACAGCCAGAGTTCAAGCCAATAACGCATGTGGTAATACCGGCGTAGCTGTTTCAAGGCGCGCAGGCGCTGAACCTGATTTCCGTAAATGTCAGAAAGTCCGTCAATTCGCGTCATTTCCTGCTGCAAATAATGAACCGCTTTTTCGGTGGCGCAGTCTTTCACAGTTCCTTTGCGTTGATTTCTGCGAGTGGAAAAAATGTGTTGATTCAGCGAGGCATTGACGATGCGGGTAACCATGTCGGTCGTGTTTTTAAGCAGTTTTTGCGCCTCGCGATCAAGCGTTTGAATTTGTCCCACAATTTGTTCGGGGCTTTGGCGGTTCAACACATTCGACATTTCTGTGGGGTAGCGCAGGTAAAAGCTTAAGCCCCATACACCTGTGCCAATGGTGGCCATGGTCAGCACATAGGCCAGTGAATGAATGTTCCAGCCGATTTGAAAACCCGTGTGCAATGTGGCTACTACAGACAAAGCCAAACCCAAATAAATATGTGCTGAAACCCAGCCGCGCAAGTTACCTGTTTCATTGGCGTACTGGCGCTTGCGCACCCCAAACCACATCAGCCAGACAATCAGCAAAGCGCCGATGGTTCCCAGGGTGTAGCCCAGCCAAGTGCCACCATTGGCATTGATTTTTGGTTGGTCAATAAGGTAGGCAAACGATGAAATGAGGGTCAGCAGCAAGGCCCATTTCAGAAAAACAAATCGTTTGTAGTTAAACAGGTTGTCCTGAATCATGTGTTCAGCGCCTTGGCGAATGGTCAGAGGTAATGCTGCTCAGGGTTTACGCTTAATTCTGTGTAGCCTTTAATGTTACGTGATCATTGGTAATGTTAGTATCCCTACTTCATGTCTGGGGGTTAACAATTGAGTCTTGGCGTGGCCTTTGTAGGCTTTATCTTCCTGTTTTTTCTAGTATTTTGCCTGTATTTCGCGTGGAATGAATTTTTTTTCTCCAATGAGAAAAAAACCACGAACGAGGTAGGGACTCTGGAGGACAGCCCGGAGTGGCGCGCTTTTTTGAATCGACGTCAGGAAATTGAAACAGACCCAACACTCGACAATTCCAGCAAGCAGGTGCTCATCGAAAACTGGCTGAGCATGGCCAGCGAAAGCAAGCAACACATGGCACCTGCAGGTACCTCCACACAGCGTCTCGCCTGGGCCAAGCCCAAACTCATGCCTTGGTTGATTCTTGCCAGCTTGGGTCTAGCTGTTTTGTTCACTTATTCAATTGGGGCAATACACCGCAGTGCTTTTACATGGCCGCAAGGAAATTCTGCCGACATCGCCGTATCCAATGTTGATAAGGCAGTGACCGCTTCAGCAGGGCATCCAGGTGATGGTGCCAGCCTTGAGGACAGATTGGCTGGCCTTAAACTGCGACTTGCAGAGCAGCCTGATGATTTGCGTGGCTGGGTGTTGTTGGCGCGTACACATGCTTCAATGGCCAATTATCAGGAAAGCGCAAGTGCCCTGAAAAAAGCGTTGGAGTTAACACCCGGGCATCCGGACATTCTTGCCGATTTGGCCGACATGACCGCCATGGCGCAAGGTCGGCAATTGGCTGGCGAGCCAGAAAAGTACATTGCAGCTGCCCTGCAAAGCGATCCAAGGCATGAAAAAGCACTTGCACTGGCAGCCAGTGCAGCGGAGCAGGCAGGTGACCAAGACAAAGCGCAGGTGTACTGGCAGCTTCTTAGTCAGGTTCAGCAAGCCAGCCTGAAAAATACCAGCCAGCCCGTGCCTGAAGACGTGCTTACCGCCGTCACGGTCACCATTCCAGCAGCTGTCTTGAAACGCGTTGGCGACAGTTCAGCCTTGTTTGTGTTTCTCAAAGCGCAAGCTGGCCCCGGCATGCCTTTGGCAGTGGTCCGCGTGCCTGCATCCCGGTTAATCGCTGGTGAGCAGGTCGTGCGAATGGGGCCTGGTGACTTCATTCAGGAAGGTGGTGTTGGCAATTTGCCAGATACCGTGCACATCCAAGCGCGCTTGTCGATTCAAGGCATGGCGCAAACCGGTGTCGGAGATATCGAGTCGGCCTGGCGAACGCTTGCCCGCAATCAACTGGCCTCTGGTGTCGAATTGAGTTTGCCCGATATTCCGGCAAGTCCATGATGCAAGTTTCACTTTCAGTGACCGGATTACAGGTTAAAACGCCAGCTCTCGAGGCGGCCACTGTGCTTTTGTCCGGACCAATCGAGTTCGAATTGAAGTCGGGTGAAATCAACGTCATTCGTGGCGGAAATGGCGTGGGCAAATCAACATTGCTGAGGTTGATGAGCAACGCATTGCCGGGACAGGGCATTTTGTTCAAGCCTGAATTTGGCTTGCGCGACGAATTGCTCGTTGATACGCATCTTCAAATTGTGATGGACCACCTTGGGGCCGATTCAAATCAGATTGAGCAACTGCTTGAACAGGTGGGCCTGAGCAATTGGCAATACGAGCGTATTGGTACCTTGTCCTCAGGCCAACGCGCGCGTTTGGGTTTGTGTACCTTGCTGGCCGGGCAATTCAAGGTTTGGCTGCTCGACGAACCTTTGAATGCCCTGGATCATGACGGTGTGGCCACCTTGGCCAAGGCCATCGAAATCCACTTTCAGCGGGGCGGCATCTTGTTCATGGCCACGCATGTGGATGCGGCAGTGTTGAGTCAACACTTAAGCCTTGTCCCGGTCAAAGAGGGCTGGCTGGAACACGGCGGCTTGGTGGGTAACTTCGCACCTGCAAGTGCTGATCCACTTGCCCCTTCCGAAGTGAGCCAACTTCCTGTCAGGGTCACTTTGTCTGCGCTGCTCAAGCGCGACTGGGCGGTGGCCTGGGGCAATCCTCAAGCCCTGTTGTGGGGCGCTTTGTTTCACTGGATGGTGCTGAGTTTTTTTGGCATTGGATTGGGAAAGCCCAGTGCCGAATTTGCGCAAGTGGCCGTGTGGGTCAGTTTGTTGCTCGCGCTGTTGCTGGGTGCAAAAGACTGGTTTGCCGAGGATCACCGTGCAGGCTGGCTGGGTTTTGTGGCCAACCTTAACGCAGACAACATTGCGTTTTATTGGCTGATGCGGGTTGTTTTTCTGGCCTTGTGCCAGGCACTGGTGTTGGTGCCCGTGACCGGCCTGGTTGCACTGCAACTGGGTTTGACCGGTGTACAAACCCTTGAACTTGTTTGCGCGTTGATTGCGGGCATTTGGGCGGTGGCGCCTTTGTTGGGCTTGATCGCGCTTTTGGTGATGTTGACCCGCGGCGGTGCTGTATTGGTCTACCTGCTTGCCTTGCCGTTGCTGGTGCCCGTGCTGATTTTCGGGCTTGAAGCCAGCCAGGCGGGGGGGGTGGGCCGCACAGCCGTTGCACCGCTTGCCGTGTTGGCAAGCCTGGGTATGTTGGGTTGTTTGCTGGGGCCGTTTGTGGCCAAGCGCCTTGTTGCTTTAATTCAGGAATAGCGATGTTTGCACAGTTGGCTTCACCCCCCAAATTTCACGCCCTGGCCAGTTGGCTTTGGGTGTGGCTGCTCGCTGCCGGTGGGCTGTTGCTGGGTTTTGGTTTGTACACGGGGCTTTTCCTCGCGCCAGTGGATGTGCAGCAGGGCGAGGTTTACCGCGCCATTTACGTGCATGTGCCCGCAGCCTGGATGTCAATGTTCTTGTACCTGGTGGCCTGTGGGTATGCTGGTTTGAATTGGGTGTATCGCAGCGATGTGTCCGCCGTCATGATGCGGGCACTGCTGCCCACCGGGGCCTGGATGACGGCCTTGGCCTTGATCACCGGCGCGCTTTGGGGCAAACCGACCTGGGGCACCTACTGGGTTTGGGATGCAAGAATGACTTCCGAGCTCTTGTTGCTGTTTATTTACCTGGGCCTGATTGCCCTGGGCCAATTGACCACCAACCCCGCCAAGGCCGATCGCGTGCTGGCAGTGGGCTTGTTGATTGGCGCAGTCAATATTCCACTGATTTACCTCTCGGTGGTTTTCTGGAATACGCTTCATCAAGGCTACAGCGTGTCGATGAGTGGCAACCGAATTCACCCCGACATTGCCATGGGCATGTGGCTTAGCGTGTTGGGCTTCTGGTTGATTTGTGCCAGCACGGTGTTGAACCGTGCGCGGCGTTTGTTGGTACAACGGCGTTGGCTTTAACGGGTAAAAGGCAAAAGCAATGAATCTTGATGCATGGCAAACAATTTGGGTTTGTGTGGTTTTAAGCCTGTTGGTTTTGGGTTTGGATGGGTTGTTGGCCGGTCGTGCTGGCCCCAGCAAAACCGACTTGGTTCGTGAACAAAAGCGCGCCAATCGAATGGCAAAACTTGGCAAGGGGGCAGGCAATGAGTAACGCACGCGCACACAGGGCCGCCTGGCTGGCAGCCATTGTGGTGGTTGCTTTGGGTTTTGGTATCGCCTTGGTCAAAGTGTTCAACGACAACCTGGTTTTCTTCTACACCCCCACCCAGATACTCAGCGGCGATGTGCCCAAGGGCGAGAAAACGTATCGCTTGGGCGGCATGGTTGAAACGGGTAGCGTTCAACGCGAGGCCGACTCATTGAAAGTACGTTTTGTAGTCAGCGATTTGAATAACAAGGTGCCGGTTGAATTCAATGGCATTGTTCCTGATTTGTTCAAAGAAGGCACTGGTGTGGTGGCCGATGGCCAATGGGACGGCACAACTTTTGTGGCCAGTGAAGTGTTGGCCAAACACGATGAAGATTACATGCCGCCAGGGGTGCAAGAGTGATCGCGCTTATTTCGCAATTTAGCCTTGCCTTGGCCACGGTGTTGGCCTTGTTCGGTGCAGTGGCCGGTTTTGCAGCGGTGCGCGGTGTGTACAACCATGCCCCGGCAGTGCCTTTGTTGAAATCGATTCAACGCAATGTGTTGCTGGTTTCCGGGCTGGTGGGCACTGCCTTTATTGGTCTGATTTATTCCTTCGTCATCAGCGACTTTTCAGTTCGCAATGTGGCTGAAAATTCAAATCTGACCTTGCCTGTGTTTTACAAAGTGGCTGCCAGTTGGGGCTCGCACGAGGGCTCATTCTTGTTGTGGGTACTCATGTTTGCAGGTTGGACCCAAGCCGTGGCCTGGGCTAAATTCGAGGTGTCGGCCTGCTTCAAAGTGCGCGTGTTGGCCACCTTGCAATTGGTGTTGGTGGGGTTTTTACTTTACCTGTTAATCGCCAGCAACCCATTTGAATTCCTGTACCCCACACCCATTGATGGTCGGGATTTGAACCCGCTGCTGCAAGACATTGGCATGATCATTCACCCGCCTTTGTTGTACATGGGCTATGTAGGCTTTGCAGTTACCTTTGCATTCGCCGTGGCTGGTTTACTCGAGGGCCGTTTCGACATGACCTGGGCCCGCTGGAGCCGCCCCTGGACTAATGTGGCCTGGGCCTTTCTGACCATGGGCATTGCCTTGGGCAGCTGGTGGGCTTATCGGGAATTGGGTTGGGGTGGCTGGTGGTTTTGGGACCCAGTCGAAAATGCATCCCTGATGCCATGGTTGGCCGGTACGGCGTTGATTCACTCGCTGGCCGTGTCTGAAAAACGCGGTGCACTGCGCAGTTGGACTTTGCTGCTGGCGCTGACCACTTTTGCCTTGTCCCTGTTGGGTACATTTTTGGTTCGCTCCGGTGTGCTTACATCGGTACATGCTTTCGCAACCGACCCCGAGCGCGGTGTGTTCATTCTTGCCTTGTTGTTCATCGTTGTAGGTTCTTCCTACATTTTGTATGCGCTTAAAACAGGCGAGGTGGGGCAGGGCGGTAACTTCAAAGCCACCGGGCGCGAGTCGCTGCTGTTGTCGAATAACGTGTTGATGAGCGCGGCACTTGTGGCAGTTATGTTGGGCACGCTTTACCCCTTGGTGGTCGAAGTAATCGGTGGGCGAAAAATGTCGGTGGGGCAACCTTATTTTGAAGCCATGTTTGCCCCCATTCTGCTGCCTGCCGTGTTGTTAATGGCATTGGGCCCCGATTCCCGCTGGCGCGAAACCCGCCTTGCACAATACGTAAAGCCAGGCGTTGTTGCATTGTTTGTCGCGGTGCTGGTTTTGCTGGGCGCGGCATTGTTCAATGCGCACTTCAGCCTGTTGTGGGCCATTGGTGTGGTGTGCGCGGTGTTTATGGCGGTGGCCACTTTGGCTCATGCGGCGGTGACTACACGCAAGGCCGGTGCCGCTGCGCCTGAAAGTGGTTTGCTTTATCGCATGCGCCGTTTGTCACTTTCCTACTGGGGCATGGTGCTTGCGCATTTGGGTGTGGCCGTGTTCGTTGTGGGCGTTAGCTGGGTAAAAACTTTCGAAACAGAAACCGATGCTGTGTTAAAGCCGGGCGAAACTTCTGAAATTGGCCCATGGCGTGTCACTTTTATTGGTGTTGATTCCGTGCAGCGACAAAATCATGTGGCTGCACTGGGCGTGTTTGAATTAACGCGCGGTGATGGCACAGTGATCCATTTGCTGGAACCCGAGAAGCGTCGCTATCAAAGTTCCGAGCAAATCATGACCGAAGCAGCCATTCACAGCGACTGGTTTTCTGATGTGTATGTTGGTTTGGGAGATGCAGTACAAAGCAGCACCAACGCAGGTGCATGGGGTGTTCGCTTGTATTACAAACCCTTGATCAACCTGATTTGGTGGGGCTGTGCGCTAATGGCATTGGGTGGTTTGGTCACCGTGTTTGATCGCCGGTATCGCCCCAAAAAAGCAGGGGTTGCAGCATGATCAAAAAACGCTTGCGCCTTTATTTGCCCATTCTGGTGTTGTTGTTTCTGGGTGTGTTTTTGCTGCGCGGTTTGTGGCTTGATCCCAAAAAATTACCCTCGGCCTTGATTGGCAAACCTGCACCAGCTGTGGTGTTGCCTGTGCTCAGCTTTAACGGGCCTGAGGCGGGTGCGGTGCAGCTTGCCGACATTCAAACACTGCAAAACATTGATGCCCTAAAAGGCCAGCCATGGGTGCTGAATGTGTTTGCATCGTGGTGCCAGGCTTGTTTGGTAGAGCACCCGCACTTTATTGCCTTGGCCAAACAGAAAAAAATAAAGCTGGTGGGTTTGGCTTACAAAGACGACTTGGCCAACACCCGCCGGTGGCTTGCGCAATACGGCAACCCCTACGATTTGATTTTGGTAGACCAGCAAGGCCAGTACGGCATTGAATTGGGCGTGTATGGCGTGCCCGAAACTTTTTTGATGAGCGCCAACAACACCATTATTCACAAGCAGGTAGGCCCCATACCGGCCGATTACTTTGACAGCATGGCACTGCCCGCCATTGAGGCTTCCCGATGAATGTGAACGACCTGAATGCAGTTGAGAAAGAACAGTACAAAGAAGTTGCCAGCGAACTGCGCTGCCTGGTGTGCCAAAACCAATCGCTGGCAGATTCACATGCTTCTCTCGCAGTGGACTTGAAAGAAAAAATTGCAGAACAAATTCGTGCGGGCAAAACCAACGAAGAAATCAAAAGCTACATGCAAGACCGCTATGGCGAATTTGTAATCTACAAGCCCGCCTACAGCGCGGAAAATGCAGTGCTGTGGCTGGGGCCTTTTGTGGTGCTGGTAATTGCCGTGGTGTTGGCGCGCAGGGTAGGGAAGAGCAAAACCCCTGCGGCTGAACCTACCGCGCAATGGGCAGAAAACTTGTACGCCAAAACAAAAAACAAAAAAGACAACTAACTGTTGGTGGAGCTACAGAATCAGTAGCTGCTCGTTAATTTTTTTTGCCTGAGCAGGTGGTACCCCCGCCAGCGATGCGAATTCAGGCCAGCGTTCAATGGCTTGGCGAACCTCTCGAATAACTCTGGGTGCGGAACCTATTGCAAAGCGCTCCGCCTCTTCCAGCAAATCAAGCTCTGCGAAATTCTTGAATTTTCCATTCACCGACATCAAGTGTTGGTGAGTCCATTCACCCTCAGGGTTGTGTGCAAAGGTAATGTCGTAGGCTGGTGCCAGTTCCCAGCTTGATCCTTCCTTCAGCAAAAACGAAAAGTTCTTGGTGTGATCGTCGCAGTTTCTTCCCATTACATTGAATACCATGCGTCGAAATGCTTCCTCCTTTTGTTCATAAGGAAGTTGCAGTTTCACAATGCATTCGAATAATTGCGCGTAAGCATTCGTGCCTTTCTTTTTGTAGTCCAGGTGGTTGAATGCGCACAGCGTTTGGATGTGATGCCGCACATTGTTTGCAGCCCGGTCAAAACGGCGTGTCATGAAGTGCGCACGGCCGTTTTCTTCAAGCAAGCGGCATTCTGAAATGCCAATGTTTGCCGCCTTGGCCATCAAATAATAGGCATATTCAATTCGGCCATAGCCACCTGATGCACCCAGTTCATTGTCTTTGCCCATCCCGTCGAATTTGAGTAGCCAGTGTTCGAACCCTGGCGGTGTATCCACTTGTCCGGAACGAATTTCGTGAGTGTTCCGGTTCCAGGCAATTACCGCCTTGGCACGGGCCCCACCAGCTGAAGTGCCCACATCAATAATGCTGCGCAAGGCTGCGTTGGTGTATTCATCTTCATCGTCGTCAAACTGACCGGTAACCGCTTTTCTGGCGTGTTCTACCAGGCGACTCAATTCAATTGATGTGGCCACACGCTTTGAAGGCCCGCGGCTTGGTTTGAATGTGAGCGCACCCATGGCGCGGTTACCCATGTAGGCCAGGCGATCAAGTGCAGTAATGTCACTTTTGGACAAACCCCGCTCGGCCATGTAACGGTCAATCAATGCATTGCCAAAATCATCGGGCAGGGCATCGGCCAGCATGGCAGGCAACCGTTTGTAGGTTTCAACTGGCAGGTCGGTGAACAAATACGGATCGCCGTTGTTCAAAGGCATTTGCAGTGGGGCAGGTTCAATGCCGGTTTTCAGAAAGGCAGGTGCGTAGGCGAAGGCGTAGTAGCCATACACAGGGTCTAGTGCTACCGCGCCCACTTGTTTGCCCCAAAGAAATACCTCAACACGATCCACGCGTTGATAAGCCTTGCTTCTTGTGCGGGTAGTTTTCTTCTTGATATTCATGGCTTACTCACCTTGCGCCTTGCGCCTTGCGCGCTGGCGAGGTGCTGCTTTGGCCACCATGGCCATGGGGTTAATGGTGGCAACAGGTGCAATGGTGTCGAACCAGCTTTCACGCCCCAAGGCGCGAACAACCTTCACCAGTGTTTGCAATGATGAACCTTCCCCGTTTTCCAGGCTTTGCAGCGCACGGGTACTGACACCGGCTTGTTCAGCCAGTGTGCGTTGGTCGGTGTTTCGGCTAAGGCGAAGCTGTTTCAGGTTTTCGCCCAAAGCGGTTTCCAGTTCTGCTAGCGTTTTTTGAGTCAATTTATATTATTCCCAAAACGTGTTATTGCGCGTTTTAATTAATGTATTGTATTTTATACGCGCTATTAAGCGTATTGTAATAATTTGAATATTTTCAGTCAATGTGATGTTGTAAAACGCGTATAAACGCTTATTAGCATATTTTTTTATTCTTACACGCGTATTTATGCGCAATAAAATTATTGGATTTTATTGAGCATGCCTGGTGCAGTTTTGCATGCTTACCCCGCAAATGCAGGGTGGCGCGTGTTGCCTTGTTGCGTACAACGAGGCTGGGCGGGCCTTTGGGCATTGCTTACTTCCCAAGAAATAGGGTGAACGGATCAGCTTGCTTGCTGTTGCATACCAATTAATTTACATTTTGAAACTATTGAAATTGCATCCCGAATACCTTTATTGGCTTTGGCACCGGCCTGCGGTAGCCATGGTGGGTTGGGAAAATGAGTGCAAAACAAAACCCGGTACACGTAAGCTTCTTCGGCTGTACAGGAAAAGTGTCTAGAGCGAATCGTAGTACGCAATTGATTAAGCAAACGCGGCGAGTTTTGGGCTTTGGTTAGACTGTTGATTTGTACAGTTTATCTCCTGGTCGTCGCGATGTGCAAAGGGCTCAGTTGGTTGGGGAGCTTCTAGGAGTGATGTTCGGATAAATGGATATCGCCGTTATTGTTCGATAAAACTAGTTAGGGGAATCAATGAGCGACATATCCGAATTTGAGCGCATTGAATCCATCGTTAAAAGCGGCGGGCTTGAAAAAATGCCAGTGGCATCAGCTCGTAAAGAGCGTGATGTTCTACTCCGCTCAACCCCGACATCAAACAACCCACAATTCATACAACGTTGGGATCGTGTGCTATTTGCTCTAAACGACCGCATCGAGGAACTGGCTTGGTGGCAAAAGCCTTTAGGCACTATCGCCATAACCGTCCTCGCAGCAGTAATTTCCGCCGCCTTAACGTTCTGGCTCGGACTGACATGAGCAAAACAAACGCCACAACAAATCCCGTTATCCCGGCCACTATCACTGGCAATGTGAGCCATTCCCCTAACATGGCGGTCAAGCGGGACGCTCCGCTAGCAAGCTGGCTACGCGCCCCTTACCTTCAACGTTAGACCGCACAGAAACCCGATGCCTTACTACCGCGTCATGCTCCATGGAACCGGAATCCGCATGCCCAGCCAAGCCTCGGGACAGGACCTCATTGGCTTCTACACGACGCGTTTGGTCCGTGCCTCTTCAGAGGAGGAGGCTGAGAGGAGAGCACACGCGAAGGTCGGATCGCAGTGGAGGACGGCGGAGTACGCACGCAATAACCTGGGTGCCCCTCCGGAGCTGTCCACTGAATGGATTCGGCGGACGTCGTTCCTCGACTTGTTCTTCTTCACAGCAACAGGTCATGCTTTCTACTTCCAGGACGCCGATGCGGTCTAACAGAACGGTCGACTCGGACACGTTACGGCAAGGCGCCGGTCACCTTCACGTTAGGCATCACAGGAGAGATCGTGACAATTCATCGCGCCGCGGCTTTTGCACATTGGAACTATTTCCTCGCCTTAGAAGAGGATCTGGATCGTTTATCTAGGTATGTCGATTTTTCAGGAAACGATGACGCCTACTCGCTTGAGATTGCCCGCCTCCTACTCGGTGCTAGCGCCGAGGTCGATGTTGTTCTGAAGCTTCTGTGTAAGCGCTTCAATCCAAACAGTGCTGCGTCGTCCATCGGCATGTATCACGCGGAGGTGAGTGCGAATTGCCCAAACTTCATCAACTTCGAGACTCAGCTTCCGCGCTATGGCGTAACTCATCAGCCGTGGATTAGCTGGACAGCAAATCAACCTCCACTTTGGTGGTCAGATCACAACAAGGTAAAGCATCAGCGCGACCAGTACTTTGAGCGCGCCACGCTGAAGAACTGCCTTAACGCAGTTGGGGGTCTGTTCGTTGCGGTACTGCATCTCTATGAGCAGGAAGCCGCAAACGGCGAGTTACTCCAGCTTCCTCGTCTATTCAATGTCGGCAATCAATTCTTTGCCGGCACCCAGATGGGCCGATACGGTCACAGCTTCAAGTACAGAGTGCGGTGATGCCTAACCCTTCCATTGATGCGGACGTCCAAGGGCTATCGCCCTCGACCTCCCCTCATGTCAAACGTTAGGCTGCACATGAACGACCAAGTTAATCGCATGTTTCACGAAGCCCAGGATCGGCTGCACGATGCGGACGTTCTTGCGCGCTCTCTCGACACGCGATCCGACTCGCAGGCAATTCTCCGAATCCTTGGATTTGAGATTCTGTTGAAGTGCGCACTCCTTCTCTCTGGCCAAGAACCGAAGAATTCGCACAACTACAAGAAGCTGTGGCTAGGCCTTCCCGGTCACGTGCGAAAGAAGGTTCTAGAGGTAGCGTCGGCAAGGATGCCCGGCCACGCAGACCTGTCGAATCTCGAAGAGAAGCTGGAGTGGTGGCAATTTGTATTCGAGCGCGCACGCTATCACTACGAGCTCTACGAAAACTACACGTTGAAAGAACAAACCGAGCTCGGCGCGCTATGGGTCGCACTCGGTGCGCCGAGCAACGAAGCTGTAGTTCAGTGCTTTCCCTCCGAGTTGCAATTCTTAGTCGAAGGCCTCACTGCCCATGTCGAAGGTGCGGCCTAACCCTTCCATCGAGAGGACTCGCCCCGGCAAGCCGGGTCGAGCCTCTCATATCAAACGTTAGAGCTATTAATGCAAATACCCGCAGCGATTCAAAATAGAAATCTTATTGCCTTCGTTTATGATGGCTATAGTCGCACCGTAGAGCCACATACACTTGGTGTTGACGGTAAGGGACATGAGGCTCTCCGAGCCTATCAAGTCGCTGGCGGTAGTGGGTCTGGTGAATTTGTTGGCTGGAAGATTTTTCACGTCAGCGAGATGCGATCATTAATCGTCTTACCGCAACACTTCGCTGGACCTCGCCAGGGTTATAAGCGGGGAGATAAAGCGTTCTCTGTAATTCATGCAGAGCTCTAACCTTTCGGTCAACGTGACAGCCCAAAGCTGCGCTTTGGGTTCCCTCAGCTGCTGCGCAGCTCCGGCTGCTCGTTCCCTCCAACGTTAACTGCTATACAGGAATCGGAACATAAGAATGCAAGAGTTTTCTCTAGAAAGGATTTCAGAGCAAATCCATTACGGTAAAACAAAGGGCTACTTTCAAGAGGTATTGTCCTCGTACAATAACGGCAACTACCGATCCGCTGTGGTTATGCTGTGGTCAGTAGCTATATGCGACATCGTTTACAAACTTCAGAACTTGATAGATTTATACGACGATGCAGCGGCAAAGGAAATTCTTCGAGAAGTTACTACAATCCAAAATGAGGACTACAAGTCATCAGCATGGGAAATAAAGCTTCTTGATGAGGTTCATGATAAAACTTACTTGCTAGATTCTTCCGAGTATGAAGATCTGCGTTACCTTCAGAAACAAAGACATCTTTCTGCGCATCCAGTTCTCAATTCTGAGCGGGAGCTTCATTCACCAAATAAAGAAACTGTGCGATCTCTCCTGAGAAATACTTTGGAAGGGCTGCTAATTAAGCCGCCATTTTATACGCAGCGAATAATGAAGGAGCTATTGGAAGATCTCGCTGAGTCTTCTGACGTTCTTAATGATAGAAAAAAAGTAAAAAAATATATTGAAAGTAGGTATCTAAGTAGAACCACACGGTCTGTAGAAATAAGTATATTTCGATCTTTGTGGAAGCTCGTTTTCAAATTAGATAACGAGGAATGCGAAAAGAACCGAATAATCAATCTTCATGCTTTGGAGGTTTTGTCCAATCGGAATATAGCTTCAATCCCCAATGAAGTTCAGGGTGACAATGACTATTACAGCAATATCGCATCAACTGGAATGCCACTATCTTACTTAGTCTTTTACCTTTCGAATAACCATCAGATTTACCCTTTGTTAAGCGAGGATGCGCGTTTAAAAATTGATCATTGCATAAATAATGTTGACGTGGGTAAGACTGTGGGCTGGTTTATAAAAGCCGATTTAGGTGCACATGGAAACGATGTGGAAGAATGGATAAAAGGTGGAGAACACCCTAATTTCACTACAGGCCAATTCGACGCTCTTTTAGAAATATCTGACACAGAGGAATGGCAGAAAAAATTCTGCCGAATCGTGACAGCATACTATTCAGTTAGTTATAGCTTTGATCAAGCAGATACTAGATTTCAGGTAGCAATACCAAAATACATCGGCCTATTCGACCGCGACTCACTCATTTATTTGGCGGAACAAATCGAGAACAATGGACAATGTTATGCGCGCGGCAGAGCGCGAGAAGACTATGTTGTGATCAAAAATCGTATCGATGAATTATTTGACGATGATTTCGATTATGAAGGCGTGCCTTCTTTTCGACGTAAAGTGGTAACGGCGGAATAATGCAGTTAACAAACGCGTCAATTCGGACGCTCGCAAGCTCGCGCCTATTACGCGGGCGTTATGTCTAAACCAAGATTAGGAGCACTTCAGTGAGTGGAATAATCGAGCACCCAAATAGCGGTGATGGAAATATCGAGGTTATAAAAATTGGAGAAGCTTCTGCCCCTGTATCGCTAAAAACTTACCAAGACATTTACCATCAAGTCACAGGCAGAACAGAGCAAATTAAGAAAAGATACTCTGAAAATTTGCTTGTCGAGTTTTCAGAGATCGAACAGCTCCACCACAAAATAAAACAACTTTGCGATGTGCACAACATCGTTGCATCTAATGAAGTCGTCTCCGTTTTTCATGAGAAGGAACGGAAAGAGCAGTTCACGTCATTTGAAAGATTCAGGGCGTATAACTCAAATACAGCCAGCCCGACAGTAACCCTAGTTCTGAAATACAACTTCTCCATAATTCCTGCTGGTCGAGAGCGGCCTCAAGAATATGCAGTAACTGTTCGATTGACATCTCGAGTTGCGATGCTTGAACAAGTAGAACGGGAGGCCCCATCTTTTGTCAGGCCGCACCTTGTCGGTATCGTCGCGCTTAACACCGCTGAAGTAACCGTTGACTATTCCGACTATGTGATTGCCCGGGGCTTTCTTGAGGCAGTCGACGAGTGGGTGGGGGGATGCAGAAAGACACCACCGATCAATTGGCTCAATGTTCTACGCAGGTGGTCTCACTTTGCTCCGGGCATATCAAAGCTAATTGCCGGAGGTTTACTGGCTTGGTTTGCGCTTCAATCTATCCCGGCACACTTTTCGGCTACAGCCACAACGGAAGTCGGGGCTAGGTTCTTCGTTGTATACGGTAGTGGAGCATTGATACTTGTCCCACTTATGGGGGCGATCGGAGGCATGATAGAGGAAGCAATTGATAGCTATCCGATACTGTCCTACCTCAAACTCAATAAAGGCGACTCGAATTTGATTGAGCAATTTTCTGAAAGAAAGCGGTCTGTTTTCATAAAGCTGTTTTTTAGCGCGGTCGCCAGTATTGCCCTTGGTATTGTTTCAGCAAAGCTTGAGCGCCTTATTTAAACATAACCTCTCGGTTAAGGGGACAGCCGAAAAGCTGCGCTTTTGGGTACCGGCACCTTACCTCCAACGTTAGGCACTTAAGTGAAGCCGCAATGGAATTTGAAGCAGCTTCGTGAATACATCCGGGGCTCGCGGTCGGATAGTGCAGTGCTGCTCGATATTGTCCACTCCATTGATCGTTACACCCAAATTTTTCTGTTCCATCTTGAAGGAGCTCGAGATGTCATGAATGGAATCGGAGACGCCGAAAATCCCCGAAGCAGAAAGAATCTCGAGATTGTATTCGGCGTATCGTCTCAGCAAGATGAATACCACTTGGCGAAGGTTGCTAGCGAAGCTCACATCCTGGGAGTTGTCCATTCCACACGGGCAATGTTCGATGTTTTCGCTTTTCTTGTAAACGCAATGCTTCTCAATGGTGAAATTCCCGAGCATCGTTGTGATGTCAGCCGTGTTATCCAGAAAATTCCAGCTTCACCTCTAAAGCAAGAGCTTGAGAAACTGGCCGGATCGTATTGGTTCGGTTACGTTTCAGCCTTTATAAATACCTCTAAACACCGGATGCTCGTTCGTCATTCGTTTCATGTGGGTATCGAGGAACCATACGTTGGAATTCGTATCGGCGCATTTGAATACAACGGTCAAAGTTTTCCCGTGTATAGGCTCCGGGAATTGCTAGAGGGCGTCTTAGAGGTCAAAAATGCTATCGTGCGTTGTGGAAAAGCCTTTAATGATCAGGTGGTTGCCGGTGCCTGACAACATATTGCAACCGACTCTTGATTTGCTGTCCACCTTTAAAATCGCAAAATCAAGAGCAGGCCTCGGAAATTCGGACAGGTGGATAAAAGATGACAGCTCTGCTTTTTGGGCCAACAATATTGGCCAGAAAAGGAGAAATCATGAGTC
>NZ_JBZFLM010000008.1:0-228228 GCF_058448965.1 Limnobacter sp. G6BE5S
TCAGCCAAGTTGCGGCATTGGCCGCTTAACCCGCAGTGCTGGATCTTTATTAAAAATCCACAAAAACTGTCCGATTAAACGAAGCCTGCTCTGTTCAGTGCGATGGTATTTCTCTCGATGCTGACTAAGGTATCGCTTTCGGGAGCGAGTAGTAGCGTTGGTGCATTGCCTTTGTTGGCGTAATCGATTGGTTGGGACTTTGTCGGGTAGTTGGGGTGGTTAAAGACAGGCTGTACATCGGTGTCTTTGATCGGGTAAATGTTGTAAGCACCGGCCAGGCCGATTAGTCCTTGGACCTTTGTTTGGTGTTCAAGGCCTGCGGCGTTTAACCAGCGGGGATCAAGGGCAAGCATGGCTGCGTTGTACGCGCCGGCACTGTGGCCCATCAAAACATATTGTGTGGCGGGGTTTAGCTTGATGTATTCAGGCTTGGCCAGCTCTTTGCTCAGGTGCGCAATACTTTGTGCGCCATCTTCCAGAAAATCGGGATATTGAACTTCGGGATACAGGCGATAGTTAGGTACGGCAGTGATGTACCCCATGGAGGCGAGACGTCGCCCAACAAATTCATATTCTGATTTGTCACCCCGATTCCAGCTGCCTCCATAAAAGAAAACAACAACTGGCGTGCTGCTGAACTCTTCATTGGCGTTGTCTGGCAGGTACAAGTCGTATTTGAGCTTGGGGTGGGCACCAAACTCAATATTTTCCTTTACCTCAGCGGTGTAAATTTTTGACACGGAGTTGACGACTTGAAGCGCTGAGCAACCACCCAGGAGGATGAATGGAATGACTTTAAGCGTGCGTAATAAATTCAATGTTGATTTCATGGGGTGCTACAGTAGTGCGCAAGGGCAGTGCTGGTAATGGGTGATGCTTTATATTAAACAGAATTTGAATGCAGGATGATGAAGATGGTAGCAATTGACAAGAACAAGCCGATCTGTGTGACAGGCGCGTCGGGATATATCGCCAGTTGGATTGTGAAGTATTTGCTGGATGACGGGTTTTTGGTTCATGCAACGGTGCGCGATTCAAGCAAAGAAAGTTCGGTTGCCCACCTGTTGAAGGCGGCCAATGGAGCCAAGGGCACGCTGAAGTTGTTTGACGCCGATTTGATTCAAGAAGGTAGTTTCACGAAGGCAATCGAGGGGTGTGAGTTGGTTATTCATACTGCTTCGCCTTTCGTGATTAAGGGGTTTACTGATCCCTATGAGGCATTGATTCGCCCGGCAGTGGAGGGTACCGACAATGTTTTAAAGTCTTGTAACGCTGTGGAATCGGTTCGCCGAGTTGTGCTTACCAGTTCGGTCGCATCGATTTATGGGGATGCAGTTGAAATTTTGAAGGCACCAGGTGGTGTTTTCACTGAGCAGCTTTGGAATAACACCAGTAGCGAAAGCCATCAGCCTTACTCGTATTCGAAAGTGATGGCCGAGCGAAGGGCTTGGGAAATTTGTAAGAATCAATCTCGATGGGACTTAGTGACAATTAATCCAAGTTTGGTTATGGGGCCTTCTTTGACCACACAAACCCAATCCACAAGTATCGACGTAATGCGGGACTTGGGTAGTGGGCGACAGCGCACTGGGGTCCCTTTGCTGGAGTTCGGCATTGTTGATGTTCGTGAGGTGGCCAAGGCTCATATTTCGGCGGGATTTAATCCAGATGCGGAGGGACGTCATATTTTGTCTGCCCACACCGCGAGCTTGTTGCAAATGGCCACTATTCTGCGTGCACGTTTTCCAAAGTATCCACTGCCCAAGAAGCAGTTGCCAAAGTTTTTAGTAAAGTTGGTGGCGCCGATTGCGGCAGGAGTCAGTCGGGATTTTATTCAGAAGAATGTGGGTTATGCGCTGAAATTCGATAACAGTCGTTCCACGAGCAGCTTGGGTGTTAGATACAGACCTTTAACAGAAACTTTGTGCGAGCATTTCGCACAAATGATTGAAGACGGGTTGCTCAAGCGACGTTGACCGATGCTGATGTTTGGCCCTGTTCCCAAAGGTGCAGGGCCTTTTTACGTTCACTTTGCCAGCGATACTGCCCCAATTCCCCTGTGGCTTGTATGACTCGGTGACAAGGAACAAGAAAAGCGATCGGGTTTTTCGCAATGGCGCTTCCCACCGCACGGCTGGCCGAAGGTTTCCCGATGTGAGCTGCGATTTGTTGGTAGCTGGCCAAGTGCCCTAGAGGCAAATGCATCAACGCTTGCCAAACCTGAAGTTGAAATGGGGTGCCTCGCAAGTGCAAACACACATCGAATGGAGGCTGTGCAGCTGGGCGAAAAATTTGCGCGATGATGCTCTCCGCTTTCTTGTGTGACTCAACGAAAGTCGCTTTGGGATACAGCCCGGCGAGCGCATTGGCCCAACTCCCATAGGTCAATTCATCGGTTTCGAACTCGAGGCTATTTACCCCTTTGTCTGTGAGGCAAATGAATACTTGACCGAACGGGCTGACCGCCTGCCCAATCGTGAATGTTAAATTCAAGCCTTGCGTTTTGATCTCCCCTGGTGTCAAGGCCTCGAACTTCAACATCAAGTGATGGAGTTTGCTGCTGCTTGTGAGCCCGAGTTCAGTGGACGTTTGAAGAATGCTTTTGCCGGAGGCAATCAGCTTGCGGGCGTGATCCTTCTGCAGGCAATGGAAAAATTGTTTGGGGCTGATTCCAGCCCACTCTGTGAACGTGCGCTGCAGGTGATATGACGAGGTGTGCAAATGTTTGGCCAGTGTGTCAAGTTTGAGCTCGATTTGCGGTTGATCCACGCCGAAGCCGCTTGCGTTTTGCTCCAGTAGCTGAATTGCTTTTGCAATCAGTTGGTATTGCTTGTGGTTATAAAATGGTGTCACGGCTGTGCGCTGAATGGTTGTTCACTTTGTCAGTGTGATTCTTACTGTGTGTTAGGGCAATCTGTTTCTTGCGCAAATTTAAACTTGGGCGCACAGTGGGAATCGAAATTTACTCACAAGTTACATGGATTTTTGCAAGCGCTTTTCTATTTCTTGTGGGTATTGTTCGATTTGTGAATCTAAATGCTCTGTGTTTTAGTAAGAGGGGTAACAACTAAACACTTCAGATTAGTGATCTAACTACCTATTCGAGAGGCCATAAGGCCCTGAGGAGACACACATGGCCGGTTTTCTGCCCAAGAATTCCACTTTGAAATTTGCCGTTTTATCTGCGCTGGTCTCCACGCACGGTCTGTCGGCCGCTGCAGGCGCCTTCGAAGGCCCTGCCGGCATTGAGGGGCGATGGGCAATGGAGGTCACTGTCGGTGCCTCTATGCGAACGAAGGATGCCGATGAGTCGCTGGTGTTTATCGGCAATGGTGGCAAGGCCTCTAGCGGTACGGTGGACGACGGTAATTTGAACTACAACAAGGGTGATGTCTTCAACGCGGTGGCCAAAGCGGTGGGCGAGCTTGAGTTGAAGAAAGACAATGTTGGCGTGTTCGTTCGTGCCAAGGCATTTTCAGATTTTCACAACCGCAGCAACCGCGTACCTCACGGTTCCGCAAACAATGGTTTTCGGCCAAACGAACCTTTGAACGACAATGGGTTCGACAAAGGTACCAAGTTTGAAGATGCCCAGTTCTTGGATGCTTATGTGTTTGGGGATTTCGAACCCTTGGGCAAACCACTGACCGTGAAAGCGGGTAATCAGGTTGTGACATGGGGGGAGGCCCTTTTCGTACTTGGCGGTGTGAATCAATATTCAAACTTTGACGCCGCTGCCTTGCGCCGCCCTGGCGCTCAGTTGAAGGAAGTGTTCCTGCCGATCCCACAAATTTCTGCAAATTTGCAGGCAACAGACGAGCTTTCACTAGAAACTTTTGTTCAGCTCAATCACGAGAAAGTGGTGGTTGATGGTTGTGGTACCTTCTTTTCTCCTGCTGACTTGCTGAATTGTAATTTTCAGGGTTCCCCCATTAACCCAGGTATTCTGAGTACGCCATTGGGTGACATTGATTTTACCGGATACAACGATCGCGAGAGTTTCGAGGGTGGGGGTACCGTGACTGTCGGTGGCGCGCCGTTTGATACCTCGACAACATCAGGGATTAATGGTTTGACGGGTTTGATCGGTGGGATCACTGGGCTACCTGCTGATTTGGGTAATCTTAACTTCCGCATGGCACAGTTGGCTGACCGCAGACCCAAAGATAGTGGGCAGGTTGGCTTGGCTGCGCGGTATTATGCTGGTGAGATCGGCACTGAGTTCGGTGCTTACGTCGTAAATTACCATCAACGGATCCCCAATTTGTCTTTGAAGAAAACTCCTTCGAATTACGAGGGTTCAATTTTCAATGGACTTGAAGCTGGTGGTCAGAGTGTAGTGAACCCGCTGTCTTATTTCTTTGACTATGGCGCTGAGAATATTCAGGTGGCAGGGGTTTCTGCAGCGACTGAGTTTTTCGGCTATTCAGTGTTTGGAGAGGTTAGTTACACTAAAGACTTTCCTGCAGCCTACAACACTGCCGATTTGTTGAAAGGCGGTGCCACAGGTGATGGTCCTTTGGCACGCTATGGGGATAACACTGCATTTCCGGAAGGATCAATTTTGTCGGGATCCAAACCCCTGGATAAAATTCAGGCACAGGTATCAACGATCAAGCTGTTTCCGCGTCGTCTAGGTGCTAGTCAAGTGGCTCTTGTCGCTGAATTGGGCGCGCAAATGTGGCGCGGTATCGGCGATCCATTCACCAGTGAACGTTTCGGCCGTTCACCTGCATTCGGTGCCGGTGCCCACGCGACATACAATGGCGGTGATTGTAATGCCGGCGTAAACCCCAATCCCCAGAATTGCGTTGTTGATGGCTATGCAACCGAGACCGCATTTGGTTATCGTATTTTGTCAGTGGCCCAATATCCAGATGCATTGTTTGGCGTTACTTTGGCGCCTCGAATCTTTTTCTCGCATGACTTTAAGGGTTATTCAGCGGATGGCGTATTTCTTGAAGACCGCATGAATTTGGGCTTGGGATTGAGGGCTGAGATTCAGTCTGCCAAGTACTTCGCGGAGATGAACTACAGCATGTTCAATGACAAGGCTTATTTCGATCCATTCAAAGACCGTGACTTCCTGTCTTTGGTAGTGGGCGCCAACCTGTAAAAGGTGGAACTACAAGGGTGAGCCATTTGAGATTTGTTTTTAGGAGAGTATTGAAATGAAATTGACGCAAATCAAGCAGTTGGCCGTGTCTCTGGCACTGTTGGGAACTGCGGTCTCTGTCCACGCGCAGTCGGCTGATTTTTCAAAACTGGGTACAACGCTAACACCGGTCGGCGCAGAAAAGGCTGGAAATGCCGCTGGTACCATTCCGGCTTGGAACGGCGGTATGGCGAAACCACCCGCTGGGTTTGACCCCAGCAAGGGTTACCTGGATCCGTTTGCGGCCGACAAGCCGCTGTTGACCATTAATGCTGCCAACATGGAGCAGCACAAGGACAAGCTGGCGCCCGGTCAAATGGAGATGATGAAGCGTTATCCCACGTACAAAATCAACGTGTACCCTACGCAACGTACGGCTGCTTACCGTGCAGATGTGTACAAATATGCAAAAGAAGAAGCGGCGGGTATCAAGCTGGCCGAGGGTGGCAATGGTATCTTGAATTTGAAGAAGTCCAATGTGCCGTTCCCGATTCCAACCGAGGGTATCCAGGTGATCTGGAACCACATTATGCGTGATCTGGGTGGTTCAATTACGCGTTATTCGGCAGATTTCCCGGTTCAAACCAATGGAAGTTTCACTGTGGGTAAGCGTACAGAGACCATTTCTTATGCGGCTTTCATGGCAGATCCGGAGCCAAATCGAATTTTCTATTACTTGAACCAGACAACAGCACCCGCAAACGCGGCTGGTGAGGTGGCTTTGGTGCATGAGCCTTTGAACCAGGTTCAAGAGCCTCGTTTGGCCTGGCAGTACAATCCGGGCCAACGCCGGGTAATTCGTGCGCCAGAGCTAGCTTACGACTCACCAGGTATTGGTGCCGACGGTTTGCGTACAAACGATGACTTCAACGCGTACAACGGGGCACCGGACCGCTACAACTGGAAGTTGGTTGGCAAGAAAGAAATGTACGTGGCTTACAACAACTTCAAGTTGACCAGCAAGGCGTTAAAGTACAGCGACATTATCAAGACCAACCATGTGAATCCTGATCTTTTGCGTTACGAATTGCATCGTGTTTGGGTTGTTGAGGGAACCTTGAAGCCGGGTGCGCGCCATATTTACTCCAAGCGTGTGTTCTATGTGGATGAGGATTCCTGGGCGATTTTGCACGGTGATCAGTACGATGCGCGTGGCGGTTTGTGGCGAGTTCGTGAGGTGTTTGGTGTGCAGTTTTATGATGCACCAACATTTGGACCCGCTGGCGAGGTGATTTACGACCTGCAGGCACGCCGTTATCTCGTGAATGCTTTGACAAACGAAGAGAAGCCTATCGAATTTGGCAAGAAGTACACCACCGCTGATTTTTCGACAGCTGCATTGCGTCGCATGGGTCGGTAATGATTATTCAGTGTGTTTGGAGCAACTTGAGCTCCAAGCACCTGGGGTTTAAATATTTTGTAACCCAGAGAAATAAATTCTCTGGGTTTTTTAAATTGGAGATGGCATGAGTAAGCCACTGTTGCGCGCAACATTGCTCGCTTTTGGATTGTGTGCAAGTCAATACAGTTATGCATTCAAAGACCCTTTGGAGTTGCCCGCAATTCAAGCGCCAAAAGCTGCAAAAGCATTGCTGCTGAATGTTACTTCGTATGGCGATACCGTATTAATGGTCGGTGAGCGCGGCATTATCTTGAAGCGGGACTTTGCAGTTGGCGATGTTGCTCAAGGTGTAAAAGACAATGAGGGTAAAGTGTGGACTCAGGCCAAGGTGCCTGTGTCAGTTAATCTGACTGGTGTGCAGTTCGTAAATGAAACCCTTGCCTTTGTAGTGGGCCATGACGGTGTCGTGTTGAAATCGACAGACGCGGGCGCGACTTGGGCCAAAGTATTTGATGGTATTAAAGCCAACGAGCAGGTTGTGGCGGCAGCGAAAAAGAAGATGGAGGACATGCAGAGTCGTTATGACGCGGCAAGCCCTGCAGACCAAGACAAGATGAATGAAGCATTGGAGGCGGCTACTTTTGCATTTGAAGATGCGGAGGCGGGTGCTAGATTCGGCCCGGCCCGGCCGATGTTGGATGTTTGGTTCAAAGATTCCAATACAGGCTGGGTGGTAGGTAGCTATGGCCAGATTTTTGAAACCAATGACAGTGGCTCGACCTGGACCCTGATCGCGAATCGTTTGGACAATCCCGATTTTCGGCATTACAACGGTTTGTATGGCGATGAGACTGGATTGCTATTGATTGCCGGTGAGGCTGGTCGGGTTTATATCTCTAATGATTTCGGTGTCAATTGGACACGATCAGAGACGGGATACAACGGTCATTTCTATGGAACAGTTGTGTTGCGGAATGAACAGGGGCAACCCATTGTGTTTGCCTATGGCTTTGGTGGCAATGTGTATCGATTGGGGGCTGGCGCTGCGGCATGGTGGCAATTGAAAAGTCCTAGCAAGGAAAGTTTTGTTCAAGGACTTTCGGTCGGGAAGGCTGCCATGTTTGTTGATCAGAAAGGCCGCCTGATAAGTACCGACGAGTCGGGTACTACTTTGAGAATGGTCAGTGCCGAGGAAGGTAAACCAGTCACTGGGATGGCATTGGTCAATAACACTTTGGTACTGAGCGGTCAGAATGGCCCTAGAACACTCGCGCTGCCACGCTAACTGGAAGAATTGATATGAGCAATCAAGAAGAATTGGGAAAAGTCGAACGGTTTTTTGAGTCGATTTTGTTTGGACACCGCAAGTTGGTTATCGCCATTTTTGCAGTGCTGTCGGTGTTTTTTGCTTACCATGCGGTGCAACTTAGACCCGATGCATCGTTCCAGAAAATGGTACCCGTCACGCATCCATTCATTGCCAATTATTTGAATTACGAGAATGAATTACGGCCTTTGGGTAACGTGTTGCGAATTGCAGTACACAACAAAAATGGCACGATCTACGAGGCAGACTTTCTTGAAAAGCTTCGCTTGATCACGGATGAGGTGTTTTACATTCCGGGTGTGGATCGGGGTAATTTGAGTTCGATCTGGACGCCGAATGTGATGTGGCGGCAGGTGACCGAGGAAGGCCTTCGAATGGGGCCCGTGATAGGACAGGGCTTCTCGGGGACGCCTGAGCAAATTGAAGCTGTGAGGGCCAACGTTGAGAAATCAGGCCGAATTGGTTCTTTGGTATCGAATGATCAGCGGTCGGCAATTATCCTGGCCCCGCTGTTGGAGGTTGATCCTGATTCTGGTGAAAAGCTGAGTTACGGCAAGTTGTCAGAGCGAATCGAAGAATTGATTCGCGACAAATACCAGAGTGACGACATTTCGATTCACATCACTGGTTTTGCCAAGGTCGTGGGTGATCTGATCGAAGGTGCAAAAGACATTGCGGGCTTCTTTGCCATTACTTTCGTTCTTACTGTGATTTTGCTGCTTTGGTATTCCCGTTGCTGGAAGAGTACGGCTGCAACCATTTTCTGTTGTTCGCTTGCAGTGATCTGGCACTTGGGTTCAGTGAGCCTGCTTGGGTTTGGTTTGGATCCATATTCGATTCTGGTGCCGTTTTTGACGTTTGCGATCGGTGTTAGTCACGCGATTCAAAACGTTCGAACCATGGCCACGGAGCGATTCCATGGCGCAAACAAAATCGAAGCGTCAAAAGCCACTTTCCATTTGTTGTTTATTCCGGGTTCTGTGGCTTTGCTAGCCGATGCCGTTGGTTTTTCTACTTTGCTGGTGATCGAGATTGGTGTGATTCGCGAACTGGCGATCAGCGCTTCGATTGGTGTGGCGGTGATTATTTTTACCAAAATGTTTTTGCTTCCGGTGCTGATGAGTTACACCGATGTGACGGAACGTGGTCTGAAGCAAGTAGCCAAACAGGAAGCCAGCAAGCACACGGTGTCGCATTGGCTTTCTCGCTTGACAGAAAAGAAAGTGGCCTATGGCGTTAGTGCCGCTGCCGCTGTAATTCTTGTGAGCGGTTTGTATGCGTCCTCTGGAATCAAGATTGGTGACCTTGACCCCGGCGCGCCTGAATTGCGTCCCGATTCACGGTACAACCAGGATGTGAAATTCTTGGTGGAAAACTACTCGACCAGTTCAGATGTATTTGTTGTGATGGTTGAAACCCCTGCGGGAGAGTGCGGCGCGTACCCTGTGGCTTCGGCTGTAGATCGTTTTCAGTGGGATATGGAAAATACCCCTGGGGTGGAAGGCACTGTTTCGCTTTTCACTGTGATGAAAAACATCATTGCGGGTTTCAATGGCGGCAATCCGAAATGGTTGGCCATTTCTCGTGATCGTTTCATCTCCAACGGTGCACACAAAAACATTCCCACTACCTTGTACAACTCCGAATGTTCGATGACACCCGTTATTCTGTTTTTGTCTGATCACAAGGCGGAGACGCTTGAGCGCGTGGTAGCGAAGGTGCAGGCTTTTGCAGCAGAGAATGATTCGGCCGATGCCAAATTTACTCTGGCAGCGGGCAATAGCGGTATTGAAGCGGCAACCAATATTGTGGTGGAACAGGCACAAAGAACCATGTTGCTGTTGGTTTACAGCATTGTTGGTGCGCTTGTGTGGTGGGAGTTCAAGAGTTTCCGCGTGATGCTGGCCATTATGATCCCGCTGTTTATCACGGAGGTGTTGTGCAAGGTAATCATGGTGCAACTGAACCTGGGTATTAAAGTAGCTACACTGCCGGTCATTGCACTGGGTGTGGGTATTGGTGTGGATTACGGTATTTACATCTATAACCGTTTGGAGAGCTTCCTGGCCAAGGGTCTGAATTTCAAGGATGCTTATTTTGAAACCTTGCGATCTACCGGTGTGGCTGTAGCCCTAACTGCTGTCACCTTGGCTCTGGGTGTATTCACTTGGGCGTTTTCAGCAATCAAATTCCAGGCCGACATGGGGATGTTGCTTGCCTTCATGTTCTTGTGGAACATGGTGGGGGCAGTAATTTTGATTCCGGCCTTGGTGCGTTTGTTTGCCTTTGATGCGGTTAAAAAACGATTTGGTCCTTCGGTAGAGGGGCCAGGTCGCTGATCACAGGTGTTGTCATGAACTCAAGGGCAGCTTAAGCTGCCCTTTTTTTATGGACTCGGGTTTGTGGTAACCTCCTTGAATCGTTCTTCATTCGCCAATTTCTGCCATGCAGTTTCCAGAACTCCCTGCCATTCCTCACCCTTTGCAATTTAAGTCGGTCACTTTCACAGGTTTGGAGCCGGGGCCAAAATTTATTGTTCTTGGTGCCGTTCACGGTAACGAAGTGTCGGGCAGCAAGGCAATTCTGAAGATGATTCAGGAGTTTGAGACTGGTGAACGTTTTCTGACCAAAGGGCAGCTAACTTTCGTTCCGATTACCAACCCTTTGGCTTACAACCGAAAGCAGCGCAATGGCGACAGAAACCTGAATCGCAATTTGACGCCTACGAATAATCCGGCTGACTTTGAAGACCATGTTGCAAATTGGCTTTGTCCTCTGTTGGCCGCACATGATGTCTTGCTGGACATACACAGCTTTCAGAAAGGGGACATACCTTTCGCTTTGTTTGGTCCGAGGAACAACAACAGTGAGCTGGAGTCCTTTGAGCATGAAAGCGCAGAACGTGGATTGGCGCTACGACTGGGGGTGTCTCGTTTTGTCGATGGATGGCTGGACACTTACGCCAAGGGTGTAGCGAATCGGGTCGCCTACCTGAAGGCGACAGCTCAGTCAGGTGAGGGTTTGAATACCGATCCACGTTATGGGATGGGCACCACCGAGTGTATGCGCTCAAGTGGGGGTTATGCGGTAACTTTGGAATGTGGTCAGCATGATGATCCTGCAGGACCAGATGTGGCTTATCAGGCCATTTCCAATGCTTTGATTCATCTGGATTTGATCGATGGCTTGCCTGTGCTGGCGGTCAGTGAATACCAACATCTCAGTTTGGTTGAGGTGAATGACAAGCACCATTTTGATGACCAGTTTGTTCGTTCCTGGTCAAGCTTCGATCCCATTCGAAAAGGTGAGCTGATCGGGATTCGGCAAAGCGGGGAGGAAGTCCGGGCCAGTCGGGACGGATTTATTGTTTTCCCGAATACCTTGTCGCAAGCCGGGCAGGAGTGGTTTTACGTGGCTGAGATCAATCAGTAACCCCAAAGAGGGGGTAAATGAGTAATTTTTCCTAATAAAACGCATCAAATGCCTACAAACAAGTGATTGAAATATATCACTTTCCGGATTGAGTCTTCTGCGCGCTTTTGTTTAAATAAAGACTCCGACAAGGGGTATTTCATAACAATGAGCGGTATCAAAGACCAGATTACAGATCAGACCAACCACGCTGTTGCGTTGCTTGGCGGTGCCACTGCGCAGTCTTACAGTGTAGTAAGTTTGAATACGCTCTTAGCGGCACTTGATGTGGCCAATGCCGGTTCAGGTCTTGCTCAGTTGGAAACCACGATCAAGTCTATTCAAAGTGAGGTGGAATACACTTCGCAGGCCGTAGACAACTCATTTGTTGATTCGTCACTTGGTCAGCAATCTAATCGATTTGCATCGTTAACCATGAATGATGAGCTGAGCGACTTGCCCAGCGGATTCGTGGGCATGGGAATTCAAAATCCGGAATTAATGTCACGCTTTGACGAGTTTTCAGTTGAAAACGAGAGTGACTTTGATGCCCAGCAATCAGACTTGCCCGGCGCTGCATTGAGCCCGGAAGATTCTTCTGAGAGCCTTGCGAGCGATGTCAACGGATTTTCTTTCTTTGGTTTTATCGAACAGGCTATTGCACAAGCTGAGGCGTCTCAACAAGATTTTGGTGACACCTTTGATGGTAGTCGTCAAGGCGAGTTTCGTGAGTTTCTGGTAAATACCGGTATGGAGCTTGACTCTGGAGTTCGCGGGTTTCTACAAGAAAACGTCGCGGGTGTCGGCCGCGATCTATTGTCTTCGGCCATTGATGCCACGGGAGTCGATGTTTTGGACCCGGTTGCCGATCCTTTGTTGAGTGTTGATTATTACGCCAAGTCCGCTGAGGTTCTTAACGGCCTGATGGATGCTGTGGCGCAGCCTATCGGTTCAATTGCCCTGCCACAATTGGGGCCTTTGTTGGCCGATCCACGCGAAGAGTTGTCAGCCTATCTCGGCTGAATAACGGATTCGTCTAAAGGCGTAAAAGACCGCTTTTATCCCCCTTCCTAAGGATTTGATTCGTTGTCACTTGGTTCAAAATACAGCTTGAACCATGTCAACACTCAATCCACTCATGAACTACAACAACGAACGAACTCCTGGTGAATCATCGACAGAGATGATTGAGATACTGCTGTTTTCTTTGGGTGCTCAGGAAACATTCGGTTTAAACGTATTCAAAATTCGCGAAGTCACAGAATTGTCGCAGGTCACCCAGATTCCTGGGCAGCAAGGCGCCATGAATGGCGTGATATCGCTGCGGGGGCAGGTGCTGCCCGTGGTTTCGCTTGGAGATGCAATTGGCATGTCCACTGGTGAGCCCAACTCCAAAATGATTATTTCCGAATTTGCCTCTCGTTCGGTGGCTTTTGCAGTGACCGATGTCGACAAAATCATTCGGGTACCTTGGTCGGCTGTAAAGCCACCGCAAAAGTACGATTCTGAAGAAGGCTCTGTTTTCGG
Organism: Limnobacter sp. G6BE5S; assembly: GCF_058448965.1. Lineage (NCBI taxonomy): Bacteria > Pseudomonadati > Pseudomonadota > Betaproteobacteria > Burkholderiales > Burkholderiaceae > Limnobacter > Limnobacter sp. G6BE5S. The sequence goes on from NZ_JBZFLM010000008.1 coordinate 12,763, forward strand.
CGTTGTCATGCTCGAAGATGGCAGTCTGGTCTCTCTCGTGGACATTGAAAGTGTTTGCCACCGTGTCTTGCCAGAAAAAGACGCCACGCCTGTGACGGCTGGATTCGAATTGAACAAGGCGGGCCCTGTCTTTTTTGTTGATGATTCAATTGTGGCCAGGCGCAAAATCAGCGAAGTACTCGACACCATGGGTTTAAAACACAGCCATGCAGTCAACGGCGTTGAGGCAGAGCAAAAGCTTTTGGCGATTGCGTCCAGTGCCAATCAGAATTCCGAAGAGCTGGAGGAGCGGGTTTCTTTGGTGCTGGTGGACGAGGAAATGCCGATTATGGATGGTTGCACTCTGACCAGAAAGCTCAAAGGTGACCCACGGTTTAAGAATATTCCAATCATTATGTATTCCTCGTTGACGTCAGAAGAAAATGCCAGACGCGGCATAGAGGCTGGCGTGAACATTTACGTGAAGAAGTTTGATTCAACTTCTCTTTCCAACGCCATCGGTCAGCTTTTGGCGCACGCTTGATAACAATTACCTGGAACGCGCTACACTTTTGATCAATCGAAGTGAGTGCTTTCCGGGAAGAATTGTTTCATGTTTGATTTAATCGCGAGTGATCTTCGTTTGAAAGGTTACAGCGTTCAAAAAGACGCACTGCCTGTCCAATTAATCTCAGACTTGTTGAACGCTTTAAAAGCAAAGCCGCCCGGCGTGTTGAAGAAGGCCGGAATTGGACGTGCGCATGGTCAACAGTCGAACGCTGAAATTCGTCGTGATGAAATAGCCTGGATAGAGCGCACTGACGAGAGTGCGGCAGAACAATGGCTGGAGTTCAGCGCGCAGTTGCAGCAATACTTGAATCGCAAATTGATGCTGGGTTTGTTTTCTTTTGAATCGCATTTCGCGCATTATGCAGTGGGCGCTTTTTACAAAACCCATGTAGATGCATTCAGGGGGCAGGCCAATCGGGTGTTGTCAGTTGTGTTGTACCTGAACCCGGAATGGGGCCCGGCAGATGGCGGGGAAATGGTGCTTTATTCTGACCAGAATCCCCAACAGATCCTGGAGACCATTCAGCCTTTGGGCGGAACCTTGGTCGTGTTTTTAAGTGAAGACTTTCCGCATGAAGTGCTGCCCGCGAAGCGTGATCGCTACAGCATTGCTGGCTGGTATAGAGTCAACACATCGAGCACCCAGCATATTGATCCCCCTGCCTGAGACGGGTCGACCATCGGTTTACCAGCGTAAAAATTTCGGTCCAAGAAGGGCGCCCAACAAACCGCAAAGGGCAATACCCAGTGTGTACCAAACGGCAATGAAGGGCGCAGCAGGTTCTGTGCAGGCTAGCGCATAGGCCAGGGCCGCCACTGAACCCGAGAACAATCCACACGCTGCGCCTGCATAAGTTAAATGAGTGGGGGCGAAACCCCGCATGGCCCAAAATGAGCAGGCCATTACGGGAATCGATAAGGCGAGAATGGCCCATGGGCAGACCAACCAGGAGTGGCCCAATAGCGCAGCAGCTCGCTCTGCCTCAGGGGTGCCTAGGTACGACAGCACCCCGGCCATGGCCATGAGCAACACCACGGCGATTACAGCCGAAGTGGCCTGTTTTCCTGATGCGCCTGGTTTACCCAAACGTGCAAACAGCCAACCTGCTGCAATGACCAACGTGCCAGCATATCCAATCTTGATCCAGGGGCCAGGTTCAGCGAACATGGTGCCGGGTATCAGCCCTAAAACCCCCAATACGATTGCCGCAGCAATCAGCCCACCCACAATACCGGCAGGTACCAAGCGATTGACCACCGAGACCTTTGGGGCAGGGCCGGCCTGGTTTGCTATCATTGTGATCAGATCATCAGTTTTCATGTTTCACTCCTGACCAAAGCTGCCAATTGTTTCAATCCTCGATGCACTTGCACCTTCAAGGCAGCCACGGATACCCCACTCCGCTCAGAGGCCTCAATCATCGAAAGGCCTTCAATTTTCGTGAGCAAAATGGCCTGTTTCTGTAGTTCCGGCAGTTGCTCAAGCAATACCCCCAAGTCACGTTTCGAGGGCAGTTCCTCCTGTGTGGCGGGGTGCTGGTCCTCAGTCAGATCGTCAAGCGAGTCATTTAAGTTGTCCTTTCGACCACGCCTACGCCACAAATCAACCAACTTGTGACGCGCAATTGCGAATACCCAACTACTAACGGGCAATGTCTCGTCATAAGTACCTCGCTGCATATGCAATGCCAACAAAGTTTCCTGCACCAAGTCTTCAACCTCGTCGGGCAAGGCTTGAAGCCTGCGACTGTAAAAGCGACGCAAACGCTGAGCGATCTTAGAAAGTGCCTCCCGATACGCTTGGGGATCTCCGCTTTGCGCGCGCATCCACAAGGGTTTGAGCGACAGCTCAAAATCGTCTTGAGGGTGAACACCATTGGATTCGCTGGGAGGGATCATTCGGTTACAAAGACATGCTTTTAATTGTTACCAGACACTACCACACTTCAAATGCGGCCAGCCGCTTGTATGGTAGCCCTGAGCCCCTATAATGGAGTCTGTCTTGAACACTCGCCAGCATTGGGGGAAATACATGTTGCAAACCATTAAAACACGCGCCGCAGTGGCCTGGGGCCCAGGTCAACCTTTGTCAATCGAGGAAGTCGATTTGATGCCTCCCCAAAAGGGAGAAGTTCTGGTTCGTATTGTTGCAACCGGGGTTTGCCATACCGATGCCTATACTTTGTCGGGGGACGATCCTGAAGGGATTTTCCCGGCAATTCTTGGCCATGAAGGTGCGGGTATTGTGCAAGCGGTTGGAGAGGGTGTTACCAGCCTGGCGGTTGGAGATCACGTGATACCGCTGTACACAGCGGAGTGCCGAGTGTGCAAGTTTTGTACCTCTGGCAAAACAAATTTGTGTCAGGCCATTCGCGCCACACAAGGCAAAGGCTTGATGCCAGACGGCACCACGCGCTTTTCCAAAGACGGCAAACCGATTTTTCACTACATGGGTACCTCCACGTTTGCAGAGCACACCGTTGTGCCTGAAATTTCACTGGCAAAAATCGACCCCAATGCACCACTTGAGAAGGTGTGCTTGCTGGGGTGTGGCGTGACTACTGGCATTGGAGCTGTTCACAACACAGCCAAGGTGAAGGCTGGCGACACCGTGGCCATTTTTGGTTTGGGCGGAATTGGCTTGGCTGCAATTATTGGTGCCGTGCAGGCCAAAGCCAGTCGAATTATTGCGATCGACCTCAACGCAGACAAGTTTGAGATTGCCAAGAAGTTAGGCGCCACTGATTTTGTCAATCCCAAGGAACACAGCAGACCGATTCAGGAAGTCATTGTAGAAATGACCGACGGCGGTGTTGATTTCTCGTTCGAATGTATCGGCAACGTGAATGTGATGCGGTCAGCCCTGGAGTGTTGCCACAAGGGTTGGGGCGAGTCTGTAATTATTGGCGTTGCTGGTGCGGGGCAGGAAATCGCCACGCGTCCTTTCCAGTTGGTGACTGGCCGGGTGTGGCGGGGCAGCGCGTTTGGCGGTGTGAAGGGGCGCACGGAACTGCCGGGCTATGTGAACCGGTTTATGAACGATGAAATAGATCTGGATACGTTTATTACGCACACCATGCCTTTGGAGCGAATCAACGAGGCATTCGATTTGATGCATGAAGGCAAATCCATTCGCACCGTGATCCATTTTTGATATGAAATTACTTAGTAGCGTTCAATGCTTTGGTGGTTTGCAAAACCAGTATGAGCATGCGTCAGAAACACTGAACTGCACCATGCAGTTCAGCGTTTACCTGCCGCCCCAAGCTCAAGCTGGGCACAAAGTGCCAGTGGCTTATTGGTTATCCGGTTTGACTTGTACGGATCAAAACTTTGCCACCAAGGCGGGTGCTCAAAGAGTGGCTTCTGAATTGGGTATTGCTGTGGTCATGCCGGATACCAGCCCCCGAGGTAAGGATGTACCCGACGACGCAGACAAATCCTACGATTTTGGTTTGGGTGCTGGATTTTACGTGGATGCCACAGAGGCACCGTGGAGCACCCATTACAAAATGTATAGCTACATTGTTGAGGAATTGCCAGCACTGATCGAGTCCGCTTTGCCGGTGAGCCAGCTTAAATCGGTGTTCGGCCACTCCATGGGCGGACATGGAGCCTTGACAATTGCGTTGAATAATCCGGATCGATATGTCTGTGTAAGTGCATTTTCTCCAATAGTGAGTCCCATACAATGCCCTTGGGGGCAAAAAGCATTGGGTTTGTATTTGGGTGACAATCAGGCTGCCTGGCAGCGTCATGACACCGTGGCACTTATTCGTTCGGGTGCTTCACAATTTCCAATGCTGGTCGACCAAGGTTTGGCAGACAACTTTTTGGTCAATCAGCTGAAAACGGAATTGTTGGAGGCGGCCTTGCAGGAAACGGGTTATAAAGCGGAAGTGCGCTATCAGGCTGGGTACGATCACAGCTATTACTTCATTGCGACCTTTATTGAAGATCATTTGCGTTTTCATGCGAAGTATCTGAAATAAGCCACTCGCGCGTTGATGAAACCATATAAAAACAGAATGAGATTCAGATGAGCAAATCGCTGAGATTGTCAGAAAAATGGTTTCGTCGCGGACTTTGGCTTGTCGCAGTGATATTTGCGTGGTTTTTGATCGGCTTGGGTAGCACTGTTGTGGGCGATTTGCCCAAAATAGAGCAAACAAAAACGCTTGAAGATTTTATGGATCCGATTGAGCTTAAAAAGGTTCGAGAGGAAATTCGAAAGACTGAGCTGAATGAGCGGGAGGTCAGTGATTCGCTTGAGCAGTCGCGCCTGAAGTACAGCGCAGCCGAGGCAGATACCGATTCAGAACGTGAAAAATTCATGGCGTCTGTTGCTACCAGAAAAGCGACTGCGCTACCAGACCAAGACAAAGAATTGCTCGCACGCACCGATCGTGTGGACAACTTGCAAGCCTTGGAGCGCGTGGCATTGGCCCAGGTGGAAATGCAGCAAAAACTATTGCTGGATGCCCAGCAGGCCAACCGAAAAGCGCAATTGCGCTTGAATGAATTGGAACGAGCCGCGCAAGAAGAATACACCAGTGCCATTCAAAGCCAGGAATTGCGGGTATTCGGCTACCGCCTGGCCCTGACTTTGCCACTGTTGCTTGTTGCTGGCTGGTTTTACAAAACCAAACGCCAAAGCACCTATTGGCCGTTTGTGTGGGGTTTTATTTACTTCGCCTTGTTTGTATTCTTTGTTGAGTTGGTGCCTTACTTGCCCAGCTACGGTGGATATATTCACTACCTGGTGGGTATTGTAATAACAGTGTTGGTGGGGCGCCAGGCCATTCTTGCCTTGAATCGATATTTGGAACAACAGCGCTTGGCTGAGGCACAGCCGGAAACCAAGCGGCGGCAAGTTCTGGATTACGAGACGGCCCAGTCGCGTTTGCTCAAAAGCATATGCCCGGGCTGTGAGCGCAAGGTAGATTTAAAAGACACCGATATTGATTTTTGTCCGCATTGCGGCATTGGTCTTCACGACAAGTGCGGCACTTGCAACTCGCGTAAAAGCACTTTTTCAAAGTATTGCCATGCGTGTGGCACCAGTGCACGCTTGCCTGAAACTCCGGACCACGCTTAGTCGTTCGCTGGATACTTCACGGCGTTTTTGAGCAGTTTTTTCTGGGCAGCATCCACGGGGTCGATGTGAAGCTGATTGCAAATTTGCAACAGATACAGCAGCACGTCGGCCACCTCTTCTTTAACCTCATCCAGTTTGTGTCCGTTGATTTTTCTGGATTCCTCCTCGGTCAACCACTGAAAGTGTTCAAGCAATTCAGCCACTTCAACGGACAAGGCCATGCTGAGGTTTTTGGGAGAATGGAATTTTTCCCAATGCCGTGCATTGGAAAACTCGATCAATCGCTGCTGTAGTTGCTCAAGGCTGTCTTTGTTCATCTCTGGAGAGTATCAAAAAAAACGCCAGCTTGTGACTGGCGTTTTTCATTTACACATCCAGCGATGGGTAATCAATATAGCCTTCAGGCCCGGGTGCGTAATAAGTCTGTGGATTGCCTTCTGCCAATGGCGCGTTGAGCTTCAAGCGCGGCACCAGGTCAGGGTTGGCGATGTATGCACGGCCAAAGGACACGGCATCGGCCCAGCCTGTTTCAAGTGCGTTGATGGCCATTTCACGCGTGTACCCGTTGTTGACGACATAGGTGCCCTTGAATGTGTTGCGAGCCCACGCATAATCAAAGCCGGGCACATTGCGATCACCGCCGGTTGAGCCCTCTATCATGTGTATGAAGCCGATACCGCGCTCATTCAGTTGCTCAATCAGGTAACCAAAGACAGCTTGTGGGTTGCTATCGCCCAAGTCATTGAATGGCGTCACAGGAGACAAGCGAATGCCCACCTTGCCTGCACCGATTTCTGCGATCACTGCGTCAATTACCTCAAGCGCAAAGCGTGCGCGGTTTTCTGCAGAGCCGCCGTATTCGTCAGTACGGTGGTTTGCACCGTCCCGCAAAAACTGGTCGATCAGATAGCCATTCGCACCATGTATTTCCACGCCATCAAAGCCAGCTTTGATGGCATTTGCTGCACCTTGACGATATTCATTCACCACAACTTTGATTTCTTCCACAGTCAGTGCATGTGGCACTGGTACATCGACCTTGCCATTGTGGGTGTAGGCGACCACATTGGGTTTAATTGCAGAAGGCGCGATTGGACTCAAGCCGCCTGTCAGTTCAGGGTGGGTAATGCGGCCCACGTGCCAAATTTGGGCAATAATTTTGCTGCCTGCAAAGTGAACTGCTTCGGTAATTGACTTCCAGCCCTGCACTTGCGCTTCAGAGTAAATGCCTGGGGTTGCCATGTAGCCTTTGCCAGCTGGTGCAACCTGTGTTCCTTCGCTAATGATGAGGCCAGCGTTGGCACGTTGCTTGTAGTACTCAATATTCATCTCACTGCCGGGAATATCACCTGCAGCCTCATCGGAACGGCAGCGGGTTAGTGGAGCCATAACCACCCGATTTTTTACTTCAATGCTGCCAATTTTTCCAGGCTGAAACAGCTTCAAATCATCCACGTTGTTGATCTGTTCATTCAAATGTGGGATCGGTGAATTCATACGTCGTTACTCCTCTTGTGTTGCAGTGCAATGTTGCACATTATGCGTATTCAAAGCCCACATATCTACGGAACAGTTGTTATAGTATTTATTCCTGCTGGGAATGGAAAGGGAGCACGTGAATGGATCGATTGAGACTGATGGAAACCTTCGTGAGGGTTGTCGAAACCGGTAATTTCTCGGCGGTGGCTCGGCAGTCTCACACCACCCAGTCAGCGATCAGCAAGCAAGTGCAGGCTTTGGAGGCCGACATTGGCGTGTTGCTGTTGGTACGTTCCACTCGAAGCCATTCGTTGACAGAGGCCGGGCGTCTTTATTATCAGCGCTGTCGACAGGTGCTTGACACACTGGAGGAAGCGCGTAGCGAGGTGCTGCGCGCAGAGCACGAGGTCAGTGGTTTGTTACGAGTGGCCGCACCGGTTGCATTTGGGCGAATTCATATTGTTCCCCGCTTGGGGGCATTTTATGAGCGCTATCCCAACATGCGCATCGATTTGCAGCTTGACGACAGTTTCGTTGACTTGGTTGCGGCGGGTATCGATGTGGCGTTTCGTGTGGGCGAGTTGAAGGACAGTCGCTTGATCGCGAGGCGAATCGGCTCTGTAGCCAGGGCTGTTATTGTGTCTGAAGGGTATTTGGTCCGCCATGGCACCCCCGATACACCAGAAGACTTGAGAAATCACAATTGCCTGTTGTACACGGGAATCGACAATTTCAATGAATGGACTTTTTATGGCAGCAAAGACAAGGCCATGACTGTGCGCGTAGGTAGCAACTTTCAATCGAATAGTTCCGAGGCAATTCGCCAAGGTGTACTGGAAGGTTTGGGTATTTGCTATTCACCCACATGGATTTATGGTCGGGATATTCGAGAGGGCAGTGTGAAAACGATTTTGAATAACTACAAGCCCAGCACATTGCCTCTGAATGTGGTCTATCAACCCGAACGTCGTCCCTCAATCAAGATTAGTAGTTTTGTGGATTTCTTCACCGAGACCTTTAATCGAGATCCAGACCTATCGACCGTGATTCGATCTTATAAAATGCAGTGATAGTTCTGTTCAAGGGCAAGTCTCCATGGGCTGTCGTCTCATTTTGTAGGTGCCTTCCAGGGCCAGCACACTCAGCGACAGCCAAATGGCCAAGTAAGTAGGCCATTCTTGCGCCGCAATGGTTTCCCCGATCACGAACGCAACAATCACCAATAGCACTGGTTCTACGTAGCCAAGCAATCCAAAAAGACTGAAAGACAACATTTTGCTGGCCAAAATATAAGAAATTAGCGCGGAAGCGCTTAATACGCCCAGCAGTAAAATCAGCAAAGGCAGTTGTATTTGCAGCCCTGTCATTTGTTCCAAACCCTCGCCCGACAAGGCGAAATAAAGCGCCAGGGGTGACATCAGCAGCATGTCAAACCAAAGCCCACCCAGGTTGTCTATTTTGAATTTGGATCGAAGCACAAAGTAATACGGGTATCCCAAGCACACCACAAGGGAAGTCCAGGCAAAGCCCCCCGCCTGAAATACAGCATTGATTACGCCAAGCGCTGCCATTAGAACGGCCAATTTTTGAAGTGAACTAAGTTTGTCTTTGTAGTAGAGGCGGCCAATCAAAACCATTACAAGCGGCATCATGAAGTAACCCAATGAAACGTTCATCGCATGCCCATGAAGCGGTGCCCACAGGAACAGCCACAACTGTATGCCCAGTAACAAGGAAGACGCAGGCAATACCAGATAGAGCCTCCATTCGTTTCTCAGGCGCAGTGCAATCGATCGGACCAAGCCCCAGTCTTTTGTTCCGATCAGGAACAGGGTCATCACTGGCAAAGTCAGCAGCATTCTCCAGCCGTAAATTTCCTCTCCAGTTAAAGGCTCAAGCAGGGTGGTGTAGTAGTACATGCTGCCAAAGAGCACAGAGGCCAAAATTGAGAGAAATATGCCTTTCTGCATGATTTACAGCGTCCTGATTTATTCGGTGTGGTGAAAAGTTAACATTTGTGAAATACGAAACATTAACCGGAATTCCTGTTTTGTCTGGTTTGTGAAATAGACAACCAATGGTTTTTTGCGCTGCAGCAATCGTATGTCGAAATTGTTAAAAATTGAAGTCTTTAAAAATTAGCATTGTGATGAAAATCATTCATCTGGTGTATTCAAAAATGACCGCAATTCGACATTACATTTTCTGGATCTAAATTGCTGAGTTCATTAATATTCGTTGGTCCAAAAACACAGGCAATCAAGGTAATAGTTTTTGGCAATCAAACAGGTGCGCTCGAGTGAGCGTTGTTCGTTGGCAAGGAAACCTTGCATTGCAGTGCGCATCCACTGGTCCGGAGACCAGCGTTTGTCTCTCTGAACAGGTGTTTTGGATCATGAAAGTCTATTTGTGTTTGGTGGTGTTGTTCAGTGTTGTCGTCGCTTTGTTGCTTCGTCTTCTCGATCTTAGTTGGCCTTTGTCCATCGTAGGGGCCCTCTTGGCCTTTAGCGGGTCTACTATTTTGCTGCTGGGCTGCAGCGTTCCGCGATTGCTCTCGGATCAAGATAACAAAGCAGGCGGCAAAAATTTCTTCAGCCTGATATTAAAAGGCACGTCTTCTAAATCTGAGTGATTGACTGCGGGTAAGGCCATATTGACCGAGTGTTGAATATGTGTAACTTTCAATCTGCGCGATCTTGAATGGATGCGATTGATGAATCGTTTCGCCATCGAATTGCGCATCAGTCTTAATCACAAAATCAGGAGACAAAATGAAGAAGCTTGATAAACTTTTGTCCTGCGCAGTCTTTGCCTCGGCCAGCTTGGTCGTTGGTGGGGCAGCGATAGCAGCAGCGCCTAATCTTACCTCTACAACGGTTTTAACCAAGTTGGAGAATCCTTGGGATATGGCGTTTTTACCCAATGGAGCCATGTTTTTTACCGAAAAATGCCATGGTTTGTCGGTCAGACTGCCGTCGGGGACAGTTAACAAATTAGTCGGCATGAAGGACGCCACAGGATACGCAGACTCCATGCCGGATCTTTTTTGCGATGGCCAGGCTGGAATGAATGGCGTAGCGGTAGATCCTGATTTTGCGAAAAATGGTTACGTGTATGTGTATTCCACATCGAGTAAATCCAGCCCTCAGACCAATCGTGTTATTCGATTGAAGGCAAATGCTGATTTGAGCAAGTTGTCTGACCGCACCGATATCGTGGATGATATTCCTTATAAAATTGCCGCCAGCGATCATCCCTTTGGCTCGTCTGGCGCGCACAACGGCGGAAGAATTCGTTTCAATTCCGGTGACGGGTTTTTGTATGTGACCACTGGCGATACACACAATGGCGTGGTGCCACAAAGCCCAACCAAACTCGGTGGAAAAGTGTTGCGCATTGATCGTAACGGAAAGGCTGCAGCTGGCAACAAACCGCCAAAAGGTTTCGATGCCCGAATATTTACTTATGGTCACCGCAACCCACAAGGTATCGCATTCCGCCCCGGCACCAATCAGCCTGTAACAGCTGAAAATGGTCCATGGCATTCTGATGAAGTCACCGTATTAAGCAATGGCGGCAACGCGGGCTGGGACCCTCGTCCGAATGTCGGGGGCCGTGGAGACTGCCCAGACGGATATTGCGGTTACAGCCCAAATCAGATGGGTGCCATGGAGCCGGTCAAGCGTGCTGCGTTCATGCCTATGACAGACACCAAGACTTATCCCAAGGCAATGAAGCCCGCATGGAACAATGAAAACTTGTCCCAAGGCATGTCATCAGGCGTTTTCCTGAGTGGCAAGCAGTGGAAAGACTGGGACGGGAAAATGGCGGTGGGCTACATGGGAATTGGCATTCATGGAACCCCGGTTGGTAACCGAATTGATTTGCTCGATATCAGCAAAGACGGACTGTCCGCCAAGCGAACTGTGATGCCTTTGCCCATGCCGGCGGGTCGTTTCCGTTCCGTGGTGCAGGGTCATGATGGGAACTTGTACATGGCCACCGATGAAGGTGAAATTTATCAAATCAAACCCAACTGACACACGTTTGAATTAAGCAGTTAAGCCGCGCAGTCTGAATGATTGCGCGGTTCTTGAGAGGAAATACCCATGAAGAAGTATCTCGTATTTGTTCTTTTTGGCTCAATGTTGACAGCATTGGGCAATGCAATTGCCAGTCCGGAAATGGTCAGGAAATACAATTGCACGGCTTGCCATGCCGAGGACAAGAAAAAGTACGGGCCGACCTATCAGCAAGTCGCCTTGAAATATGCAGATGACGCGGGAGCGGCAGAAAGATTGGCCAAGAAAATTCAAACAGGAGGTGCTGGAGTGTGGGGTAACACGCCCATGCCTGCGCAGCCACGTGTGACCGACGAGGACGCATTGACAATTGCCAAGTACATTTTGTCTGTGAAGTAAACAAAAAAGGCCATCACAGGGATGGCCTTTTCTTTTTATTTGGTGGAGCCGGCGGGAATTGAACCCGCGTCCGCAAATCCTCCACTACCAGTTCTACGTGTGTAGTCGTCTTCTTTGCATTTAACGGCTACTGACGAAAAGCGACATTCTTCAGCATCCGCGATCCACCTAATTTAACTTACCGGTCGGCAGCATTCCGGTAAGCGGTCCGATGTAGATGATCCCACTGCGGGTTTGACCCCGCCCAACCCATCGGCGAGCTGGTGTAGGAAGTCCAAACTAAACTAGCTTAAGCAGCTAGTTTGAGTTCGGGGCTAAACGAAGAGTCGTTTGCGTTTAAAGTTTTTCAGATGGATTTACGAGGTAACTGATCCTCGACACGCCCCAATAGCTTTGCAACCCACGTCGAAACCAGATCGACCCCATTGGAAACACCATTGTAACACTCTTGATGTGGGGGCTCACATTCTAATTTCAAGCCACCTGGCCAAATCATGTGCTGTTTTAATCACTGCATCTGCGCCCCATTGGTCAATCGGGCTGGCAATGTACCCGTATTCGACTGCCACGGTGGTCATGCCGGCGTCTCGCCCAGCGATTACATCCCGCTCATCGTCACCGATCATGACGCATTGTTCGGTGGGCAGGCGCATTTCACCCGCAGCCATGAAACAGGGCAGTGGGGAGGGTTTGGGTTTTTCGGCAGTGTCACCTCCAATCAACACACTACAACCTTGGGTCAACCCCAGTTCATGCACCAACTTTTCAGCGAGGTAGTAAGGTTTGTTGGTGACAATGCCCCATTGAGCACCGCGTGCCCGGATCTCATTCAGCAAGGGAATAATTCCGCTGTAAACCGCGCTTTCCCGTGCAATGCGGGCCTCATAGCGCTCCAGAAATTCTGCACGCATGCTTGGGAATTCTGGATAGTGCATTTCCAGGCCAAATCCAGCTTTTAACAAGGCGCGGGCTCCGCCCGAGGCCAGGTGTTCCATGGCGCGGTAGGGGATGATGTCAACGCCACGATCGCTTTGCATGTCTTGAATGGTGCCGCACATGTCTGGTGCGGTGTCTACAAGCGTACCGTCCAGATCAAACAGAATTCCGTTTAAAGGCATCAGCAAATTCCTCAAGCGGGTTTTCTGCAAGCCACCATGTAGTTCACATCGGTGTCACGAGCCAGGCGATAAACCTTGGTCAGCGGGTTGTAAACCAATCCAATGATTTCTGAAAAATCAAGTTTCGACTGACGCGCATATTGGGCCAATTCAGACGGTTTGATGAATTTTTTGTACTCATGCGTGCCTTTGGGCAGCAGGTTGAGCACATATTCTGCGCCAACAATCGCAAACACAAAACTTTTGGGATTGCGGTTAATGGTTGAGAAAAACAGCCAGCCGCCTGGTTTGCAAAGGTTTGCGCAAGCCTGGATGGTTTGTGCGGGATCAGGCACGTGTTCCAGCATTTCAAGGCAGGTGACCACATCGAAAGTACCCTGTTCTTCTGCGGCCAGCTGTTCGGCCGATACAAAGCGGTAGTTCACATTGTTTACACCGGTTTCAAGCTTGTGCAGCTCGGCGACTTTCAGAGACTTGTCCGCCAGGTCAATGCCTAGAACGTCCGCTCCCCGGCGGGCCATGCTCTCGGCCAGAATTCCACCGCCACAGCCCACGTCCAGCACTCGCTTGCCCTTCAGGCCGACCCGTTCATCAATCCAGTTCAATCGAAGCGGGTTGATTTCATGTAGGGGACGGAACTCGCTGTTGGGATCCCACCATTTGCTGGCCAAAGCTGAGAATTTTGCCAATTCGGCATGGTCAACGTTGTTGGATTCGATACTGCTCATGGGTAAAGGCTCTTCAATTGAATGCGATAAGTTGTAGTTTACCCGAAGCCAGAAACAAAAAAGCCCGGCTAAGCCGGGCTTTTTTGATCAGAACCAAAGGCTGCGAATTACTTCACAACTTTCTGTGTTGCGTTGAATTCGATTTCAACGCGACGGTTCTTGGCGCGACCTTCGCGGGTCTTGTTGTCAGCCACTGGCTGGCTTTCGCCCATACCCTTGATCTGGATACGGTCAGCAGCTACGCCCTTGCTTACCATGTAGTCTTTCACAGCCTGAGCACGACGCTCGGACAGCTTCTGGTTGTAAGCATCGGAACCGATTGAGTCTGTGTGACCAATTGCGATTACGCTGTTCAGGTCAACCTGACCCAACTTGGTGATCTCTGAATCAATGCGGTCTTTACCGCCTTGCTTCAAAGTGGCCTTGTCAAAGTCGAAGTACGCGTCGGCTTCCAGGCTTACCTTGGTAATCACTGGAGTCGGTGCTGGCTCAGGAGCAGGTGCTGGGGCAGCAACTGGTGCTGGAGCAGGCTTCTTGGGGATCAAGTCAGGATCGCATTCCTGGATTGCCAAAGCGGCTGTGAAGTAGCTAGTGCGGATGCACTCGCCGGAGCCGTCTTTAACAACTTTGCCGCTGCCATCTACTACATAGCCTGACAGGCCTTCACCTTTGTCTGTTGTGTGGGCCATAGCGGCTGTAGACGCTGTACCAATGGCCATCGCCATCAGAACTTGCGTGAGAGTCGACATTTTTTTCATTGTTGCTCCTTGGGTTAAATAGGGGTTCAAGCTGGTTGATAGTTTACAGTAGAGGCTGTCATAGTTATCACCCTCTCAACCAACTTTCTCGACACGAGTCTGCCACACTCGTTGGGTTTTTCGCATGATTTCCCCGACTAATTGTGCCCTTTTGCCCACAAGTTGTTGCGATTGCACAACTTGAATGCCTGCCACCCAAACATGCTTCACGTCTCTGGAAGCCCCGCTGTAAGCCAGTTTTGATATTAGATTGTGGTTGGGTAGTTGGTGTGCAGACTCCCCAACCGCCACGGCGATCAGGTCAGCTTGCATTTCGGGGGCTATGCGCCCAATCAGGTGGTCTGCGCCCAACGCTTTTGCCGCGTTACAGGTCATGCTTTTAAGCAGCTCCCCGGCATTAAAAGCCGTCGCATCGCCGCTGGCCCCTTTGCACAGCAGGGAGGCAAGTCGGCCTTCCTCCCACATGTCCAGCTTGTTGTTGCTGGCTGCGCCATCGGTGCCGATAACCACATTGACTCCCGCTTTCAGCGCGCCAGCCACGGGCGCAATGCCACTGGCCAGTTTCAGGTTGGATGCAGGGCAATGCACCAGCGTTGCACCTTTGGCGGCCATGGCCTGCAGCTCATATTCATTCAGGTGTACGCCATGCACAGCCAATAACCGTTCGTTGATCAGGCCGAGGCGTTCGAATCGAGTAAAAGGTCGCTCGGCGTCTCGACTCACTGCGTCAGTCACTTCGCTGGCTGTCTCGTGTAAATGGCAGTGCACTGGTAAATCCAGTTCTTCGGCCAGCATGGCCATGTGTTTAAAGGTGTCATCGCTGACGGTGTAAGGCGCGTGCGGGGCAATCGTCCAATGCACGGTGGGTTCGTGTTTGAATTTGTCGCGGGCAGCTATCCCCAATTCGATGTATTGCTTCGCTTCTGCCGCGTAACGGGTGGGGAACTCAATCACCGTGATGCCTGCAAACACGCGTGAACCCAAGTCCACAGCGGCTTGAGCCACTTGGTCAGGATAAAAATACATGTCGTTGAACGTTGTGACTCCACCCTGGAGCATTTCGGCGGCAGCCAGCACTGTGCCGTCATATACAAACTCCGCGTCAGCCAAGGCACCTTCCAGGGGCCATATCCGCGTTTGAAGCCAGTCATGTAGCGCCAGGTCGTCAGCTGCTCCGCGCAACAAGTTCATGGCCCCATGGGTGTGGCAGTTAATCAGGCCAGGCATTAGAACATGCCCGGGAAGATCCACCCGTTCAGCATCGGGGTACCGTGTTAGCAGTTCATCGCGCGGGCCTAGGGCCACAATTCGGTCTTGATGGATCAAAACAGCATGGTTTTCAAGCACTTCAGTGGTGTGGTTCAGGCACAAAAGCCATTGGGGGGTAAGCAGTTGCATGGGCAGGGTCACTAGATGATTTGGAACGCACCATTGCGCCCAGTTTCAACGATTTTGGCTGATACAATCGAAAGCTTGCAAGTGTAGCGCCAGGGATGTGACGCCGCCGTGATTGGCAGCGTCCCGGATTGTTATTCCTTCAGTCAAATAATTCAACACAAGAAGAAACATGGATTCATTCGCAAAAGAAACGCTCCCTATCAGCCTTGAAGAGGAGATGCGCAGGTCTTATCTCGATTACGCCATGAGCGTGATTGTGGGTCGAGCCCTGCCAGATGTGCGCGATGGCTTGAAGCCTGTGCACCGCCGCGTGCTGTTTGCCATGCATGAGTTGAACAACGACTGGAACCGGGCTTACAAGAAGTCTGCCCGTATTGTGGGTGACGTGATCGGTAAGTACCACCCGCACGGCGACTCTGCGGTGTACGACACCATTGTACGTATGGCGCAAGATTTTTCATTGCGTTACATGCTGGTCGATGGCCAGGGTAACTTTGGCTCAATCGATGGTGACAACGCGGCCGCGATGCGTTACACGGAAATTCGCCTGGCCAAGATTGCTCAGGAAATGTTGCTGGATATCGACAAAGAAACGGTTGATTTCGGCCCCAACTACGATGGCAGCGAGCGCGAGCCCAAGGTATTGCCCGCCCGCCTGCCCAATTTGCTGGTCAACGGTTCGTCGGGTATTGCGGTGGGTATGGCCACCAACATGCCCCCGCACAACCTGAAAGAAGTGGTAGCCGCCTGCCTTTATGCAATTGATGCGCCTGAATGCACGGTTGACGATTTGATCGAACTGATCCCGGCACCCGATTTCCCCACCGCAGGCATTATTTACGGCATTCAAGGTGTGCGCGAAGGCTACAGAACTGGCCGTGGGCGTGTGGTAATGCGTGCAAAAACGCACTTCGAGGACATGGACAAAGGCGGCCGTCAGTCCATCATCGTGGATGAGTTGCCTTATCAGGTGAACAAGAAAACACTGCTTGAGCGCATTGCCGAGCTTGTGTCTGAAAAGAAAATTGAAGGTATTTCCGACATTCGCGACGAGTCGGACAAAGACGGTATCCGTGTTGTGATTGAGCTCAAGCGTGGCGAAGTCCCCGAAGTCATTCTGAACAATCTGTACAAGAACACCCAGCTTCAGGACACCTTCGGTATCAACATGGTTGCGTTGGTCGACGGTCAGCCGCGTTTGTTGAACCTGCGCGATCTGATTTTCTACTTCTTGCGCCATCGCCGCGAAGTAATTACCCGCCGAACTGTATTCGAGTTGCGCAAAGCCCGTGATCGCGGTCACGTGCTTGAAGGCTTGGCGGTGGCATTGGCCAATATTGACGAATTCATTGCCATCATCAAGGCTGCCCCCACGCCACCGGTTGCGAAAGCCGATCTGGTTGCGAAAAGCTGGGATTCCTCAATCGTGCGAGAAATGTTGGCGCGCACTGAGTTGGGCGATTCTGGCGGTATCAAAGCTTTCCGCCCCGAGGGTTTGCCGGCCCGTTTGGGCATACAAGACGACGGCTTGTATCGCCTGAGCGAAGTTCAAGCGCAGGAAATTCTGAATATGCGCTTGCAGCGCCTGACCGGTCTTGAGCAGGACAAAATACTGAACGAGTACAAGGAAGTGATTGATCAAATCGCTGACCTGCTCGATATTTTGTCAAAGCCAGAGCGTATCAGTCAAATTATCAAAGACGAATTGACATCGATTGGCAACGAGTTCGCTGACGAACGCCGTTCGATGATCGAGTTCAATGCCACGGAACTGGGCACTGAAGACTTGATCACACCCCAGGACATGGTGGTTACGCTTTCTCATTCGGGCTACATCAAGAGCCAGCCATTGACTGAATACCGCGCTCAAAAACGCGGTGGACGGGGCAAGCAGGCCGCCACCACCAAGGAAGACGACTGGATTGATTATCTGTTCGTCGCCAATACCCACGACACCATTTTGTATTTTTCAAATGCAGGCCGTGTTTACTGGCTCAAGGTGTATGAAGTGCCGCAAGGTTCGCGCACTTCGCGCGGTCGCCCCATCGTCAACATGTTCCCCTTGGCTGAAGGTGAAAAAATCACTGCTGTACTGCCAGTGAAAAGTTTTGAAGAGGACGACAAATACGTATTCATGGCCACCAGCCTGGGAACAGTTAAAAAGTCCAAGTTAAGCGATTTTTCTCGCCCCATGAAGCGAGGAATCATTGCTGTAAACCTGGACGAAGGTGACTTCCTGATCGGCGCGGCCATGACCAATGGTACCAACGATGTCATGTTGTTCAGTGATTCGGGTAAAGCCGTTCGTTTTGATGAGAATGATGTGCGAGCCATGGGTCGAAATGCGCGCGGTGTTCGCGGCATGAATCTTGAAGAAGGACAAACTGTCATCGCGATGCTCGTTGCTGAAAGTGAACAGCAATCTGTGCTCACAGCCACTGAGAATGGTTTCGGCAAACGGACCCCTGTTGCCGAATATACCCGTCACGGTCGAGGCACCAAAGGCATGATCGCGATTCAAACTTCCGAGCGCAATGGCAAGGTGGTTTCAGCCGTTTTGGTGAACCCAACCGATGAAATCATGCTGATTACCACGGGTGGTGTATTGGTGCGAACCCGTGTTTCAGAAATTCGCGAAATGGGCCGCGCTACACAGGGTGTAACCTTGATTAGCGTAGACGAGGGCACTTGGTTGTCTGGTTTGCAGCGGATCGTGGAGTCGGATGCCGAGGATCTTGGTGAGGTAGAGGAGGGCGACGCCCCCGAAGCGCCTGCCGCCACTGAAGAGTAAATAAACGGTTAATTGCACAGGGCAAGCATGTCTAGAGTTTGGAATTTTTCTGCAGGTCCGGCCGCTTTGCCTGAGTCGGTCTTGCGTCGGGCCGCTGAAGAAATGCTGGATTGGCAGGGCAAAGGTTTGTCGGTGATGGAGATGAGTCATCGCAGCCCTGAATACACCACTATTTTCGAAAAAACCCGCAATGACTTTCGCAAATTACTGAACGTGCCGCAGTCGCATGAAGTGCTGTTCATGCAGGGTGGGGCAGTTGGCATGAATGCGATCGTTCCCATGAATTTGCTTCAGGGCTTTGAGCAGGCTGCCTTCGTGAACACTGGGGCCTGGTCCAAGAAAACCACCAAGGAATTTTCGAAATACGGCATTGCCCGTGTGGTGCTTGACAATGCAAATGCCTTGGCCGATGTTGCCGCAGCATGTTACGTGCCCGATTGCGCGTCCCTGCTTGACCGCGTGAATGGTCAGCAAATGGCCTACCTACATTATTGCGACAACGAAACCATTAGCGGTGTGGAATTCAACGGACAAATTGAGGCATTGGCGGGTCAGTTTGATTGCCCGGTGGTGGCCGACATGTCATCGAATATTCTGTCGAAAACGCTTGATGTGACCAAGTACGGATTGATCTATGGTGGCGCTCAGAAGAACGTGGGGCCTGCCGGGGTCACCATTGTGATTGTCGACAAAGCCCTGCTCGATCGTGCTTTGCCAATTTGCCCGTCGGCATTCACATTTGACACCGTGGCCGAAAATGGCTCGATGTACAACACGCCGCCTACCTACTCCATTTACATCGCAGGTTTGGTGTTCGAGTGGTTGCTTGAGCAAGGTGGTGTGTCTTGGGCGCAAGCACAGGCACAGCAAAAAGCCAGTTTGCTATACGGCACCATTGATACAAGCGGTTTGTACAACTGCCCGGTTCGCGTTGAAGATCGGTCTCGCATGAATGTGCCATTTACTTTGGCAGATGAGTCATTGAACGGGAAATTTCTGAGTCTTGCTGCAGAGCGTGGTTTGGTGCAGCTCAAGGGGCACAAGTCGGTCGGCGGCATGCGTGCTTCTATCTATAATGCAATGCCTCTTGAAGGGGTCAAGGTCTTGGTAGAGTTCATGCGCGAATTTGAGAAAACGGAGGCTTGATGAGCACGCCTGACATCAATGCGGAACTGTTGAAATTCCGTGATCAAATCGATGACATTGATCAACAAATGCTGGTGTTGCTGAACAAGCGCGCAAGCCTTGCCCAGTCGATTGGTCATGTGAAGGCAAAAACCGATGCCCCAGTGATGCGTCCGGAGCGAGAGGCGCAGGTACTCGACAAGTTGAATGCCAGCAACAAAGGCCCTCTGAATTCACAACACATCAATACCCTTTTCAAAGAAATCATGTCGACATGCCGCTCCCTTGAGCGTGAGGTGCATGTGGCGTTTCTGGGTCCCTTGGGCACCTACAGCGAACAGGCGGTGTGGTCATTCTTTGGGCACTGTGTTCAGGTTGAACCCGTGGAAACCATCGAAGAAGCCTTCCGGCAGTTGCAGGCACTACAAGTTGATTTTGCGGTGGTGCCTGTTGAAAATTCTACGGAAGGCTCAATTGCCCGCACGCTGGACGCACTCGTTGAATCAAGTGCCATGGTGTGTGGTGAAGTACAGCTGGCCATTCACCACCAGTTGTTGTGTCAAACCGGGTCGCTGGAAGGCATCGAGAAAATTTGTGCCCATCCGCAAGCCCTTGCGCAGTGCCGTGGTTGGCTTTCGCAGTATGCGCCGCATATTCAGCAAGAAACTGTGGGAAGCAATGGCGTTGCCGCGCAAATGGCCAGTGAAAATGCCAAGGTGGCTGCAATTGCAGGGCAGGCGGCGCGTGAGCGTTATGGCTTAAAGGCCTTTCAGGAACACATTCAGGACGACGCCCACAATACCACTCGTTTCCTGGTATTGGGCAACCAAATGACAGGACCCTCCGGGCAGGACAAAACAAGCCTGGTCGCCTCTGTGCCCAATCAACCGGGTGCTGTTTATAAAATGCTGGAACCATTTAACGCGGAAAATGTTTCCATGACCCGGCTTGAATCCCGGCCTGCTCGAAATGGGCGCTGGGAGTATTATTTCTTCATTGATCTTCAAGGTCATCAAACTGAGCCAGCCGTGGCAAAAGCCTTGGATCAGCTGAGGCAAAACGCATCTTTTCTGAAAGTGCTGGGTTCGTACCCAGCGGCACAACGCACTTAACGACGTAGCACCATGCAAAAACTGACCGAGCAAGCACCACAATTCATTCGCGCGATTGCACCTTACAAGGCGGGCAAACCTGTATCCGACGTCGTTCGCGAGTTGGGTCTTGACCCCAACACGGTTGTGAAGCTGGCCTCGAACGAAAATCCGTTGGGTCTTGGCGAAAAAGCCAAGGCCGCGATTGCGCTGGCTGCAGCTGATTTGGGTCGTTATCCGGATGCCAATGGATTTGCGCTGAAAGCCAGACTTGCAACGCGCCATGGTGTGAAGCCAGAGCAAATTACTTTGGGCAATGGTTCAAATGACGTACTTGAATTGGCGGCCAAGGCGTTTCTGACGCAGGGTACCAGCGCCGTGTTTTCGCAGTACGCATTTGCCGTGTATCCCTTGGCCACGCAGGGTTGTGGCGCGCAGTCCAAAGTAGTGCCTGCGGTGTGTTTTACCCATGATCTCGATGGATTCCTGAGCGCGATCGACGACCAAACACGTGTGGTGTTTATCGCCAACCCGAATAATCCCACAGGCACTTTCTTGCCGCAGCAAAAGCTCTTGGCATTTTTAGAGCAGGTTCCCGAGCATGTGTTGGTTGTGCTGGACGAAGCCTACAACGAATTCTTAAAGCCTGAAGACCAATACGACTCCACGCAGTGGGTTGCCCGATTCCCCAATTTGCTGGTGTCGCGCAGTTTTTCCAAAGCGTACGGCCTGGCCGGTTTGCGTGTGGGCTATGCGGTGTCCAGTGTCGAGGTGGCTGATTTGATGAACCGAGTGCGCCAGCCGTTCAATGTCAACTCCTTGGCGCTGGCTGCGGCTGAAGCCGCAATCGATGATCACGAGTTTCTTCGGAAAACCTATGAAGTAAACCTCAGGGGGCTGGAGCAGATAGAAAGTGGATTGAAATTTCTGGGTCTTGAGTTTGTACCTTCTTATGGCAACTTTGTGTTGTTCAAGGCTGGGAACACGCCCGATGCCGGCATGAAAGTGTTTGATGCATTGCAGCGTTTGGGCGTCATTGTTCGCCCGGTGAATGGCTATGGTTTGCCTGAGTGGCTACGGGTGTCCATTGGCCTGCCCCACGAAAACGAAGCCTTTTTGGTCGCCCTGCCCAAGGCGCTGGCCAGCCTACAGGCTCCGTAATGGTCAAAGGAACCAGTTTTAATCGCATGCTTGCAATCGGGGTGGGCCTGATAGGTGGCTCTATCTGTCTGGCGGCCAAGAAAAAAGGTTTGGCAGGTCATGTGCTGGGCTATTCGCGCAAACTTGAAACAGCGCATGAGGCGCTTCGCTTGGGCATTGTCGATGAATGCATAGCGGGTCCGGGCGATGCCAACGTACGAAATGTCGACGTGGTCGTGCTGTCAATTCCCGTTCGGCAATACAAGCAGGTGCTGACCCAATTTCTGCCTTCTCTGCCACCCAATTGCTTGATTTTTGATGCGGGTAGTACCAAGTCGGATGTGGCTGTCATGCTAGATGAGCTTGAGCCGCAGTTTCCAGGTTTGAAATCCCGGTTCGTGTTGGCCCATCCCATTGCGGGTGGCGAATCGCACGGGCCGGCCGCTGCAGTGTCCGATTTGTTTGAAGGGCGCAATTGCGTGCTGTGCCCCCTGCCACAAACCAACCCGGCTGGTCTGAAAAAAGTTGAAAACTTTTGGGCTGCGATTGGTGCCAAATTAAGCACCATGAACGCCATGGACCACGATGAAATGTTCGGTGCCGTTAGTCACCTGCCTCATTTGCTCGCTTTTAGTTATGTGGCCAGCGTATTGGGTCATCCCAAAGGTGCTGAGTTCATGAAAGAGGGGGGCGCGGGCTACCGGGACTTTACCCGGATTGCAGCAAGTTCACCCGAAATGTGGGCTGATATTTTTCAAAATAACAGCGCTGCTTTATTGAACATGCTCAGTGGCTTTGAGGCAAATATTTCAAGCCTTCGCGCAGCGATTGAAACCAATGACCGCGCGACGCTGGAGCGTATTTTGAGTCAGGCTTCGGAGTATCGAAGCCATTGGAAACAGAATTGATTCAGGCCAATTATTCAACAGGTATTTTGTTATGTCAGATCTGAATTTGATCGAATTTCACGCGAGCAGCACAGGGAACATGTCGGGCTTCGCCCGGGTACCTGGCGACAAATCGATTTCCCATCGCTCAATCATGATGGGGTCCATTGCTGAAGGCACCACAGAAGTGGAAGGCTTTCTGGAAGGCGAGGATGCCTTGGCCACCATGAACGCTTTTCGGGCTTTGGGAGTCAGCATTGACGGGCCTGACCAGGGCAAGGTGAAAGTGCACGGTGTAGGAATGCACGGCTTGAAAGCCCCGCGCGAGGTACTTGATTGTGGAAACTCCGGTACATCAATGCGGCTGATGTCGGGTCTGCTGGCCGGGCAGGATTTTGACTGCATGCTGACTGGCGATTCAAGTTTGGGCAAACGTCCCATGAAGCGAGTGATCGATCCGCTGGTACTGATGGGAGCTCGCATCGAGTCACAAGAAGGTGGGCGGCCACCCTTGCACATCCACGGGCGTACCACCTTGAAAGCCATTGACTACGAATTGCCCATGGCCTCGGCACAGGTGAAGTCTTGCGTGTTGCTGGCTGGTTTGTATGCCGATGGCACCACGACCGTCACCGAGCCTGCTGTAACCCGCGACCACACTGAGCGCATGTTGCGTGGCTTCGGTGTGGAGGTGATTACCGAAGGTTCCCGGGCCAGCTTGAAGGGTGGCCAAACATTGAAAGCCACAAAAATTGATGTGCCTTCCGACATTTCATCGGCTGCATTTTTCATGGTGGCGGCATCCATCGCGCCGCAAGCGGACATTACGTTGAAACATGTGGGCTTGAACCCAACCCGCATCGGCGTAATCGATATTTTGAAGTTGATGGGCGCCAATATCGAGTTGAGCAATCATGCGGAAGTGGGTGGCGAGCCAGTGGCCGATGTACGCATTCGCAGCGCTGCCTTGAAGGGCATTGAAATTCCAGAGCACCTGGTGCCTTTGGCCATTGATGAGTTCCCTGTGTTGTTTGTCGCTGCGGCCAATGCCACTGGGCGTACCGTGTTGACTGGTGCCGAAGAATTGCGCGTGAAGGAATCTGATCGAATTGCCGTGATGGCACATGGTCTGCAAAAGTGCGGCATTGATGCAGAACCCACCGAGGACGGCATGATTATCCAGGGCTTGGGCCATTTGGACGGCTTGCGCTACAAAGCAACAAGTATCGAATCGCAAGGTGATCACCGCATTGCGATGTCATTCAGTGTCGCGGCCATTCGTGCCCACGGCACCATGGTTATTCATGGCGCGCAAACGGTAGACACCTCTTTCCCGGGCTTTGTTGCTTTGGCCAATTCATTGGGCATGAATGTTCAATCGGTTCGCAAAGGTTAAACCTCATGAGCATGTCAAACTGCCCGGTCATTGCCATTGACGGCCCAACCGCCTCGGGAAAGGGCACAGTGGCTGCGTTAGTGGCAGGCCGACTCGGCTATCACTATCTCGACAGCGGTGCAATTTATCGTGTGTTGGCTGTGGCGGTGGCGCAAACGGGTTTGAATCCAGACCTGTCTGAAGACTTAAAGCAGATCATTCCAATGGCTGCCAATTTACCGGTGCAATTTCAAGGGCAAAGCATCCTGCTCCAGGGTAACGATGTGTCGGAAGCCATTCGTACCGAAGAAGCGGGTGTCATGGCTTCTCGTTTGGCCGTGGTGCCTGAAATTCGTGCAGGCTTGCTGGCGCGTCAACGTGATTTTCGACAGAATCCCGGTTTGGTGGCGGATGGTCGCGACATGGGGTCTGTTGTTTTTCCCGACTCTGTATTGAAAGTGTTTCTGACAGCCAGCGCACAAGTCCGAGCCGAGCGGCGCGTGAAACAAATTGAAGGGCGAGGCCAGTCAGCTGACTTTCAGGCCATTTATACCGATCTGATGACCCGCGACAAACGCGACACCGAGCGGGCCGTTGCGCCACTCAAACCCTGCGAAGATGCCTTGGTGTTGGATTGTTCGAACATGCCAATTGATCAAGTGGTTGCGACCATCTTCACCTGGGCACAAGAACGCATTTAAACGCTTGATCAGCAAAGGCTTTCTTGGTATAATCTCATCCCTTGTTTGCTTAACAGCGCCTGTTTTTTCAAGCAGGTCTTTGTGTGCTGAACAAGAAGCCGTGCTTTTCAATCCCGAATAGCACGTTTTTGAACTCCGCCTTGCTTCCCGCAATGGCGTGTTAAATCTCAAATTTATGACCACAACTGAAATTACCCAAGCCCCAGATAGCTTTGCAGCTATGTTTGAAGAAAGCCTGAATCGCAAAGAAATGCGCGCAGGCGAAGTGATCACAGCCGAAGTTGTTCGTGTTGATTACAACTACGTTGTTGTGAATGCCGGGCTGAAATCTGAAAGCTACATTCCCCTCGAAGAATTTAAAGACGACCACGGCAACATCGAAGTCAACGACGGTGACTTCATCTCCGTGGCCATCGAAGCGCTGGAAAACGGTTACGGCGAAACATTGCTGTCCCGCGACAAGGCCAAGCGTCTGTCCGCATGGCTGAGCCTGGAGCAAGCTCTGGA
Organism: Limnobacter sp. G6BE5S; assembly: GCF_058448965.1. Lineage (NCBI taxonomy): Bacteria > Pseudomonadati > Pseudomonadota > Betaproteobacteria > Burkholderiales > Burkholderiaceae > Limnobacter > Limnobacter sp. G6BE5S. Next base: position 37,929 of record NZ_JBZFLM010000008.1, read on the forward strand.
ATCAGGCGAGCTCGTAACAGGTACCATCACCGGCAAGGTGAAGGGCGGCCTGACCGTGATGGTCAACAGCATTCGTGCTTTCCTGCCAGGTTCACTGGTAGATGTGCGCCCCGTAAAAGACACCACACCATTCGAAGGCAAGACCCTCGAATTCAAGGTGATCAAGCTGGATCGCAAGCGCAACAACGTTGTGTTGTCACGCCGTGCAGTGGTTGAAGCCACCATGGGTGAAGAGCGTGAAAAGCTCCTGTCCAACCTGCAGGAAGGTTCTGTAGTCAAGGGCATCGTCAAGAACATCACCGACTACGGCGCGTTCGTGGATCTGGGTGGTATCGACGGCCTGTTGCACATCACCGACCTGGCATGGCGTCGTGTACGTCACCCGTCAGAAGTGCTGACAGTTGGCGAAGAAATCGAAGCAAAAGTATTGAAGTTCGACCAGGAAAAGAACCGCGTGTCCTTGGGCGTGAAGCAGCTTGGCGAAGACCCATGGGTCGGTTTGTCACGTCGTTACCCAGCCGACACACGTTTGTTCGGAAAAGTAACCAACATTACTGACTACGGCGCATTTGTTGAAGTTGAGCAAGGCATTGAAGGTTTGGTACACGTTTCAGAAATGGACTGGACCAACAAGAACGTAGATCCCAAGAAAGTTGTTACTTTGGGCGACGAAGTTGAAGTCATGGTTCTGGAAATCGACGAAGAGCGTCGTCGTATCAGCCTGGGCATGAAGCAATGTGCGGCCAACCCTTGGGAAGAGTTCTCTACCAGCTTCAAGAAAGGCGATAAGGTATCTGGCGCAATCAAGTCAATCACTGACTTCGGCGTATTCATCGGCTTGCCTGGTGGTATCGATGGCTTGGTGCACCTGTCTGACCTGTCCTGGAACGAAACCGGCGAAGAAGCCGTGCGTCGTTTCAAGAAAGGTGACGAAGTTGAAGCCTTGGTATTGGCAATCGACACTGAGCGTGAGCGCATCAGCTTGGGTATCAAGCAGTTGTCGGGCGACCCCTTCACAGTGTTCGCATCGTCCAATGACCGTGGCAGCATGGTCAACGGCACTGTTAAATCAGTAGACGCCAAAGGTGTTGTTGTCGACCTTGGCGATGACATCGAAGGCTACCTGCGTGCTTCCGAGATCTCCAACGACCGTGTTGAAGATGCTCGCAATGCATACAAGGAAGGCGACGCTGTAACAGCCATGGTAATCAACGTGGACCGCAAGGCCCGTTCGATCGCTTTGTCCATCAAGGCCAAAGACCAGGTTGATACCGATGAAGCCATGAAGAAAATCTCTGAAGAAAGCGCAGGCTCTGCTGGTACAACCAGCTTGGGCGCGTTGTTGAAAGCAAAGCTGGGTAACAACCAGTAATCAGTCTGTAGAAGTGGCGCTTCCCACTCGGGAAGCGCCTTTTTATTTCAAGAACAATGACAAAATCAGAACTCATCAATCAGCTGGTCAAGCGTTTCCCCAAGTTGCCTGTGCGCGACACGGACTTCGCTGTCAAAAGCATTCTCGATTCCATGACTCAAGCCTTGGCCGAAGGTCAGCGCATTGAGATTCGAGGGTTCGGCAGTTTCTCCCTGACTCGTCGCCCGCAGCGCGTGGGTCGCAATCCGAAGTCAGGAGAACAGGTGGTTGTGCCTGAAAAGCGCGTGCCACACTTTAAGCCCGGCAAAGAGCTACGCGAGCGAGTTGATTTATACTCCAAGAAAGAGAGTTAATTCGATCGTTCTTCGGTGAAGCCTGAGTTATCACGCCGATGAATGTATCGGTGTTGATCCAACTACAAACAGGGGACCACCTTGAAAATACTTGCCTGGGTAGTGCGACTTGCACTCTTCCTTGTTGTTCTCACCTTTTCAATCCGAAACACAGATTTAGTCACAGTGAAATGGTTGCCTGGTCTTGAAATTCAGGTGCAACTGGTTGTGGCATTGCTGATTGCACTGTTACTTGGTGCAGTGTTCGCGTGGATTTCACTTCTACCGTCCTGGTTAAAAGCCAAGCGTGCCGCATCTGTGGCCTCCAAAAATGCCGAACGTCTTGAGCGAGAGTTGAATCAACTTAAAGCGCAAGGCAACACGGCGGTTATCGTTGAAGAACCCATGCCCGCATTGCCAATAGGCCCAAGTCATGGAATTTGAAACCTGGTGGTTGGTACTCATCCCGCTGATATTCAGCTTGGGATGGATGGCGGCACGCCTTGAAAAACGTTCAGACGCATCTGAGCGCGGTCAATTGCCAGCATCCTATTTCAAAGGCGTTAATTTTCTGCTCAGCGAGCAGCCTGACAAGGCCATTGATGCGTTTCTGGAAGTGGCGGCGATTGATACCCACACCGTTGAATTGCACTTTGCGCTGGCCAATCTGTTTCGCAAAAAAGGTGAAATTGACCGCGCCATCCGGGTTCACCAGTTTTTGACCACACGCGAGCAAATCACCTCCTCAGACCGGGAAAAGGCCACCTATGAGCTGGGTGTTGATTTCCTCAGAGCCGGTATTCTTGATCGCGCCGAGCAGGCCTTTCACAGTTTGTCGAATTCCCACATGAAAGCCGAAGCGTCTCGCCAGCTGCTGGAGTTATACGAGCTGGAGAAGGCGTGGGACAAGGCCATTGCGCAGGCCCACAAACTTCGAGAGTACGGTGCCGATGTGCCAGCGGGCGACATTGCGCACTTTTACTGCGAACTTGCTGCCCAGTTGATTGATGAGGGTGATTTGCCCAAAGCCAAGGCTGAGCTGCAAAACGCATTGCTAACGGATGCGCAAAACGTACGTGCGTCCCTGTTGTTGGGTGAAATTTACTTCACGCAGAATCAGTTTGAAGATGCGATTGGTCAGTGGCGCGCCGCTGAGCGTCAAAATCCCTGGTATTTACCCTTGGTTGGGCCGAATATGTGGGCCGCATTCAAGAAACTTGAGCGTGAGGAAGAGGGTATTGCAGCCTTGCTGGAATACTGCACCATGTATCCTTCGATTGATTTGTTGCTGGTGCTGGCGCAAGCTGTTGAAGAAACGAAGGGGCCTTTTGCGGCGTTCGAATTGTTGCGTGAGCAAGTGCGTGCCCGCCCCAGTTTGCTGGGTTTGGACAAGTTGCTGGAACATCAGCTGCGTGGCAAGCTCGACGACGATCGAATGCAGGATCTTCGCCTGACGCGCGAGTTGATTTCAAAACATACGCAGCGCCTGGAGCGTTATCGTTGTCAGTCTTGTGGTTTTCAGGCCAAGAAGTTTTATTGGCAATGCCCAGGTTGCGCCAATTGGGATTCGATTGTGCCGCGCCGTGCTGAAGAACTTGATTTTTACCCGGTGTCTGCAAAAAAGGCTGCACACACCCAGGCTCATACCCATTAAAACAGGCTGAACAATGGTCGACAGGTCTCAATTTAAAGACGCTAAAATTCTCGTGGTCGGCGATGTCATGCTGGATCGCTATTGGTTTGGCGATGTAGAGCGCATTTCTCCAGAGGCACCCGTGCCCGTGGTTTTAGTGGGCACCAAAGATGAACGATTGGGTGGCGCGGCCAACGTGGCTATTAATGCCAGTTCATTGGGCGCGCAACTGTGTTTGATGGGTGTAGTTGGCAACGACGAACCTGGCCACACCGTTGAAGCTTTGCTTGAAAAAAGTGGCGTGCGTTCACGTTTGCTGAAAGATCCGAATTTTCCCACCACTGTTAAGCTGCGTGTGATCGCCCGCCAACAACAGCTGGTACGTATTGATTTCGAAGAGCGCCCTTCGCCTGAGCAATTGACGACGAAAATGGAGTTGTTTGAGCAGGAATACACCAATCACGATGTAATTCTGTTTTCAGACTATGGCAAAGGCAGCCTGGAGCATGTCGCAGAAATGATTGCGTTGTGTAAAAAGGCGGGCAAAACCACCTTGGTCGACCCCAAAGGGGACGACTACGGCAAGTATGCTGGTGCGTCGGTACTTACTCCAAATCGTTCGGAGTTCAAACAGGTCATGGGTAGCTGGAAAACCGAAGCCCAGTTGATTGAAAAGGCGCAAATTTTGCGTGAGCGTTTGAGTTTGGGGGCCTTGTTGTTGACTCGCTCGGAAGAGGGTATGACGTTGTTCACTGCGGAGGGTAGTTTCCATGTGCCTGCCCAGGCCCGCGAGGTGTTTGATGTGTCGGGTGCCGGTGACACTGTAATTGCAACGCTGGCTTGTGCGGTTGGCTCGGGTATGAGTTTGCCTGACAGCGTGGCATTGGCCAACAAGGCCGGCGGTGTGGTGGTTGGCAAATTGGGTACTGCTGTTATATTGCCGGAAGAGCTAAATTAAAGGATTTGAGACGATGAAAGTGATTGTGACCGGTGCCGCTGGTTTGATCGGCAGCAATTTGGTAAAAGCGCTCAACGATCGAGGCATTACTGATGTGTTGGCTGTGGACAACCTGACCAAGGGCGACAAGTTTTTGAATCTGGTGGATTGTGAAATTTCCGATTACCTCGATAAAACTGATTTCCTGGCGCGAATTGAGCGAGGCGAATTTGGCAAGTTTGATGCGATTTTTCATGAAGGTGCTTGTTCCGACACCATGGAGCACAATGGCAACTACATGATGGCCAATAACTTTCGCTACACTCAGGCCCTGTTTGAGTGGGCGCAGCGCACTGGCACCCCATTCCTGTATGCATCCTCGGCGGCGGTTTACGGGGGCAGCACGGAATTTATCGAAAACCGTGAAGTTGAAAAGCCGCTGAATGTGTATGGATACTCCAAGTTCTTGTTCGACCAGGTGTTGCGCAGGCAAATGAATATTGGTCTGAAGGCGCCGGTATTTGGCTTTCGATATTTCAATGTGTACGGCGATCGTGAGCAGCACAAAGGCCGTATGGCTTCGGTGGCGTTTCACAACTTCAATCAATTTCGTGAGGGCGGCTCGGTTAAGTTGTTTGGCCCTTACGGTGGTTACGAAGCGGGTTGTCAGCAGCGCGATTTCGTGTCGATCGAAGATGTCGTCAAGGTGAATATGTTCTTTTTCGAACAGGCGAGCACTGCGCCTTCGGGTGTCTACAATTTAGGTACCGGTCGCGCACAAACCTTCAATGATGTGGCCTTGACCACATTGAACACTCTGCGAGAGAGTCAGGGCAGTGCTACTTTGAGTTTGAATGAAGCGGTGCAGGGCGGCTTTATTGAGTACATTGAGTTTCCGGATGCTTTGAAAGGCAAGTACCAAAGTTACACGCAAGCCGACTTGAGCAATTTGCGTGCAGCGGGTTACACAGGTAGTTTTTACAGCGTAGAAGCGGGTGTGGCGCGGTATGTTGGGCGTTTAATTAAAAAATATTTGAAACCATGAAACTAACGCGGAGAGGATGACACTTATTAATGTTGGTTGACTCGGCCTCTTGAACCGAGTCGCCTGTAAACCGTTGGGGTTCCCCCCGCGTTTTAAGGGTAGGCCAACTGCTTGTGGAATCGCATACTCCCCTTAGGGGCGAGCCTTGCGACCAAGCAAGTGTCTCTGTCTCCTCAAGCCCTGTTAAGCCCGCTTTTTAGCGGGCTTTTTTTTGGTATTGCCTATTCAGCTCACAATGCCACTGAAATACCACTGAAACACCATGGCCAGTGTGGCCATCAGGGCGGTCATTCCAAAGGCCAGCGACAGGGCGATCGATACCACCACAGCGCCTGTGGTTTGTTTAATGTCACTTTCATACTCTGGATTTAACTTCGCATTGAATTCTTCGTCTTTCATCAAGCCGTAGCGCATGGTGTCTATCCACCCGGCAAATGCGGACAAAGGAAAGGTCAGCATGTAAAGCCAGAAGCGTTTTTTTCCGGCGTAAATCCAGTGGCCTCCAATGGCGCCTGTAAGCAGGGCAAGCCAGCAGAACAAAAGCTTGGATTTAAAAGGTTCTTGAGGTGATGCATTCATTTTTTAAAACACTGCTTGTTAGATTGGATTACGCTGGCTATAATAGCGGGTTATCGGATTTCGTGTATCGAAATCCCAATGATTCATTCGTTTGCAGTGGCTTAGGTGTGTGCTGCAGGCACTAATTTAATAGAGGAAATTATGGTCGTCATTCGACTCGCACGTGGTGGTTCTAAAAAGCGCCCATTTTATAGCCTGGTGGCTGCTGATTCACGCAACCGTCGCGATGGCCGTTTCATCGAGCGTATCGGCTTTTACAACCCGGTAGCGCCTGCAGGTTCAGAAGGCCTGCGCATTGCCATGGATCGCTTGACCTACTGGAAAAGCGTTGGCGCACAGTGCTCTTCAACAGTAGAGCGCCTGGTTGGTGAATACAACGCCAAACAAGCCGCTTGAGTTTAGCCGCTTGAGCTAAGCTTTCTGAGTCAGGTACCTCTAAAACCGGTGTGTTCAGGGGTGCGGTTGAGTCAGAAAGCAGGTTGGTATACAAAGTCCGTGGATGATACGTTCGCGGACTTTTGTTTTTGGTTTTGCGAAGTACCCATTGTGGGCTGATGTTGTGACACTAAGGTTTGGACACTGAGCATGAACGTACCTGACGATTTGGTAGAACTGGGCAGAATTGGCGAGCCTTACGGCCTGAAGGGTTGGCTCAATGTGCTGCCTTCGTCTGAAGAGCCGGATGTGTTGCTCAAGAGCAAGCAATGGTGGGTTTCACGCTTGCCAGTCACGGAAGGGGCCGCAATTCGTCGCGCAGCGCAACCGAAGTTCGAGGACTTGGTGTTCGAGCCATTTCGCGTCTTGCAAAGCAAGCCGCACTCCAGTCGCATTGTTGCGCACCTGGAAGGCATTGAACAGCCAGAACTTGCCGCTCAGTTCAAGGGACGTCGGGTTTATGTGTCGCGGTCTCGTTTTCCCGCACCTGCTGAGGGTGAGTACTACTGGGTTGATTTGGTAGGTTGCACGGTAAGTAACTTGCAAAACAAGGTATTGGGCACGGTGGTGCAGGTGGTTGACCACGGTGCGCATCCAATTTTGTTGGTCAAGGGCAATGCTGAGCAGGAAATACTGATTCCATTCGTGGCCGCGTATGTTTTGAATGTGGACACGCAGTCCAAGCAAATTCAAGCGGATTGGCAGGAAGATTACTGATGTCCGGCTCGCGCTTCGATGTCATCACTCTTTTTCCCGATCAATTTCCAAATCTGATCGAATTGGGTGTTGTTGGCAGGGCGCTGAAAAAACAGCTGTTCGAACTGAATTGCTGGAATCCTCGTGATTTTACCGATGACCCTCACCGCACGGTTGATGACCGACCCTATGGCGGTGGGCCTGGCATGGTAATGCTGGCCGAGCCACTGGTGCGTTGTGTCAATGCCATTCGTGCTGCCCGCGGTGATCAGGCGCCTGTGGTGTTTTTAACCCCCCACGGTCCTTTGTTGAAGCAGGCCACTATCCGGGCTTTGAGCGATCAGGGTTTGGGCGCAATTTTACTGTGTGGTCGCTACGAGGGTGTAGATCAGCGGTTTATTGACGAGTATGTGGATCAAACCTATTGCTTGGGTGATTTCGTACTTTCAGGTGGCGAGCTGGCGGTGGCCTGCTTTGTGGATGCCTGGGTACGCCTGCTTCCCGACGTGTTGAATCATGCCTTGTCTGCCACGCAAGATTCATTTGAGTCGGGTTTGCTGGATTGTCCGCACTACACCCGACCGGAAGTTTTTGAAAATAAAGCAGTTCCAGACGTGCTTTTGTCTGGGAATCATGCGAAAATAGAGAGTTGGCGTTTTGAGCAAGCGAAAGCTTATACAGAACGCTTTCGACCGGAGTTGCTAGAGGCTCTTGCTCCTGATTCATGTAGTCAAGCAGGGAAAGCTGGCAAAAAGGTCTAGGTTGGTGGCTGTTTTGCACAATGTCGAATTGGCAGGCATACACCTTTTAATTTTTTCATCCTCTGGCGGTGCACTCTCAATTAATTGAGTCAATAAAGCCCGTGAATGATGACTTGGAGCTATCAATGAATTTGATTCAACAACTTGAGCAAGAAGAAATTGCTCGTTTGGGTAAAGAGATCCCTGCGTTCGCCCCCGGCGACACAGTGATCGTGAGCGTTCGTGTAATCGAAGGCACACGTTCACGTTTGCAAGCGTACGAAGGCGTAGTAATTGCTCGTCGCAATCGTGGTTTGAATTCCTCTTTCATCGTTCGCAAGATTTCCTCTGGCGAAGGTGTTGAGCGTACATTCCAGCTGTACTCACCCTCGATTGAAAAGATCGAAGTGAAGCGTCGTGGTGATGTTCGCCGCGCCAAGCTGTACTACCTGCGCGATCGTTCAGGCAAGTCTGCACGTATCAAGGAAAAGTTGCCTAACCGTGTGAACAAGCAAGCTGCTAAGTAAGCGATTTGCAGTTCACCAGGGCGTTATGCCCGGGTAGCACCAAAAAGCCAGTTCCCCGTGAACTGGCTTTTTTGTTTTCAACTCATTTTCAGCTTAGCCACCAGGGTGTTTCTTCAATCCACCGTTGAATATGCCGGCGAGTGTTGTCCGCATTCCTGGGCATTTGTTGAGCCAGGGTTCTCGCCAATTCCAGTAAGTCTTTGTCCACCAGTGGGTCGGCGTAACGCATCATGGGTAAACCAGATTGCCGCTTGCCCAGCAATTCACCAGGCCCCCGGATTTCAAGGTCTTTTTCAGCCAGATAAAAACCATCATCGCTTTCGTGCATGGCTTTCAAGCGTAATTTTGACGTATTCGACAATGGCCCGCCGTACAGCAGCACGCACACACTTTGCACGCTACCCCGGCCAACACGGCCCCGCAGCTGGTGAAGTTGTGCCAGCCCAAAACGTTCGGCTTGATCAATGACCATCAAGCTTGCATTGCCCACATCAACGCCCACTTCGATCACGGTAGTGGATACCAGCAGATCGATTTCACCGGCTGCAAAGGCCGCCATGGTGGTCTGTTTGAGTTTGTTGTCCTGTTTGCCGTGAAGCAGGCCAATTTTACGGGTGGGCAGTTGTTCACACAGGTCGTTGTAGGTGGCCTGCGCGGCCTGCAGGTCGAGTGTCTCACTTTCTTCAATCAGAGGGCATACCCAGTACACCTGTTGCCCTTTGTTAATCTCGCCTTCAATGGCTGAAATAAGCTGATCCCGTTTTTTTTGGGACAGCAGTTTGGTGATGATGGGTTTTCGGCCTGGTGGTTTTTCGTCCAGATTCGAGACGGCGAGGTCTGACAAATAGGTTTGTGCCAGGGTGCGTGGAATTGGCGTGGCACTCATCATGAGTTGATGTGCCAAATGGCCATCGCTGGCTTTGGCGATGAGTGAGAGACGTTGGGCGACTCCGAAACGGTGCTGTTCATCCACCACAACCAAGGCCAGGGCTTTGAATTCAACGTTGTCCTGAACCAGGGCATGCGTACCAATAACAACATCGATTTCACCGGCTGCCAGCGCTTTCAGCGTGCGATCTTTCTCGCTTTTCTTCATGGCCCCTTGTAACTTTGCGCAACGCACGCCCACGGCATTAAACAAGGGGGTGAGCTTGTGGTGGTGCTGCGCAGCCAAAACCTCGGTGGGGGCCAGTATTGCAGCTTGCTTGCCGTTTTCTATGGCGCGCAGGCACGCTAGTGCCGCCACCAGTGTTTTTCCGCTCCCGACATCGCCTTGAAGCAAACGTTGCATTGGGTAGGGTTGGCGGAGATCGTCAAAAATTTCCTTGCTGGCGCGTTCTTGGGCACCTGTTAATTGAAACGGTAGTTGATTGATGAATTTCTGAACCAGTCCTGCTTTAGTTGGTTTCAACGGACTGGCTTTTTCTTGGGTGCGCTGTTGGCGATATTCTCGCAACAAAAGTTGCTGGGCCAGCATTTCATCCACCTTCACCCGGCTCCAGGCTGGGTGGGTGCGCAAGTTCAAGTCATAAAGTTCTTCAGGCTTGGCCTGGCCATGCAAGGTTTGCAAAGCGACGGGCCAGGGCAAGAGCTTGTACTTTTTGCACTGGGCCAAAGGCAGGGTGTCGATGAAGCAAGCTGCCGGCAGTTTTTTCATCCATCGGTGCCAATCGCCTTGCTTGAGTTGCCCCGTGCTGGGGTAGACCGGCTCCAGTACGGCATCGGCACTGGCTGCAGTTTGATTTGTCGAAATGTTGGGTTCGTCGAAGGCGCCCGGCGGCGCAATTTTCACCGTTGGGTGCACCATCTCGAAGGTGCCATAGCCTTGGCGAATTTGTCCGCTGATCTGAATTCGACTGCCCTCGCTAAGCTTTTGCTGAAGGCCGGGGTAAAAGTGGAGCCAGCGCAAAAGAAGCGTGGTGTCGCCGTCTTCAACCCAAACCCGAAGCTGTTTGCGTGGGTGGTATTGAACTTCAGTTCCCACGACGGTGGCGAGCAGGTTGACCTTCTGGCCCACCTGAAGAGAATCCATGGCGGTGATCGAGGCCTTGTCTTCGAAACGAAGTGGCAGGTGAAGCGCCAGCCCCATCCAGTGCGGTGCGGTGAGCAGTCCGCTGACTGCATCCGCGATGGCGAGGGGCAGCGGCAACAGCTCCTCGAAGTCTGGCTTTTGAGTGGGGGTTGCTGCGCTCAAGGGCGTGGCTTGGGTGCGCGGTTACAGTGCCAGAATGGCTTCGACTTCAAAACGTGCACCTTTGGGCAGGCTGGCTACACCCACTGTGGAACGGGCTGGGAAGGGAGCCGAGACATATTCCTGCATGATGGCGTTCACCTGCGCGAATTCGCTTAAGTCCGTTAGAAACAAGGTGAATTTCACAACATTGGCAAGACTTCCACCAGCTTCTTCGGCCACCGCTTTCAAATTGGTGAAGGCTTGGCGAGCCTGTTCTTCAGTGGCAGGGCCCACCAGATCGCTGGTGGCTGGGTTCAGGCCGATCTGGCCTGATGTAAAAACCAGGTTGCCCAGTTTGATGGCTTGGCTGTAGGGCCCAATTGCTGCTGGGGCTTTGGAGGTAGATACAACGGTGGCTTGTGTCATGTTCAGAATTGGAGAGTGTTTGGGTAAAGGAATCTAAATGCGTTCATTTGCAATGATAACGCCGAGCGGTGCATTGTGTTGCCCTTGGGGACGGTATACCATACTCGACTTGTTTGTTGCGCTGCAATGTACGCATGAGTCAAACCCAAAAACCGGCTTCGCCACGCTCCGCATCGTCGTCTCTCGAGGCGAATGAGCGTGATGATATTTTCTCGGAAAAGTATGCCTGGGTTGCGGTAGGCGCCTGTGGTTTGGCCTCTGTCGCGTTTGGACCCGAGGAGTCGTTCAAGGCGCTTGGTGATTCCCGCCATCTGTTGTTGTTCTTGGGCTTGTTAACAGCCCTGTCCATTCTTCTTGTTTCCTTGACTTATTTCCGTGTCACCGAACTCTTTCCAAAGGGTGGCGGTGGTTACGCCATGGCCACCAATTTGCTCGGCCCCAGAGTGGGTCTGATCGCAGGCGCGGCGCTGTTGGTGGACTATGTGTTGATGGTGGCTTTGGGCATTAGTGCTTCCACTCATTTAATGTTCAGTTTTTTGCCTCCGTACTTTTACGAGTACCGGGTATGGGTTTCCATGGCTTTGATGCTGGGTTTGATGAATTTCCACATACAAGGTCGACATTTGAACTTGAAGCCTTTCAAGTATTTGTTTGTCGCATTTCTGCTCACACATCTTGTGTTTATCCTGGTGGGTTTTTCTGATCATTTTCAGGACATCGGTGGCGTAGTCACCCGCAGCATTGAAACCACGCAATCGGATCTGAGCACGTTTGGCTGGTTGCCAGTTCTGGCAATTTTCGCGCGTGGTTTTTTTCTGGGTGGTGGCACTTACACTGGCATTGAGGCGGCTTCGGATACGGTGCAGCTAAGCCGCTACCGGCAAAGCAGCGAGAACCGTCGGAAGATGTTGGCTTATGTGGCCTGCGCGCTGGCCTTTGCTGCAGCAAGCCTTGCGGCCCTGTATTCCCTGTGGGACGTGAACATTGAGCCCACCATGGCTTTAAATGGTGTTTTGTTTGAAAGGGTGTTCACTGACATTGGCTGGGACTGGCCCTACGTCATTTTGGGCTTGTTGGTGATGCTGGGGCTTGAGACAGCCGTGTTGCTGCTGGCCGCGCACGTTGCATTTGTAGTGGGTCCGCGGGTGTTGTCGACCATGGCGATTGATTCCTGGTTGCCCCACCAGTTCCGTTACCTGTCCAATCGTTTTGTGACCAAGAACGGAATCATGCTAATGGGCGGGTTGGCCTTGCTGGCCATCTACCTGAGCGATGCCAATGTGGATTTATTGGTGGTGCTGTTCTCGATCAATGTGTTTATCGTGTTCAGCCTCTCCATGTTGGGGCTGTGTGTTTACTGGCTTAAAAATCGCCACGAGAAACGTTTCGTCAAAGGATTTTTGTCAGCGTCGCTGGGCTTTGCTGTGTCTGCCTCCATTTTGCTGGGAACCATCATTACCCAGTTTTTTCAAGGGGGGTGGATCACGATGCTGATCACCACGGTAGTGGTGTTGGTGTGCCTGTGGGTACGCAATCACTACCGGGAAACCAAAGATAAAATTACGAAGATCGACGAAGTGTTTGCCATGGCGCAATATGGCTCGGCGCATTCGCCGCCTGAGTTGATTCCTGATGGCAACACCGCAGTATTCATTGTGGGCAACAGCCGTGGCGGTGGTTTACACGCATTGCTTTGGGTGCAGCGCATGTTTCCAAACCACTTTCAGAATTTTGTATTCATGAATGCGCGCACCGTGGATTCCAAGGCATACGGTGGTCGTGAGGCACTTGAAGCCATGCGAGTTGATGCGTCGGTGTCACTGAATTACTTTGTGAATTTTTGCCGCAGCCATGGATTACGTGCCAAGAGCTATTTGTCGTTCGGCACCGATGCCGTGGAAGAGTTAACGAACCTGGCGAAGGTGGTTGCCGAGAATCACCCGAATGCAATTTTCTTTACCAGCAAACTGGTATTTGAGAACGAGAACATTTTGACTCGACTATTGCACAACCAGGCGGCGCTGGAACTTCAACGCCGCTTGCACAATGCAGGTCAGCAAATGGTTATTCTGCCCATGCGACTTTAAGGGTTTTAATCAAAAGATGTGTTGCTTCATGGGGCTGCGTTTGCAATAATAATCGTACTCGATGTTTTGATAGAAAAATTAAATGACCCTCACCGAACTCAAGTACATCGTCGCTTTGGCTCGCGAAAAGCATTTTGGCCGTGCGGCTGATGCCTGTTTTGTCAGCCAGCCAACTTTGTCCGTGGCCATCAAAAAGCTTGAAGAAGAGCTCAGTGTTTCCTTGTTTGAGCGAGGCTCCAATGAGGTGTCGCTGACACCGGTGGGTGAACGCATCGTGGTTCAGGCACAGCGCGTGCTCGAAGAAGCCTCGGCAATCAAAAGTATTGCGCAGCAGGGTATGGACCCGTTGGCGGGCCCGTTGCGCGTGGGCGTAATTTATACCATTGGGCCCTATTTGTTGCCCGGTCTGGTGTCCAGCATGATTGAACGCGTGCCCTCCATGCCCTTGGTATTGCAAGAAAATTTCACGGTGCGCCTGCTCGAGTTGCTGAAACAGGGTGAAATCGATGTGGCTGTTTTGGCATTACCGATCAATGAATCGGGATTTGTGATTCAGCCTTTGTACGATGAGCCTTTCATGGTTGCTTTACCCAAGTCTCACCGTTGGTCCAACGAAGAAACAATCAGGTCAGATGACCTGCGCAGCGAGAACATGCTTTTGCTGGGCACGGGACATTGCTTCAGGGATCAGGTTTTGGGTGTGTGTCCGGAGCTGTCACGATTCTCGCAGTCGTCCGAAGGCATTCAGCGCACCTTTGAAGGCAGTTCACTTGAAACGATTCGCCACATGGTTGCGTCTGGTGTGGGAATTACAGTTCTGCCTTCCAGCTCTGTGCCAAACCCAGTACCTAAGGAAAGCTTGCTCACGTATATACCGCTTGCCGATGATGACACGCGGCGAACTGTGGCATTGGTATGGCGTAAAAGTTTTGGTCGGCGTGAAGCGCTTGAGGCCTTGCGCGTTGCGATTATGGAATGTGATTTAAACGGTGTTGAGTTTCTTGATGCACCTCAAATGGTGCGTTAAGCAATGGCTGTTTTGAACAAGGCCCGCTTGCGAGACTATTATTTGCTGTTGCGCCTGGACAAACCCATCGGGATATTGCTCTTGATGTGGCCCACCCTTTGGGGCTTGTGGATGGCCGCTGAAGGCATGCCGCCTTGGCATGTGCTGTTGATATTTGTTGCCGGTGTGGTGTTGATGCGTTCGGCGGGGTGCGCGATTAACGATTATGCGGACCGTGACATTGACTTGCATGTGGAACGTACCCGCAACCGACCTTTGACCAGTGGGCGAATTGCTGAAAAAGAGGCTTTGCTGTTGGCGGCGGCTTTGGCAATTGTGGCTTTGCTGATTACCTTGCCCTTGGGCTGGCCGGTTATTTTGATGAGTATTCCCGCAGCCTTTTTGGCTGGCAGCTACCCGTTTACCAAGCGTTTTTTCCCGATGCCGCAGGCTTATTTGGGCATTGCGTTTGGTTTCTCGATTCCCATGGCTTTTGTCGCAGTTCAGGGCACTGTGCCCGTGTACGCGTGGCTGATTTTTGTTGCCAATGTATTCTGGACAGTGGCTTACGACACGGAATACGCATTGGTCGACAAGCCAGACGATTTGAAACTGGATATAAAAACTGCTGCCATTACGCTGGGCCGATACGACATAGCGGGCATTGTGGTGTGCTACGCAGCCAGCCTGTTGATTTGGGCTTGGGTGGCCAGCTCGCAGGCTTATGGCCCGGCTTTCTGGCTGGGTTGGGTTTGTGCCGTGGGTATCGCTGTTTACCATTTCACCCTGATTCGCAATCGAGACCGTGCGCTGTGTTTTAAAGCGTTCTTACACAACAACTGGCTGGGCGCTGCCTTGTTTGCGGGCCTGGTGCTTCAGTACCTCTGAGTTAAATTTAGTTGCTACCTTTTTGCAGCTCCACAGCACGTGCACAGGCTGCCTTGGCTGCGCTGTTAATTGCTTCTTGCACACCCAGTGTGCGCAACTGTTCCAGGCCGGCGAAGGTGGTACCTCCCTTGCTGGTGACTTTCTCCCGCAGGGTGGCGAATGAATCGTCTGACTGCTTGGCCAGTGTGGCGGCTCCCAAAAAAGTTTGACTGACCAGCAAGTTGGCTTGCGCGTCGTCAAATCCCAGATTTTTTGCGGCTTGCGCCAATGCTTCCATGAGAAAGAATACATAGCCTGGCCCACTGCCTGAAATGGCGGTGACTGCATTGATTTCATCTTCGTTGTTGAGCACCAGTACCTCGCCGCAGCTGCTGAAAATTTGCCTGGCCAGGCTTCGATCGCTTTCAGAGCAATTGGCAGTGAAATACAAGCCCGATATGCCCTGTGATACCAATGCTGGCGTGTTGGGCATGCAACGTACCACCCGCGCCTGGTGCTGCTGGCTCCAGTCTTGAATTTGAGCCACGCTGACCCCAGCAGCAATGCTGACAATCAAGCTGTTTTTCAAATTGTTTGCCTGGCTGTTGAGCACCTGTTGCATCATTTGAGGTTTCACGGCAAGTACGACCACTTCAGGGCTGAAGTGATCGGGCCAGTCTGTGGAGCAGCCGATTTTCAGTGTGGACATTTTTGAGGCAGCTTCCGCGCTGGGATCAACCACATGAAATGCGCTGGCAGGTGCGCCATTGCCAATCAAACCGCCAAGAATGGCGAAAGCCATGTTGCCGCCACCGATGAATAGAGTGTTCTGCATAGTGATTCCGTGTGTTTATTTTGAGTAGTCGCGTGCGCCAAACAGGGCAGAACCCACACGCACGCAGCTTGATCCACATTCAATGGCCAATTCAAGGTCTGCGGACATGCCCATTGAAAGCGTGTCCAGTTTCAATCCTTGCACATTGAGCGCATCGAATACGGATTTGCATTTCAAGAATTCAATTTTTAGTTGGTCTGTGTTGTCGGTGTTGCTGGGTATGGTCATCAGGCCGCGCAGCGCCAGGTTTTTCATGCCTTGAATTGCCATGCAAAGATCAATGGCCTGATCCGGGTTGACCCCTGATTTGCTGTCTTCGCCCGAGGTGTTGATTTGCACCAGTACATTCAATGGAGGAAGGTTTGCTGGTCGTTGGTCAGACAGCCGCTGCGCGATCTTCAAGCGATCAACGCTGTGCACCCATGAAAAGTTATCTGCGATCGGCTTCGTTTTGTTGCTTTGAATTGGGCCAATGAAATGCCAGTCAATATGGGTACCCGTTGTTTGCGCATTGGGGGGATCAGCCAGCTGGGTGATTTTATCCAAGGCTTCCTGCAGGTAATTTTCACCAAAAGAGGTTTGGCCGCAGCTGTGAAACTCAAGAATGTCGCTTAAGGGAAAAGTTTTACTGACTGCCAGCAGTTTGACAGCCGAGTCAGGTCGACCAGCTTTGCTGCATGCGGCTGCAATTCTGCTTTGAATGTCAGCCAATTGTGTGGCTCGGTTCATGGTGCATCAATTCAATGCTTAAAAGGAGATTATAGCCACATGACACTGACCGAACTGTTGACCTGGGCTGTGGAAGAACATGCATCGGATTTGCATTTGTCGGCGGACATGCCGCCGATGATTCGTGTGAACGGTGAAATGCGGAAATTGAGCGAGTCAGTATTGGGCCATCGTGAAATTTATCGATTGATTCAAGGGTCAATGACCGAGGCTCAGTGGCAAGGCTGGGAGCAGTCTCATGAATGTGATTACAGCTTTTCGGTGGAAGGTCTGTCGCGATTTCGTGTGAATGCGTTCATGCAGAGCAGGGGGGCTGCCGCTGCATTTCGTGTGGTACCCAGCCGCGTAAAAACACTGGAGGAACTTGAAGCGCCAGCGGTGTTTCGACAAATTGCACGCGAACCGAATGGACTGGTGCTGGTAACCGGGCCAACCGGTTCAGGCAAAAGCACCACTTTGGCTGCGATGGTGGATGATGTGAACCGCAACCAGAAAGCGCACATTCTGACCATTGAGGATCCCATTGAGTTCACCCACACGCCGATGAATTGCGTTATCAACCAGCGAGAACTTGGCGAGCACACCCATTCTTTTGGCGCGGCTTTAAGGTCTGCGTTGCGGGAAGATCCAGACGTTATTCTGGTGGGAGAAATGCGGGATCTTGAAACCATTCAGCTTGCGCTGACTGCCGCAGAAACTGGTCACCTGGTGTTTGCAACCCTGCACACATCCTCGGCACCCAAAACCATCGATCGAATTATTGATGCATTTCCTTCGGCTGACAAAAGCATGGTGCGCGCCATGTTGTCGGAATCACTGCGCGCTGTGATTTGCCAAACCTTGCTGAAAAAGCAGGGCGGTGGTCGAGTTGCGGCTCACGAAATTATGATGGCCACACCGCCGATTCGAAATTTGATTCGTGAAGGCAAGGTGGCGCAAATGTTGTCCTCGATTCAAACCGGTTCGCAGCATGGCATGCAAACCATGGAGCAGGCGGTACAGCGGCTTTTGATGACTGGAAGGATTACTCGAGAAGTGGCCATGAGCGTTATTTCAGGGTCCAACCAACCTTGAGCCATTCAGGTTTGCAGGTAAACTTGCCTTTCAACAAACACTTGAAAGGCAATTCCCATGGCGAACAATGTGTATGAATTCTCTGGCAAAACGCTGGATGGCAAACCCCTGAGCCTGGCCGATTTTCAGGGCAAGGTGTTGCTGATTGTGAATACGGCCAGCAAATGTGGATTTACGCCCCAGTACGAGGGTTTGCAGGAACTGCACAAAGAATTGGGCCAAAAGGGTTTGGTGATTATCGGATTTCCGTGTAACCAGTTTGGCGGGCAAGAGCCTGGCACTGAAGAGGTGATCGCCAGTTTTTGCCAGAAGAATTACGGTGTGGACTTTTTGATGGCCGAGAAAGTAGACGTGAAGGGCAGCGACGCACACCCTTTGTTCAAGTACCTGACTTCTCAGGCCAAGGGCATTTTGGGCACCGAGGCCATCAAGTGGAACTTCACGAAGTTTTTGGTACGCAAAAATGGTGAGGTGTATGACCGTTACGCCCCCACCACCAAGCCGGCTGATCTGAAAGCCGACATTGGCAAGCTGCTGGCTGAATAAACCTCAGTTTTCCTGAGGTTCGGGGCTGTCCCCACTGGCCCGTGGACGATAAACACCACGGGTCAACGGAATTTCAAACAGGCGGCATTCAATCGGCCCATTGAACAATGGGCGTTTGCGCTTGGGGCTTAAGCCCAGCGTTTTCTTGATTTCCAGATCGCCAGAGAACAAAAAGGCGGTCCAGCCCGAGAAATTCATTTTCAAATGATCGCCATACGCCTTGAACAGCCGTTCGTAGGCTTCGTCCTCGGGCACATCGGCACCTTTTGCGCGAACCCGTTCGCCGTAAGGTGGGTTGCTGAACACAATGCCGTTGGCAGCTGGTGGCTCTACGGTGAGCGCATCGCGCTGTGCAAATTGCACAATGCCAGCATCGAGCAGTTCTTCGAAACCGGCTCGCGCTAAATTTTCTTTTGCAATCTCGATCAGCAATTCGGTAATGTCGCTGGCATACCACTGAAAGTGAGGCGTGGTCAGTGCTTTGTCCAAGCCCGCATTGAAGCGTCGGTTGGCGTCTTCCTGAAGTTCTTTGCCCCATTCTGGCGTGAAAGGCTTCAGGTTTTCAAATGCAAAGGCGCGCTCAAGGCCCGGTGCTCGGTCGCACAATTGTGAAAGTGATTCGATCACCAAGGTGCCGCTTCCACAAAACGGGTCAAGGAATGCATTGGCGTTCTTGCCGGCTTCACTTTGGCGCGCAATGTGCCAAAGGCCTGCAGCCAGGTTTTCCTTCAACGGCGCTACACCCGCTTCTTCTCGCCAGCCACGTTTGAACAGGTTTTCACCAGCCAGGTCGATGTACACCATCGCTTCCGTGGGGTTAATCGCTGCGAAAATGCGCACATCGGGTGCTTCCACGCTCACGTTCGGACGCTCGTCGAATCGTTCCAGGAATGCATCGCACACTGCGTCTTTAAGGCGAAGCTGCGTGAAACGCACGCTTTGAATATCGGCACCCAAATTGTTCAAGTCAACGCGGAAAGTATTCGACAGTTTGAACCAGTTGTACCAATCAACCGATTTGGCGATGTTGTAAAACTGTTCTTCGTTCGTGCATTCACCCCGCGCCAATTCCAGGCCAATACGGCCTGCAAAGCGGCTCCAGTATGTCATGCGGGTGGCTTGGCGCCAGCTGGCCTCGAAGGTGCAGCCGCCCGTGACTGCACGTGTTTTTTGTGCACCCATGGTTTCCAGTTCAGCCACCAGAATTTCTTCCAGACCGCGCGGGCAACTTGCAAAACATTTGAATACGCTTTGCTTGGTGGAGTTGTGTTGATTTGAATTGGGCATGAATTGCTTTTAAAAATTAGAACGGTTTAACAACCACCAGAATGATGGCGATGGCCATGAGCACCACGGGTACTTCATTGAACCAGCGGAAGTAGGTGTGGCTGCGCGTGTTTTGGCCTGCTTCGAATTTGCGCAAAATACGACCACAACTGTAGTGGTAACCAGCGATGATGAAGACAATCAGGATTTTGGCATGTAGCCAGCCGCTTTGGCCGCCCACTCCAATTTGATAAACCCCAACCAAGGCGAAGCCCAGCAACAATGCGGGTATGGCCAATAAGGTCATGAATTTGTAAAGTTTTCTGGCCATTTGCAACAGGCGTGCCGTGGCCGCAGGTTCTGTTTCCATGGCCAGGTTCACGAAAATACGCGGCAAATAAAACAAGCCTGCGAACCATGAAGCCACAAACAAAATGTGAAAGGCTTTCACCCAAAGATAACCACCCATGTACTGCTCCAGTTAGTTGGTTTTCAAATGCTTAGTTGCGTGTTTCGCCATGACCAAACACCACGTATTTCTGGCTGGTCAAACCCTCCAGACCCACAGGGCCACGGGCGTGAATTTTATCGGTAGAAATACCGATTTCAGCGCCCAGGCCATATTCGAATCCGTCAGCAAAACGAGTCGATGCGTTCACCATGACAGAAGCGGAATCCACTTCCCGAATAAAGCGCATGGCGTGGCTGTGGTTTTCGGTCACGATGCTGTCGGTGTGTTGAGAGCCATATTGGTTAATGTGCGCAATGGCTTCATCCAGGCTATCGACCACCTTGATCGACAAAATCGGTGCCAGGTATTCCGTGTTCCAGTCTTCTTCGGTGGCGGCCTTAACTGATGGCAACAAAGCCATGGTGCGTTTGCAGCCACGCAGTTCAACACTTTTGGCAGCATAACGCTGCGCAAGTTCCGCAAGAACGGGCTTGGCCACATGGGTATGAACCAAGAGTGTTTCCATGGTGTTGCAGGTGCCGTAGCGGTGGGTTTTCGCATTCTCGGCAATATTCACTGCATGGGTCAGGTTTGCCGACTCGTCGATGAATACATGGCAAATGCCGTCCAGGTGCTTGATTACAGGCACTTTGGCATCGCGGGAAATGCGTTCAATCAAGCCTTTGCCACCACGGGGCACAATCACGTCCACGTATTGTGTCATTGTGATCAGAGTGCCCACGGCGGCTCGATCGGTGGTGTCGATAACCTGTACGGCATCGGCAGGTAAACCTGCGGCCTCCAGCCCTTGGGCCACGATTGCGGCCAAAGCCTGATTGCAGCGAAACGCTTCCGAACCGCCACGAAGAATGGTGGCATTGCCTGATTTGATGCACAGGCCTGCCGCGTCTACGGTCACGTTGGGGCGGCTTTCATAGATGATGCCGATTACGCCCAAAGGCACACGCATTTTGCCCACCTGAATGCCGGATGGACGATTCTTGAAGTCGGTCATCTCACCAATTGGATCTGGCAATTGGGCAATTTGCTCCAGGCCTTCGGCCATGGTTTCAATGGCTTTGTCGCTCAGGGCCAAACGATCAAGCAGGGCAGCATCCAGGCCGTTGGCCTGGGCTTGGGCCATGTCAGCCTGATTGGCTTTGGTCAGTTCGGCCTTGTTGGCTCGAATCAGTTTGGCGGTTTCAAGCAGTGCCTGGTTTTTGGCGTGGGTATTGGCTTTGGCCATGTCAACGGCCGCAGCACGGGCTTTTTTGCCAATAGCCAGAATTTGTTCTTCAATGCTCATGATGCTTACTCGTTCAGGTATTCCATAGTTCGGGTGGCTCAACGCCAGCCACACCCAAACCGATTATTTCAAACAGGGTCCAGGGGTTGCCCTGTTTCATGCCCTTGATGGTTTTTTCAGCGGCGTAGCACCAGGCCGTCAGCTTTTGCAGGCTGGCGGGGTTGTGCCGTTTCAGTGCGGCACTGATGTGATTTTGTCGCTGTCCCCAAATTCTATTTTGCCGGCAGGCATCCGACAAAGACATTCCGCGTCGCATGGCATGCTGTGTGTCGCGAATGGCACGAATTTCCTCCTGCAAGGCCCACAACACCAGAGTGGGTGCCTCACCTTCGGCCTCCAGCCCTTCGATCATGCGCGTTACGCGTTTGGTGTCACCGGCCAGCAGGCTGCCACCCAAATCAAATACATTGAAGCGGGCTGAGTTGGCGACCATGCCTTGTACCTGTTCAATATCCACCGTGCCTTGGTGTTCGATTGCCAGTTTTTCAATGGTTTGGTGCGCCACCAACAAATTGCCTTCGGTTTTTACAGCGAGCCAGGCACATGTTTCACGGGTAAGTTGTACACCTTTGCGTTTGGCGGATTGCGCGATCCAGCTAGGTAATGCGTCAGCGCTTACGGGGCGACAGGCAATCTCGGTTCCCCTGGCGAGCAGGTCAGCAAAGCCAGCACTTTTTTCTTGGGTTTTGTTTAATTTTGGGGCGCTGACCAAGAGGCAGTGAGCCGTCTCGCCAGATGCAATCCATTGGGCTGCTTTGCCCAGGGCTTCGGCAGCTTCCTTGCTCAATTTGGGTTGGTTAATCCGCAAATCCACCAGGGAGACATCACCAAACAGGGAAACCTCGGCAAACAGGGACAGAAATTCCTGTGGGTCGAATTGCCGGTCAACTTCAACGATTTGGCGTTGGTATTCAGTTTGCTTTTTCAGGCGCTGGCGATACAGGTCAGCAGCTTGGGTGGCAAACAAAGGTTCATCAGTAAATACGCACAGCAACTGGGGCAAAGTGATGTTTGCCTCATCGTTTAACCAGGTGTCGAGCGCAATCTGTTTCACTTCGTGGCTTGCCCCGTCGTTTTCGCATTGCCCAGTTGTAACGCGCTTAGCCGCCCGGTAATTTGGCGCGCAATGTCACGTTGCATTTCGGTGTAAAGCTGGTTTTCTTCGGCTTCCTTGCCCAAGATTTGATCATCGGTATAAGTGAGTTCGCGGCGCTGGCTTAGCTGGCTGGTCGCAATCAGGAAGTCCCCGTTTGTGTCGACCACGCTGTACACCAACTCATAGGTGACACGAACCTCGCGCGCACGGCCTGTGGCGCTAAACGTCACAATGCTCCGGTCGCGTGTTTCACCCAACAAATTCAGCTTCAAAGGTGCGCCTTCCGGAGGATTCACTTTCAGGTTCAGGATCTGAAGTTGCAAGTCCATATTGCGGTTCATTTCCGAATTTTCCATGCCGCGCAATTCGATTTTTTCAAAGTCGAAGTTGTACTGACCACGTAGCTGAAAACCGCAGGCAGTCAGCGCAAGGGTTGTTGTCAGTAATGCAATGGCTTGAATGAATCGTTTCATAAGGGCTCGCTTCTTGTTGGGGTCGATCTTAAACAACGATATTGACCAGTTTGCCGGGTACCACAATGACTTTCTTTGCGGGTTTGCCTTCCATGAATTTTTCAGCTGCTTCGCTGGCCAATGCGGTCGCTTCAATGCTGGTTTTGTCGGCATTTGCAGGCACTTCAATGCTGCCACGCAGCTTGCCATTGACCTGAACCATCAGGGTGAGTTCAGACCGCACCAGCGCTTTTTCATCCACTTCTGGCCATGGGGAATCCAGCAACTCACCATGGGCCTGACTGTAGTTCAGGCTGCTCCACAGGTGGCAGGTGACATGGGGCACAATCGGATACAGCACACGCAATAAAATACCAAGGCCCTCTGACAGTACAGCGTGGTCAGTGGTGGTATGGGCTTCACTGGCAAACGCATCCAGGGTGTTGAGCATTTTCATGCCGGCAGACACCACTGTGTTGTATTGATTGCGGTCGTAGTCAAAGTTGGCTTGTTTCAGAATTTCATGCACATCGCGGCGGGTGTTTTGCGCCGCCTTGCCAAGTTTGGCTGGGTTCAATGCGGGCTGCGCCTTGATCGCCTCTTGCTTGTTCAGGGCCAATTGGTAAAGGCGTTTCAGGAAGCGGTGCGCACCTTCCACACCGGAATCACTCCACTCCAGGCTTTGCTCGGGTGGGGCCGCAAACATGGTGAACAGGCGTGCGGTGTCGGCGCCGTATTGGTCGATCAAGGCTTGTGGATCAATGCCGTTGTTTTTGGACTTCGACATTTTTTCCACGCCACCGATTTGCACCGCGGTGCCGTTGCTGCTTAGGCGTGCAGACACCGGGCGGCCCTTGTCGTCGAATTCAACTGCGACATCAGCCGGGTTGATCCAGGTTTTTTTGCCGTTGGCTTCTTCGGTGTAATAGGTGTCGTTCAACACCATGCCCTGGGTCAGCAGGGCGGTGGCGGGTTCGCGGAATTTCACCAGGCCCAGGTCGTTCATGACCTTGGTCCAGAAGCGACTGTAGAGCAAATGCAAAATGGCATGCTCGATGCCGCCGATGTACTGGTCCATGGGCATCCAGTAATCGCTGCGCTCGTCTGTCATGGTGGGGGCGTCGTTGCACACATAGCGCGTGAAGTACCAGCTGGAGTCTACGAAGGTGTCCATGGTGTCGGTTTCACGGCGCGCAGGCTTGCCACACTTTGGGCACTTGCATTCATAGAATGCAGCGCTTTTGGCCAGTGGGTTGCCGCTGCCGTCCGGTACCAGGTCTTCAGGCAACACCACAGGCAAGTCGGCTTCGGGTACTGGTACATCGCCGCAGGTGTCGCAATAAATGATGGGAATGGGGGTGCCCCAATAACGTTGGCGTGAAATACCCCAGTCGCGCAGGCGGAACTGAATGCGTTTCTCGCCCAGTCCTTTGGCAGCCAACAGATCAGCCACTTTGTCCACAGCTGCTGTGTAATTCAACCCATCAAGCGGGCCACTGGCCATGCACTGGCCACGTTCTTTGTCGCCATACCACTCGGCCCATTCAGCATTGTTGAATACTTCGCCTTTCACGCCGATCACCTGCTTGATGGCAATGCCGTATTTCAAGGCAAACGCGAAGTCTCGCTCGTCGTGTGCAGGCACACCCATTACGGCACCATCGCCGTAGCTCATCAACACGTAGTTGCCGACCCACACGGGTACTTCATCCCCGGTCAATGGGTGGGTTACTTTCAGGCCAGTGGGCATGCCTTTCTTTTCCATGGTGGCCATGTCGGCCTCGGCCACACCACCCGCTTTGCATTCGGCTATGAATGCCTGAAGTTCAGGATTTGTTTCAGCGGCAAGCGCAGCCAAGGGATGTTCAGCCGCCACGGCGCAAAATGTAACGCCCATGATGGTGTCGGCGCGTGTAGTGAACACATACATTTTGCCGTCTTGAATCAATTCACCAGCAGCGTTTTTGATCTCATGCGGGAAAGCAAAACGAACGCCTGTGGATTTGCCGATCCAGTTTTCCTGCATCACCTTCACGCGGTCAGGCCACTGTAAACCATTCAAATCGTCGAGCAATACGTCGGCATAGTCGGTAATCGCCATGTAGTACATCGGAATGTCGCGCTTCTCAACGACAGCGCCCGAGCGCCAGCCTTTGCCGTCGATCACTTGCTCGTTGGCCAGCACAGTTTGGTCAATTGGGTCCCAGTTCACGGTGCCTGTTTTTTTGTACACAATGCCTTTCTCAAGCATTTTCAAAAACAGCCACTGGTTCCATTTGTAGTAATCGGGCTTGCAGGTGGCCACTTCCTTGGACCAGTCAATGGCCAAGCCCATGGATTCCATCTGCTTTTTCATGTAATCAATGTTGCTGTAAGTCCAGGCCGCTGGCGGCTTGCCGTTGGCCATCGCGGCGTTTTCCGCGGGCATGCCAAATGCGTCCCAGCCCATGGGCATCAGGGTGTTGTAGCCCTTCATGCGTTTTTGGCGAATCATTACATCGTTGATTGTGTAATTTCGCACATGGCCCATGTGCAGTTTTCCGCTGGGGTAAGGCAGCATCGATACGCAGTAGTACTTGGGCTTGAGTTTGCCGCTTGCATCTTTTGCGAAAGCCTCGGCTTTGTAAGCGTCCGATTTTTTCCATAGGCCTTGAACGGCGTTTTCAATGTCTTGTGCGGCGTATTTGTCAAACATGGTGGCGTTGAAACTTGGTGTGAATTTTGAATGCGGGCGGGACCATGCCGGGTTGGGCAGGCCAATCGGTCATTATATCGGGCTTTTTCGTTTTTTACGGGCGCGGCTGGTACCCCAATCACTGTTAAAATCAACAGCAAAACCAAATTTGATTGTGAGAAGCCGTGTCTTTACTCGATAGCCTGAATCCCGAACAACTGGCAGCCGTCACTTTGCCGCGTGAATCTGCGCTGATTCTTGCGGGTGCTGGCAGCGGAAAAACGAAAGTGCTGACTGCACGCATTGCCTGGTTGATTCAAACCGGGCAGGTGGGGCCCAATGGGGTGTTGGCGGTTACCTTCACCAATAAAGCTTCAAAAGAAATGCTTCATCGCATTTCAACCATGCTGCCCATTAACACCCGCAGCATGTGGGTGGGTACGTTTCACGGCTTGTGCAACCGCATGTTGCGGGCACACTGGAAAGAAGCCGGTTTGCCGCAGGCCTTCCAGATTCTGGACATGCAAGACCAGTTGTCGGCCATCAAACGCATGTACAAGGTCTTGGGCATTGACGCTGAAAAGTTTCCCCCCAAGCAGCTCAGTTATTTCGTTGGCTCTGCGAAAGACCAGGGTTTGCGCCCAAAAGATGTCGAAGCGCACGACGAATACCACCGAATGATGGTTCGGTTGTACGAGGCCTACGAAGCCCAGTGCCAGCGCGAAGGTGTGGTTGATTTCGCGGAGTTGTTGTTGCGTTCATTCGAGTTGCTGGGTGCCAACCCCGCATTGCGCGAGCATTACCAAGCCCGATTCAAATACATTTTGGTGGACGAGTTCCAAGACACCAACAGCCTGCAGTACAACTGGCTGAAGCGTTTGGCTGGGCCACAAGGATGCATATTTGCCGTGGGCGACGATGACCAGTCCATCTACGCATTTCGCGGTGCACGCGTGGCGAACATGGTGCAGTTTGAAAACGATTTCAATGTACAAAACCGAATCAAGCTTGAACAGAACTATCGCTCGGTTGGTAATGTGCTGAAGGCGGCCAACGTGCTGATTGCGCACAACAAAGCCCGCCTGGGCAAAGAATTGTGGACTGAAGCAGGCGAGGGCGAAGCCATTCGTGTGTACGAGGCGGTGAGCGATCAAGACGAGGCCGCATTCATTATTGATCGAATCAAAAAGTTGATTCTGGATGAAGGTTTTAGCAGATCCGACGTCGCAATTCTGTACCGGTCCAACGCACAGTCACGGGTGGTTGAACAGGCTTTGTTCAACGCCGGTATTCCTTACCGGGTGTATGGCGGCTTGCGCTTTTTTGAACGCGCTGAAATTAAACATGCCTTGGCGTATTTGCGTTTGATGGACAACGCAGACGATGACAACTCATTTTCCCGGGTGGTTAATTTTCCCACTCGCGGCATTGGTGCGCGCAGTGTGGAGCAGTTGCAAGACATTTCCACTGCGCAGGGTACTTCCTTGTATCGCGCTATCCACCGCATGGAAGGGCGTGCGCAGGCGGGTTTGAAAAAATTTGCTGACTTGATTGAGCGCATGCGGTTCGAGACCCGTGGCTTGAGCCTGGCCGATTTGGTCGACAAAGTGATTAATGAGTCCGGTTTGATCGCGCATTATCAAGCCGACAAAGACGGCGAAGACCGCGTGGAAAACTTGAAGGAACTGGTCAACGCCGCGGCCTCCTTTGCGATTTCAGAAGGCTATTACCAGGATGCAGCCGCCACCATGGTGGACGAAGAAAAACTGATTACGCCCCTGGCGGATTTTTTATCGCATGCATCACTAGAGGCAGGTGACAACGCCGCTGCGGCTGGTCAAGAGGCCATTCAACTCATGACAGCGCATTCTGCCAAGGGTCTTGAATTCAAATGTGTGTTCGTGACTGGGTTGGAAGAAGGTCTGTTTCCGCACGAGAACAGCATTGGCAATTCAGTGGAGGGCGGCGACGGCACCAGTGTGGAAGCTGTGGAAGAAGAGCGCCGCTTGATGTACGTGGCCATTACCCGTGCGCGCGAGCAACTGTTTTTGAGCCATGCCCAGCAGCGCATGCTGCATGGCCAAATTCGTTACCACCTGCGTTCGCGTTTTCTGGATGAGTTGCCCGAAGAAGTGCTGAAGTGGCTCACCCCCAAGCGCGCGCACATTGCCAGCCAGGGTTGGGATGCGCTCGATTCCAAAGTGTGGGGGCAAAACAAAACCCTGAATGTTGGATACAGCAACAAAGCGCCCAAACGTCCGTATGACATTGGTACAGGCGTTGCGCATGCCAAGTTTGGTAGTGGTGTCGTGGTGGCCTATGAAGGCGAGGGTGACGACCAAAGAATTCAAATCAACTTTGGTCGCCAGGGCATGAAGTGGTTGATGCTCAGTTTGGCGAAGCTTGAGCGAAGTTGAAAAGGTTACACCTGCGGGTCTTGTTCAAAAACTGCCTGGTAAGTGGGGTAAAACGTGCACAGCGACACTGCCATCACCAAGGCCACACACATCATGTTCAGTGCGCTTACAAACACTGCAGGCAAACCGAGCATGGTAAAAATGACCACAAACACCGATGAGAAACCCAAGCCCAGAACCAGCCAACCCATGCCATAGATGAAAAAGCTGGCCTTGTTGCGCCACACCGCAACCCAGCTTGAGAACAGGGCCTGCACAGGTTTCATGTTGTGCCACACCACCAGCACTGGCGCAAACCAGAATGCCAACAACACCGGGATGCTGGTGATGCCCACAAAGACCATGTACAGCACCATGTATTCCATAAAGGCAGCACTTGCTGCCGGGTCTGCTTTTTGAAGGTCTTCAATGGACACATTGGGTTGTGCGCCTAGCAACAGGTGCGCCAGCAGCTTGATCACCGCAAAGCATGCGGTGTAGATCGCACCGAGCACGATCAGCGACTGCAGGTGTTTTCTGTGTTCCTGACTGAAGCCGCTGAAAAGAACAATCGGGCTGACCCGCAATCCTTTCTGCCCCATGCGTCCTGCCAGCATAATGCCGAACCCCATGGCGGGTGACGCTATGGCC
The DNA here is from genome assembly GCF_058448965.1 of Limnobacter sp. G6BE5S. NCBI lineage: Bacteria > Pseudomonadati > Pseudomonadota > Betaproteobacteria > Burkholderiales > Burkholderiaceae > Limnobacter > Limnobacter sp. G6BE5S. Next base: position 66,260 of record NZ_JBZFLM010000008.1, read on the forward strand.
ACAACGGCTGCACCCAGAAATGGAATCAACAGCCCCACAAACAGAATGATAAACAGGTAAGTGTTGCCGAACAAAAACATCTCGCCCGGCTTTTTGCGAAAAAGCTGTACGCCCTGCATCAGCCACTCCCAACCAGCGCTGGGTGGGCACGTGTGTACATAATTGGCCAATTGAAAAGTCCTTAGTTCGGTTGCACTGCAAATGGAATACCTTGGCGACGCGCCAACAATACTCGCTCAAAATGTTGCGGGTCTTTCACATTCAAAACCTCGGCTTCTCGGGGCATGTAAAAGTCGTAAAGGCGAGAGGCCCAGAAGCGTAGCGCCGCGGCGCGGAGCATGTCTTGCCAAAGTTCACACTCGTGAATGGTCAATGGGCGAACTTCCTGGTAACCGTTCAGCAAGGCATCCAGAAGGTTATCCTTGAATTCACCGCTGTCCAGGTTGATACACCAATCGTTGGCAGTTACTGCCAAATCAAAGAGATAGGTGTCCAGCCCTGCAAAATAAAAGTCGATGACACCACCCAGTGTGTCGCCCTGCATCAAGGCGTTGTCGCGGAACAAATCAGCGTGTACCGCGCCTTTTGGCAGGGTTTTGTAGGCATTTCCTGCCGCCACGGTTTTTTGGTGACTCACTTCGTCGTGCAGCAGTTTACACACGGCATCGGGCAAATGGTCGTCCAGTTCATTCATTGCATTTTCGATCCACGCCAAGCCACGCGGGTTGGGGGTGTTTCCTGCGAAGTCGGCTACGGCCAAGTGGGCTTGGGCACTGAACTTGCCAATTGCGTGGCACTGCTCGGTGTTGGGGTGATCCACCGATTTTCCGCTAAGGCAAGTCACCAGCGTGGCGGGCTTGCCGTGCAGCGTATTGAACAGCTCGCCTTTGGCGTTTGCGATCGGTCCAGGAACAGCCAAACCTTTTTTTGCCAGGTGTTCCATCAAACCCAGGTAAAACGGCAGGTCTTCTGCGCGCAACTTCTCAAACAGCGTGAGCACAAACCTGCCCGTGCTGGTGTTCACGAAGTAATTGGTGTTCTCGATGCCCGACTCAATTCCTTCGAATGAAAGCAGTTCGCCGCACTTGCGGTCTTTTAGCCACTGCTGCAGTTCATCTTGTGTAATACGCGTAAAAACAGCCATTCAATATCCCGAGAAGGTCACAACACCGACAAAGCACCCCGGATTTTACCCGTGTTTGGCCCTGCTTTATAAGTCCAGCAGCTTCTCTGTTTCACTCTCTGATGGGTTGAAGGTGCGTTTTTCGTAGAAACGGAAAATACATCCCAAAACCTCTTCGGGTGTTTCAACCACTTCAAACAGATCCATATCGCCGGGGCTGATCATGCCTTCACCCAGCAAATGGCTTTTAACCCAGTCAATCAGGCCTGCCCAAAACTTCGAACCCACCAAAATGATCGGAATGCGTCGCCCCTTGTTGGTTTGAATTAAAGTTAGTGCTTCAAACATCTCGTCGAGCGTTCCAAAACCACCGGGCATGACTACATAGGCGCTGGCGTACTTCGCAAAAGCAACTTTGCGGGCAAAAAAGTGGCGAAACGTGAGCGAGATGTCTTGATAGGCGTTACCGCTTTGTTCAAAGGGCAGCTCAATATTCAACCCGACGCTGGGAGATTCGCCTGCGTGGGCACCTTTGTTGGCTGCTTCCATGATGCCGGGGCCACCGCCGCTAATCACCGCGAAGCCTGAATCAGACAATGCACGGGCAATATTCTCGGTCAGTGCGTAGTAAGGGTGATCCGTAGGTGTTCTGGCACTACCAAAAATGGAGACCGAGGGGCGAATTGCCGACAGCTTCTCAGTCGCCTCAATGAACTCTGCCATAATTCCCAACACATGCCATGACTCACGGGCCTTCACTGCGGTGGATTGTTCTTTGGAGGGGAGGTGGCGCAATGTTGGAATATTCTTATTTTTGGTTGTCATATGAAGCGATTACTCCTGGTTGATGGTTCGAGCTACCTGTACCGTGCCTTTCATGCCATGCCTGACCTGCGCAACCGCGCTGGTGAGCCCACCGGGGCCATTTACGGCATGGTTAATATGCTTCGACGCCTGCGTGCAGACTACAACACCGACGATATCACCTCCAATTGTATCGCCTGTGTGTTCGATGCGCCGGGCAAAACCTTTCGCGACGACATTTACCCGGAATACAAGGCGAACCGGGCCAGCATGCCAGAGGATTTGGCTGCGCAGATCCCCCACATCCATGAAGTGACGCGCGCCATGGGCTGGCCTATTGTGATGGAGCCAGGCATTGAGGCTGATGATGTCATTGGCACCTTGGCCCAGGTGGCCATGGAACAAGGATTTGATGAAGTGATTGTGTCCACGGGCGACAAAGACATGGCCCAGTTGGTGAACGACAAGGTTCGCTTGGTCGACACCATGAAAAATGCGGTGATGACTCGGGACGCCGTATTCGAGAAGTTTGGCGTGTACCCCGAGCAAATTGTGGATTACCTGACCCTGGTAGGTGACACCGTGGACAACGTGCCAGGCGTAGAAAAGGTGGGCCCGAAAACCGCAGCCAAGTGGCTGGCTGAATACAAAACCCTTGACGCGATTGTGGCCAATGCGGACAAAATTGGTGGCAAGGTGGGTGAGAACCTGCAAAAAGCGCTGGACTGGTTGCCCACCGGCAAAACATTGGTCACCATCAAAATGGATTGCGAGTTCGAGCTTCGCAGGCACATTGAAGAGCAGTTGAAGGCGCACCCGGAAAATACCGACGCGTTGAAACAATTGTTTCAACGCTTTGAGTTCAAAACCTGGTTTCGTGCCTTGGGCGGAGTGGCCGAAGACGAGGTGGCATCAAAACCGAAAGTGGATGGCCCACCCGATGGCAGCTCCATGAGTTTGTTTGATGCGCCCACGCAGGCTGTGGAGTCCATTGAAACGGTTTGCGTGCAAACGCAAGCACAACTTGATTCGCTACTTGCAGAATTAAAAGCTGCCGCTGCCAGCAAAACACCCGTGGCCTTTGACACAGAAACTGATTCGCTAGAGCCCATGAATGCCCGAATTGTGGGCTTGTCATTTGCCGTGAAGCCCGGCGTGGGTTATTACATCCCCTTAACGCATCAGGATTTGACGGCTGAGCCGCAACTGCCGCTGGCCGATGTGTTGGCATTTCTGAAGCCCTGGTTCGAAGATTCCGATTCGCCCAAAATTGCCCAGAATGCAAAATACGATTTGCATGTCATGGCCAATCACGATGTGTGGGTGAAGGGCCTGTTTGAAGACACCATGCTGGCCAGCTACATTCTGGAGGCTCACAAGCCGCACGGCATGGACGCCTTGGCCCTGCGCTGGTTGAACTACAACACCATCAAATACGAGGAAGTGGCCGGCAAGGGGGCCAGTCAAATTACCTTTGATCAGGTGCCCATTGATACGGCCACCAAATACGCAGCAGAAGACGCCGAGGTTACTTTGCGCCTTGCACACACCTTGAAAGCCGAGCTGGACAAAGTACCCGATCTCGTCAAGCTGTACCGCAATGTAGAGTTGCCCTTTGGGCAAGTGCTGTTCGAGGTTGAACGCAATGGTGTGTTGATTGATTCTGACAAACTCGAGGCCCAAAGTGCCGAGATTGCAGACAAGTTGAAGCTGATTGAAGAGCAGGCCTTTGAGCTTGCGGGTGGCAGTTTTAACCTGAATTCGCCCAAACAAATTGGCGAGTTGTTGTTCGACAAACTTGGTTTGCCTGTGGTGAAAAAAACGGCCAGCGGCGCGCCGTCCACGGATGAAGAAGTGCTAAGCAAGCTTGCAGAAGATTATCCGCTGCCAGCCAAATTGCTGGAACACCGCTCACTGGCCAAATTGAAAAGCACCTACACCGACAAACTGCCCCGCATGGTGAATGCGCGCACAGGGCGCGTGCACACCAATTACGCGCAGGCGGTGGCTGTTACAGGCCGTTTGGCCAGTAACGATCCCAATTTGCAGAATATTCCAGTGCGCACAGCTGAAGGGCGCCGGGTTCGAGAGGCATTCATTGCCGCGCCGGGTTGTGTATTGGTGTCTGCTGATTATTCTCAAATTGAGTTGCGCATCATGGCCCATATTTCAGGCGATGAAGCCTTGGTCCACGCCTTCAATGAAGGGTTGGACATTCACAGTGCCACTGCGTCTGAAATTTTTGGTGTGGGTTTGAATGAGGTGACTTCGGATCACCGCCGAACCGCCAAGGTGATTAACTTCGGTCTGATCTACGGCATGAGCGCATTTGGCTTGGCCGGCAACCTGGGCATTACCCGCGAGGCCGCAAAGCTTTACATTGACCGCTATTTTTCGCGTTATCCCGGCGTGGCGAAATTCATGGACAATGTACGTGCCCAAGCCAAGGAAGACGGCTTTGTGCAAACCGTGTTCGGTCGCCGCTTGTGGCTGCCCGAGATCAAAAGCCCCAATGGCCCTCGCCGTGCGGGTGCTGAACGGGCTGCGATCAATGCGCCCATGCAGGGTACCTCGGCGGATCTCATCAAAATGGCCATGGTCGAATTGTCATCGTGGCTAAAAACTGAAAAGCTGCAAACCAAAATGATCATGCAGGTGCACGATGAGGTTATTTTTGAAGTACCCAAGGGTGAACTCGAATTGATCCAGAAGCGTGTACCTGAAATCATGACGCAAGTTGCGAAATTGCGCGTACCGCTGGAAGTGGGTTGTGGCGTTGGCAACAACTGGGAAGAGGCGCATTAAATTTCAGAAGAAATGAGGAGCAGGCACATGAGCGACAGCAAAAAAACCGAACATCAGGAACACCTTGAGGCTTTGACTGGCGGTGGCAAACTGACCATTGACCGTCGCACCCTTCTCAAAGGGTTTACTGTGGGTGGTTTTGCCGCAGCCGCGTCGCCTGTGTTGGCCCAAGCCATTACCACGCCAAGCGACGGCCTTGAAGAAGGCCGGGTGTTTGTGGATGTGGGCGACGATGACATGTTCGCCTACCGGGCTTATCCAAAAGGCAAAAAGAACGCGCCAGTTATTCTGGTGGTGCCTGAAATCTTTGGTGTTCATGCCTATCTGGAAGATGTATGCCGTCGTTTTGCCCAGGCCGGCTTTTATGCCTTGGCACCCGAAATATTCTTTCGACATTCCGAGCCAGGGCAGTACGCCACGGTGGCCGCCATTTTGGAAAATGTCATTTCAAAAATGAATGACAAACAGGTGATGGCTGATTTGGACAAATGTGTCGAACATGCGGCCACCGAAGGCGCTGACGCCGAGAAACTCGCCGTGACCGGATTTTGTTGGGGTGGACGAATTACCTGGTTGTATGCCGCTCACCAGCCTGCGGTTAAAGCAGGTGTGGCCTGGTATGGTCGCCTGGTGGGCGCAAAAACTGAATTAACGCCTACACACCCTGTGGATGTGGCTACTCAATTGAAGGCCCCGGTGTTGGGTTTGTATGGATCCGAAGACAGCTCCATTCCGCTGGACACGGTGGAGCAGATGCGAAAGGCCTTGGCTGCCGCCCAGGGCAATTCAAATGCACAAGCCAGCAGTATCACGGTGTTTGACAAGGCACAGCATGGTTTCCACGCCGATTATCGCCCCACCTACAATTCCACCGCGGCGAAACAGGCGTACAATCAGGCGCTTGAGTTCTTGCGGGGCAAGAACCTGATCTAATCTCGGACCGAATCAATCGTGCAATCCAGTTTACCGCTTGTTCTCCTGGCCGCTGCCTTGGGCACGGCCTTGGCCATATTTGCATCTGCGCTTTTAACAGCCCGCCACATTGCCCGTTCGCTTGAGCCCATGGTCAGTGTGTCCGCTGGTGTGTTGCTTGGCGCATCGCTGTTGCATTTGCTGCCTGAAGCGCTGGACAAAGGCATGGACCATCACAAGCTATTTGCTTTGTTGTTAGTCGGTTTGTTGTTTTTCTTTGTGCTGGAAAAGTTCGCCATCTTTCGCCACAGTCACCACCATGAGCACGATGGGCATGACCATCACCACGGTTTCGACAAGCGCGAGGCAAGGCGAGGTGGCTTGCTGATTGTTGTGGGTGATTCAATTCATAACTTTGCTGATGGCCTGCTGGTGGCCAGTGCCTTTCTGGTCGATTTCGAATTGGGTTTGGTGACCACGCTGAGCGTGGTGCTACACGAAATTCCCCAGCAAACCGGGGATTATCTCGTGCTGGTGAATGCTGGAATTGCACGCAAAAAAGCCTTGCAGCTGATGTCGGTGGCTGGTTTGGCCGCAGTACTGGGCGCGGGTTTGGGTTACACCCTGTTTACCGAACTGCAAGCATTGTTGCCATATGCCTTGGTGTTTGCCGCCGCCAGTTTTATTTATGTTGCCGTGGCCGACCTTATTCCACAAATGCAGCAACGCGTCAAAATCAAAGAGAGTTTCGTGCAATTGTTGTGCATTGGTGGCGGTGTGGCCTTGATCGCCTTGTTGGCCGAAATACTGCACCATCATCACTAAAAGCAAATTCAATAATTATTCAGTTTGCGTCTGTGGGTGGCATAGGAAGAAATGCCACCACAAGTGATAATCAATAGCACGCCAATCCACGTGGTGTTTGTTGGAATGTCACCCAATACCGTGATGCCATAAAACGTAGACACCAGAATGGTGCAGTATTGCAGTGCGGCTGAAAGCCAGGTTGAGCCGCTGCCAAACGACCGGGTCAGCGCCAGGTTGCCAGCACCGCCAAAAACCCCCAAAGCCAATAGCCACAGCAGCTGCCATTCGTAGCCCGCTGTCTTGAATACTGTAAATTCGCCGAAACCCAATAGATAAACCAGCGAAGTAACTGTTGCGGTGCCCGCGAAGTACAGCACTGTTCGCCACTCTGCTTCTTTTGCTTGGCCCAGGCTTTTTAGCTGCAGGTATGCGATCGCTGACACAGCTCCGGCACCCAAGCCAATCAGTGCGGTTGAAAGCTGGTCACTTGCAATCACGGGTTGAAGTACGGCAATAACCCCACCGAACCCAATGGCAATGGCCAGTTGTTCAAGCCAGTTTCTCGATTGACCAAACCAAAGCCACAGAATCAGCGCGATAAACAGGGGGGAGGTGTACATCAGCGTAGTGGCCGTAGCCAGCGGCAATTGCGTGGTGGCATAGAAACCGCACCACATTGCAATAATTCCTGCGATATTTCGTTTTAGGTGCAACATGGCAACCGGGCTTTTCAGGCTAAGACCCTGAATGACAGCCCAAACCGTGATGCCAATAACCGGTACCGCACCGCGAAACAGCACAATTTCACCCAACGAGACATGGGAGCCCGCCAATTTGACCATGAGGCCCATGGTGCCGAAGCACAGGCAGGCCATTAACATCCAGAGTGCTTGCATGGGGGCAGATTGTAGCGCGACTGTTCGGCTTGCGCCGAGCGTCAGGATAATTCCGGGGTTGCTTTGTAATGCGCAAAGCTGGGGTCAAGCCATACCTCGCGTTTTTCAATCGGTGTGTTGTCCATGGAATGGGTAATACGGAATACACGCAGGCTTGGTGCATCCGGAATTTTATTGAACAGGCTGGCGATTCGCGGTTCCATGGATTTGACCGACACTTCGTCAGTCATTTGGCCAATTCGCATTTGAAAGACTTCCGAGGCCAGCCGGTAAAGATTACCCGCCGATTTTTGAAGCATCTCAATACTCAGTTTTGGAAAGACTTTCTTTGAAAGGCACAATTGTTCATAGGCAATCAATTGAGTGTGCAGCATGTGCCGAACTTCAATCAACCAGATCGGATCACCCAATGTGACGCCAAGGGCGCGAGATTCCTCGGTATTGGCTTGAATGCTTTCCAGGCTGATCAACTCGGTTTTTACCTCGGTGCCCGCATATTCGGTGGCCCAGTGGTCATTCAGCTTGAATGGGTCTGCCCGATCGTATACCGGGGAAGGCAAGGCTTTGTTGGTAACGAATGTGCCCAGTCCCTGCATTTTTGTCACTAAGCCAGACGTCTCCAGGGCTTCAATTGCGCGGCGAATTGTGCCGATTGACACTTGAAAGCGGTCTGAGAGTTTTTTTTCATTGGGCAGTGGTTCGCCAACCTTCCAGGTTTGCCTGAAAATTTCATGGGTCAGCACTTCACTGATTTGTTGGTAGGCGGGGCCGCCACTACGTACGACGGGCCCGTCCAAAGAATTGGCGCCACGCATCATTTGAATATATCCAGAGTTTTATTTTTGTCTAATCAATGTACCAGAAAAATATTAAACAAAAATAGAAATCGCGATATTGATTTGGACGATGCGTGTTGTAGCTTTTCAGAGTATTTTTTTCAACTTTCCGGATTGGTGGTGAGCCGGGTTCATTTGGGCACCATACCAAGCGTGGAAGTGCGCCATGCCGTCTTCCATTGGGCTTTGGTAGGGGCCAGCGTCGTGTTCTCCACGTTCCATCAGCACGCGGCGGCCTTCGTCCATTCGCTCGGCAATTTCGTCATCCTCCACTGCAGTTTCCATGTAGGCGGCTTGCTCAGCCTCGACGAATTCCCGCTCAAACAGGCGAATTTCCTCGGGGTAATAAAACTCAACCACGTTCAATGTTTCCTGTGGCCCCTTCGGGTGCAGCGTGGAAACCACCAACACATGTGGGTACCACTCCACCATGATATTGGGGTACATGCAAAACCAGATTGCGCCGTATTTGGGTTCTACACCGTTGCTGAATTTTTTGACCGCATCGTGCCACTGGCGATAAACCGGCGTGCCCGGGCGACGAAGCCCGGCCTTGACGCCCACCGATTGCACACTCCAGTTCTCGCCGTAGTACCACTGCAAATCGGAGCAGCTCACAAATTGACCCAGCCCCGGGTGAAACGGCTCCACGTGGTAGTCCTCCAGATAAACCTCAATGAAGGTTTTCCAGTTGTAGGGCAACACATTGCTTTTTACCGAATCAAGCTGAAAGTTCGAAAAATCGAGTTCTTCGAGGAACGGCACATTTTTCAGCTCGTCCAGCACATTGCGACCAGAATTAAACAGCAGGCCACGCCAGTTTTGAAGCGGGTAGGACTGTAGCCTGGTGCAAGGTTGCTGTGCAAAATGGGGGGCTCCCAGCAACTCGCCCTTCAAATCGTAGGTCCAGCGGTGAAGCGGGCAAACGATATTGCTGGAGTTGCCGTGACCTTTCAGCATAATGGCTTGACGGTGTCGACATACATTGGACAAAAGCTCAATTTCAGAGCCGTTGTTCACCAGAATGCGACCGTCTCCTTCCCACGGAAGTGACCTCCAGTCGCCGTGCTCGGCCACCCAATGGGTGTGACCGACGTAACCCGGTCCGTCTCGATAGAGTAGTTGGATTTCATCCTTCAAAACATGTTCATCAAAATACGTTGAAACATGAGGCTGCAAACTTGACTGCGTCACGGCATGTGACACATTGGACAAATCACTCAAATCGGACATGATCCCGGGGACCTCCTCCAACAGTGTCCCTGATCGACACTGATGCAAATTAACCTGTTGAACAAAAAGAGAAAGTGGGATTGTACCCTTTAGTCCGCATTCCGGCCAAAGACTTTTCGCCTTTGAGCAAACTCGCAGTAAAATGGAAGACTTTGCACTACGCACAGCAGCACAATGAGCCCAAGCAAATCAAAAACAGCACCCGCTGAATCCGCCCAAGCGGTACCAGCCTCCTTCGAAGAAGCGGCAGCCGAACTGGAAGCACTGGTCGACACCATGGATTCCCAGAATCTTGGACTGGATCAATTGTTGACCGATTACAAGCGCGGTGCTTATCTAGTGAAGTATTGTCGCGACCGATTGAGCCAGGTTCGCAAAGAGGTGACCGAGATTGAACAAGCCTTGAACAAACCAGTCGACGAAGGTGATCAGTGAGCTTCCCTCAACCTATTAAGCTGAATTGGTTTGATGAAACCCGCGCGGGTTTTGAGGACATATTGTGTGAGAAGCTTAAGCAGCGCAAAGGCCCTTCAACCGTGCTTAACGAGGCCATTGAATATGCTTTGCTGGATGGCGGCAAACGCCTGCGGGCCATGCTGGTATTTTCTGCTGGCCACGCTGTGGGCACGCCTGTAGGCGAACTAAGCGATGCGGCCTGTGCCATCGAGGCCATGCACGCCTATTCGCTGGTTCACGACGACTTGCCTTGCATGGACAATGACGTGTTGCGCCGTGGCAAGCCGACTTGTCACGTTAAATTTGGCGAAGCATTTGCTTTGTTGGCTGGTGACGCATTGCAAACCACTGCTTTTCAGTGGCTTGCAGAATCAGGCCAAGGTAGTGTGCAGGTTCGTATGCAACAAATTGCGGCCTTGGCCGGTGCGTCCGGTGTTCAGGGCATGGCTGCAGGGCAGGCCATTGACCTTGCGCATGTGGGCAAACCCATGGACTTGTCTGCACTTGAAAACATGCATGCGCGAAAAACTGGCGATTTGATTAAAGCCTCGGTTCGCATGGGTTATGTCAGCAATCCCGACATTTCAAACGTTGAAAAGGAAGGATTAGAGGCCTACGCCCATTGTTTGGGCTTGGCATATCAGGTAATAGACGACATATTAGACGTGGAATCCACCAGCGAAGTGCTCGGTAAAACGTCGGGCAAAGACGCACTGAACAACAAACCCACTATGGTGAGTTTAATGGGGTTGGGCGAAGCCAAAGCGCTGTTGACTCGGCTTCGCGAGCAAGCACTGAGCGCCTGTGACGCCATTGCGCCGCAACGCAGAGCCCCGCTGGAATCCCTTGTAGAATTGATTACAAACCGGAAATCATGACCGATCTGCTGAAAAAAATTGATTGCCCCGCAGACTTGCGGCGATTGTCTGAAAACCAGCTGCCCAAGTTGGCCGATGAGTTGCGCAATTACATTGTGGAGCAAGTGGCCAAAACCGGCGGGCATTTGTCATCCAACCTGGGTACAGTCGAATTGACTGTGGCCTTGCACTATGTGTTCAACACACCGAACGATCGCGTCGTTTGGGACGTGGGCCATCAAACTTATCCGCACAAAATTTTGACTGGGCGCCGTGAGGCCATGCCCGGTTTGCGTCAGTACGGCGGTATATCCGGTTTTCCCAAGCGTTCGGAATCCGAATACGATGCCTTTGGTACTGCACACTCCAGCACCTCCATTTCTGCCGCCTTGGGTATGGCCGTGGCCTCCCGCAATTTGGGCGTAAACCGCAAGCACATTGCGGTGATCGGCGACGGTTCGATGACAGCCGGCATGGCTTTCGAGGCCCTGAATAACGCGGGTGTTACCCCCGACATCGATTTGCTGGTCATTTTGAATGACAACGACATGTCGATTTCACCGCCTGTGGGTGCGCTGAACAAATACCTGGCCAAGTTGTTGTCTGGCCGCATGCTGAACAATGTGAAAGAAGTCGGCAAGGGCATTTTGGGCGTGGCCCCACCCTTGTACGAACTCGCGCACCGGCTCGAAGAGCATGTGAAAGGCATGATGAGCCCGGCCACGCTGTTCGAAGAATTTGGTTTTAACTATTACGGCCCGATCGACGGCCACGATCTGGATGCCTTGGTGCCTACGTTGCAAAACCTGCGTGCCATGAAAGGCCCGATTTTTCTGCATGTGATCACCAAAAAGGGCGCAGGTTACAAGCTGGCCGAGCAAGACCCTGTGCTGTACCACGGCCCCGGCAAGTTCGATCCAAGCATTGGCATTCAAAAGTCAACCACGCCCAAGCCACCCACTTACACCCAAATTTTTGGCAAGTGGTTGTGCGACATGGCGCAATCGGATCGCAAACTGGTGGGCATTACCCCCGCCATGCGTGAAGGTTCGGGCATGGTTGAATTCGAGCGACGCTTTCCCTCACGGTATTTTGACGTGGGCATTGCAGAACAACACGCGGTCACATTTGCGGCAGGTTTGGCCTGCGAGGGCATGAAACCCGTAGTGGCCATTTACTCCACTTTCTTGCAACGTGCCTACGACCAGCTGATTCACGATGTGGCCTTGCAGAATCTGGATGTCACTTTTGCCTTGGACCGAGCAGGTTTGGTTGGGGCCGACGGTGCAACCCACGCCGGCAATTACGATGTTGCCTATCTGCGGTGTATCCCGAATATGATCATTGCTGCACCGTCCAACGAAGACGAGTGTCGCAAGTTGCTGACCACGGCTTATCACTATCCTGGTTGTGCCTCTGTGCGTTATCCGCGTGGTATGGGGCCGGGCATTGTGGCCGATGAATCGCTGGATTCGCTTGAAATTGGCAGGGCAATTGTGCGTTATTCGCCCGATGAGTCTGAGAATAAACTTGTAATTTTGGCATTTGGCTCCATGTGTGAACCAAGCCTTGAGGCTGGTCGTGCGCTGGGTGCCACCGTGGTGGACATGCGCTGGGTCAAGCCGATTGATGCAGAATTGTTACAACGGTTTGCAGAGCAGCGCTACAGCTTTGTGACTGTGGAAGAGGGCTGTATCATGGGTGGCGCTGGTTCGGCGGTAACGGAACACTTGCACGCCCAAGGCTTTAACAACGCAGTTTTGCAGCTCGGCTTGCCCGATGAATTCATCGACCACGGAGACCCTGCGCTCCTGCTCAAGAATCTTGGACTGGACGCCCAAGGCATAGAAACGTCCATCAAGCAGCACTATGGCGAGCTCTTTGATCGCCACACCAATGTGGTACGCCATGTAGCAGGGCGTTCCGCGAACACATGAGGAAGTTATGAATACACGTGACAAAGGCTTGGAGAATGCCGTGGCCACCAATCCAAACGACCAGGCTATTCCCGATGTCCAAAGCACCATCGATACCCGCCACATTGCAATCCAATCGGTGGGTATTCGTTCTGTCAAATATCCAGTTCTGATTGAACTACAGGGCCAAAAGCCCATGCCATCCGTGGCCGAGTTCGAAATGACCGTGTTTCTGCCCGCCGATCAAAAAGGCACGCACATGTCACGTTTCATCGCCTTGCTGGAAGAGCAACAGGGTGCTGTGCTCACCGTGAGCGGTTTCCGCGCCATGTTGGTTGACATGTTGCAGCGCCTGGGTGCACCTTCAGGTCGCATCAAAATGGAGTTGCCTTACTTCCTGTCCAAGGTCGCGCCCATCAGCGGTGTTTCCAGTTTGATGGATTACCAGTTGACCCTGGAGGGTTCTGCCAACGAGCAAGGTCAAGACATTTACCTTACCGTGGTTGTACCTGTGACCAGCCTGTGCCCCTGCTCCAAGAAAATTTCCGAGTACGGCGCGCACAACCAGCGTTCGCACGTTACAGCCCGTGTGCAGTTAAAAGACGATGTGGACATTGCTCAGTTCATCTCGGCAATCGAGCAGCAGGCCTCTTGTGAGTTGTATGGTTTGCTCAAGCGCCCAGACGAAAAGTATGTAACAGAGCGCGCTTACGACAACCCCAAGTTCGTTGAAGATCTGGTTCGCGATGTTGCCATTGCCATGAACAAATTCACGCAGGTGGGGCAGTACACAGTGGAAGCGGAAAACTTCGAGTCCATTCACAACCACTCGGCGTATGCACGTATAGATCGAGCTTAAAGCCAGTTCTCATCGATTCTTCAGCACGCTGTAAGAATCAACCCCGACAATACGCACAAAATAAATGTCGGGGTGCGAGTACACCTCAGGAGCTATTTGGTTATGGCTGAACCACCCAAGGTCAAGCCCAAGGAATTCTTTATTCTCGGACTAATGTCAGGCGGGCGGCCTTTCCGCCCATCGGACTGGGCAGAGCGCCTGTGCGGCGTGTTGTCTTGCTACCGCCCGCCTGGGCGCCAGCAGAGCCAGCAGCATTTGGCCTACAGCCCTTACGCCAAACCTATCTTGATGAACAACATTAAATGTGTGGTGATCGACGAGCGCTTGCGCGAAATCGAGCCCATGGCGATGACTTTCGTATTGAATTTTGCACGCGACAACGATTTGCAGCTGCTTGACGCCTGCTTATTGCCCGACCCGGAGTAATGCGCGCAAGGCACTTTCTTTATTTTCGGAAAACACAAAAAGCCCCTTTCGAAATCAAGGGGCTTTTTCATGTGAAACGGACTTTTCGTCAGGTGGAAAGCTGAACCAGCTTTCCCGGTCGCTAATTTAAGCGGCCATGCCTTTTACGAGCGCAGACAAGCGGGACTTGTTACGCGAAGCCTTGTTCTTGTGGACCAGGTCTTTGTCTGCCACGCGATCCAGAATGCTGGTTGTTTCGCGATACACTGCTTGTGCAGCGGCTTTGTCGCCTGCATCAACGGCAGCGCGTACTTTTTTAATCGCGGTTCTCATCGCTGAGCGAATGGCAGAATTGTGCGCATTTGCTTTGGCGGCTTGTTTTGCGCGCTTGCGCGCCTGTGCTGAATTGGCCATATTGCTTGTGTTCCAGGGTGTAGAATTCGAAAACCCGCAATTTTAACAAAATACTAGCCCTTTCACAATCACTATATGAATTTATTGAAATCGGCCGCTGCAGTCAGCGCCATGACAATGCTCTCCCGGATAACAGGTCTGATCCGAGAGACAATCACCGCGCGCCTCTTGGGGGCAGGGGCGGAGTCCGACGCTTTTTTCATTGCTTTCAGAATTCCAAATCTTTTGCGCAGATTGTTCGCCGAGGGTGCTTTTTCGCAGGCCTTTATTCCGATTTTGTCCCAAACAAACGCCACCGAGGGCAAAGCGGCTGCAGTCGATTTGGCGCGGCGTGTCAGTTCCTTGCTGTTTCTCTGTTTGTTGTTGATTGTTGTGTTGGGTGTTCTCGGCGGCAGCTGGGTGGTCATGGGCATGGCCAGTGGTTTGGAGCAAGGCAGCGAACAGTTTGAGCTGACTGTGCTGCTTACCCAATGGATGTTTCCGTACATCCTTTTAATTTCAATGGTGGCCTTGGCCTCGGGCTTGTTGAATACCTTCCGATCATTTGCATTGCCTGCTTTTGCGCCGGTGTTGCTCAATGTCAGCTTTATTGCGGGTGCCTTGCTACTTGCCCCTTATTTTGATCAAGCGGTCAAGGCATTTGCCATTGCTGTCATGGTGGGTGGTGTGTTGCAGGTGGCTGTGCTTTGGTATGGATTGGCCCGCACGGGGTGTTTGATCAACCCGTTTGCCGGATTTGGATCCATAAAAGCCGCCTGGCAGGACGATCGGGTTCGTCGAGTATTGAAGAACATGGTGCCTGCAACCCTGGCGGTGTCTGTGGCGCAAATCAGCTTGATCATCAATACCAATATTGCATCGCATCTGGACAAGGGCAGTGTGTCCTGGATTTCTTATGGCGACCGCTTGATGGAATTTCCCACCGCCTTGTTGGGGGTTGCCTTGGGCACCGTGCTGTTGCCTTCGCTTTCTGCAGCTGCCACCCGCAGTCACGAGGAGTATTCCCGCCTGATGGACTGGGGGCTACGCCTGACCGTTGTACTGGTGCTGCCTGCCGCTGTGGGCATGGGGCTGTTCTCGGATGCCTTGGTGGCCTTGCTGTTTCACTATGGCCGTTTTGATGCCAATGATGTGGCCATGACCAGCCAGGCCGTTGTCGCCTATAGCTTGGGCTTGGCAGGTTTGGTATTGGTGAAAATTCTTGCCCCTGGTTTTTATGCCAAGCAGGATATTCGCACCCCGGTAAAAATTGGCATTGCGGTGGTGCTGGCTACCCAGCTCATGAACCTTGTCACCGTGCCTTTGCTGGGGCATGCGGGTTTGCCGCTCAGCATCAGCGGAGGGGCTTTGTTGAATGCTGGGGTGCTGTATTGGGGGCTGCGCAGGCGTGGCTTGTACACGCCATCAACGGGTTGGGCCGTTTATTTTGTCAAAGTGTTGGCGGCTGCCGTGGTCATGGGTGTCGCGCTGTGGTTCATGAATCAGCAATTTGACTGGCTTGCAATGGCCTCAACGCCGCTGTTGCGGGTTGGTATTGTGCTGGGAGTAATCGGGGTGTGTGGTGCAGTGTATTTTGCTGTATTGGCCGCTTTGGGTTTGAATCCGAAGCGCTTGGTTCGCAAGCCTGCAGTTTGATTGCTTGCGGCACCCCGAACAGGGCGCTGCAAGCAGGTTTGAATTACTTCAATGCGTCAAAGGCGCGGCCTTTGATTTCTTCAACGCTGCCAACACCAGCAATTTTTCGGTATTGGGGCGCATTGGCATCGCCTGTGGCTGCCCATTGACCATAGTAGTCCACCAAGGGGCGTGTCTGCTTTTCATACACTTCAAGGCGCTTCTTGACGGTTTCTTCCTTGTCGTCGTCACGCTGAACCAAAGGCTCGCCTGTCACGTCATCAATGCCTTCCTGTTTGGGGGGATTGAATTTAACGTGATAAGTCCGGCCTGATGCAGGGTGAGTACGGCGGCCGCTCATTCGATCAATGATTGCGTCGTGGGGAACATCAATTTCCAGCACGAAATCAATTTTTACGCCAGCCTCTTTCATGGCCTCAGCTTGTGGAATGGTGCGGGGAAAGCCGTCAAACAAGTAACCATTGGCACAGTCGGATTCTTTCAAACGTTCTTTCACCAGGTTAATGATGATTTCGTCTGAAACCAGGCCGCCACTGTCCATGACTTTTTTAGCCTCAATGCCCAAGGGGGTGCCTGCTTTGACTGCAGCGCGCAGCATGTCGCCGGTGGAAATTTGGGGAATGCCAAATTTTTCCTTGATGAATGTCGCCTGCGTGCCTTTACCAGCACCGGGCGCTCCCAATAGAATTAAACGCATAGTCGCCTCAAGAGTTTTAAATCTGCTGGCCTGTTGTACAAGACGCGTTGTTTACAACAGGCAATATTTTTTGGCCGGTTATTCTTATTCGAAGCCTTCGCGATTATGGGTGGTTCAACTTGCAGAAAACTTACCCACAGGCGGACTCGAATATTTCTTCATGGTCGTTCAGCCTTAACGAGACCCGAACAATGTCCTGACTTTTTCCAGGTCTTGCACGGTGTCTACCCCCGGAAGCGGGGCATCCTGAATCATACACACTTTTATACGAAAGCCATTGGCCAGCGCCCGCAGTTGTTCAAGTGATTCAAGCACTTCGATTCGGGCTGGGGGCAGTGTTTGATACACCTTGAGAAAACGGGCGCGGTAGGCGTACAAGCCAATGTGGCGAATACCCAGCTGCCCTGCAGGCGCACCTGTTGGCCAGGATTCCAAGGCATACGCATCTCGCGGGTAAGGAATCGGGGCCCGGGAAAAGTAAAGCGCTTCACCGTCTTCCCGCATGGCGATCTTCACCACATTGGGGTTCTTGAATTCTTCCCAGTTGTCGATGGTGTGCCCACACGTCGCAATGTCTTGCGCGTCGTCCAGCAAGGCTTTGGCTACCAGGTCAATCAGGGCGGGGTCAATCAGAGGTTCGTCACCCTGCACGTTCACCACCACCGTGTCGTCTGCCCAGCCTTTGATCTGGGCTACTTCTGCAATTCTGTCCGTACCGGTTGGCCAGTCACCACGCGTCATGACAACCTGCAGGCCATGCGCTTTGCACACCGTCTCAATGTCAGGGTGATCCGTGGCCACCAGCACTTCGTCGGCTCCAGACTTCAAGGCCTGTTCAGCCACGCGCACCACCATGGGTTTTCCCGCAATGTCGAGTAGCGGTTTGCCGGGCAGGCGGGTGGATGCATGACGGGCCGGAATGACGGCTTTGAACATGGGGCTTAAGGGTTGGAAGTTGAAACGGGTTCAGCCTGATCCACCAGCATGATGGGGATTCCGTCTCGCACAGGAAATGCGAGTTTGTCAGCTTTGCACACCAGGTAGCCGTCGCTTGGCCGTTTTACAAGTGGCCCTTTGCAGATGGGGCAAACCAGGATGTCAATCAATTGTGGGTCCAATGCAATCCTCTAGGGCTTGTGTCAGGGCGGGGGGCAGTGTGACGCTTATCTCGGCCACCCACACCTTTGGGTTCGAATGATCCAATTTTACGGCATCTTTGCCGCTTGTGATCAGCACCTGTTGAATGAACTGTGCGCAAAAGTCTTCAGGATAGTTGAAATGATCCGGAAGTCCATGGCTGGCATCCAGGTTCAGGCCGGCAGACCGAAGCGCAGCGAACAATTTTTCCGGGTTGCCCATTCCGGTAAATGCCACTAATTTCAGCCCTTTCCAGTGTTCCTTGGCTTGGTCGATTGTCAAGAAAAGGCCAGAGCTCAGTTGACTGAATCCTGTCAGTTGAACCTGTATGGCGTGCCAATTGTTTTGAACCGGCCTGTTCAGTGCCTTGCTCAGCACTTGCGGTGCAATGTTAGAGCACAGCACCGCATCCACAGAGTCGAGTCTGGCGAGTGGCTCTCGCAAAGGGCCAGCAGGCAGAAGGCGACCATTGCCATGCGCGCGGGAATCAAACACAACCCATTCAAGTTGGCGGGCAAGGCGGTGATGTTGCAAACCATCGTCTGACACGATCAAACTCAAATCGGGGAAGTGTCGCAACAGAAGGTTGACCGCCTGGCTTCGATCGGCGCACACGGCCACCGGGCAACCGGTTTCATGGCTTAAAAAGAGAGGCTCGTCTCCTACCTCACTTGCTGCAGGCAGTGTCTGCCCGGGGTCAATCAGCATGGGGGTTTGTGCTGAACGACCGTACCCACGGCTGACGATTCCGACCTGCTGACCATTCGCCAAAAAGTGTTGGCACACTGCCATCACGATCGGGGTTTTGCCGGCACCACCCGCAATCAGATTGCCAATAACCAACACAGGAGGTCTGCAGGCTTTTTTGGCAGCGACCGATTTTTTGTTTTGTCTGCTCACCCAGCGCAGGCTTTTGTAAATCAATTCGAGCAAACTTAAGGACAGACCGACGATGAGGCTTGGCTTGTGCCCGCCATACCAAATCTGAAGCAAGCCCGACTCAACCTGGGCCTTGCGATTCCCGGTGTTCATGGGGCTTTGCCGCCGGCAGTGGCGATCGATACCCTTGCAACGCCCAGTGAGGCCAGCATGTCCATGACCAGCACGACAGATTGATGCGTTGCTGCTGCGTCGGCCTCCACAATTGCCCTGCGTTCTTCGCCAGCCGGTTTTGCAGCCAAAGTCTTGCTGAGCTCGGTGCGCAATTGGGTTTCGGTCAGTACACTTTGAGCACCCAGTGCGTAATTGCCATCTCGACCTACTCGTATTCGCAGTGCTTCCGGCGGCGTGGTGTCTTCCTTCGCGCTTTGGGTGCCGGGCAGGTCTACCTCTAGTTGGCTCGGTTGCATGAACGTAGTCGACACCACCAAAAAGATAACAATCACCAACAACACATCAATGAGTGGAATGAGGTTGATGTCGGGTGCTTCAGTGCCTGTTTTTCGCTTGATTCTCAATGCCCGCCCCTCAGGCCTGTTTGCGCGAGTTGGCGTGCTGTTTGAGCAAATCTTCAAACGGCTTGAGCGAGTCGCCCATGTCATCGAGCAGGCTGTTGATCCGGATCCGGAACAGTCGATAGGCGACCAAGGCGGGAATGGCCACGATCAAGCCGAAAGCAGTGTTGTATAGGGCCACGGCAATACCTGCAGCAATCGCTTCTGGCGTTTGAGCCCCGGAACCTTGAACAGCAAAAATTTCGATCATGCCGATGACCGTGCCCAGCAAGCCCATCAAAGGGGCGGCGCTGGCAATCATGGACAACACATCCAGGTGTTTCTCGAGCGTGTTTTGAATTCCGATTGATTTATCCTGCATCGCGGTCTCAATGCTCTCGTTCTTGTAGAACGCGGAAAGCCCTGCGGCCATCAAACCACCCAACGCACTGTGTGCCTCTAGTCGGGCAATGTTTTGTCGGTCTTTGAACTGGGGGAGGGTTTTGCAAACATCGGTCACCAGATTTTCAGGTATCAAGTCCTTCTTGCGTAAGGCCCAAATGCGTTCCAGCATGATTGCCAAGGCGACCACCGAACCAAAAATCAGAGGCCAAATTGGCCAGCCCGCCGCAGAAATGATTGACCACACAAGTAGACTCCTATTCAGTAAGACACGGACTCTAGCGAAAAAACCAACATTACACAAATTGCGCCGAAGTCGAAATATTTGTTCATTGTGGATAACTTTGGGGAAAAGCCCCTCAAATTTTTGAATTATCAGCTGCTTTTAAGAAAAATGAACTTTTTGTGCACTGTAATTTGTTTGTTTTTTCTTTTGTAATCAGTTGCTTATGTTTGTTCTCTTGTATTTCGGGCATGTTGCACAGAAAGTAATCTTTTGTTATCGCATGTGGAAATGTTCTGGTTTTTTAGCCAGTTTGGTCTATAAATGATTGACTTAAAAACAGTTTTCTCGGTCAGCCAACTGGCGCGGCACTTGAATGATCATCTTCGAAATGAATTTGGTTCGATCCGGATTCAAGGCGAAGTGGCAGCGTTTACCCGTGCTTCTTCCGGGCATTGGTACTTGGCGTTGAAAGACGAATCTGCTCAATTGAAGGCGGTCATGTTCCGCCAACGCAATGTCCTTGCAGGCTTTTTTCCGGCTGTGGGGGACAAAGTCGAGGTGCTTGCCCAATTGGCCATGTACGAGCAACGTGGCGAACTGCAGTTGATCGTTGATGTGATCAAGAAAGCCGGGCAGGGCAATTTGCATGAGCAGTATTTGCAACTGAAAACCAAGTTGACCCAGGAAGGCTTGTTCGATTCTGGTCGCAAACGCTCACTTCCGTCTGTTGTATTCAATCTTGGCGTGATTACCTCTTTGCAAGCCGCAGCGCTTGCCGATGTAAAACAGGCTCTGGCTCGGCGCGCGCCCCATGTCGAATATTCCGTTTATCACACCGCAGTACAGGGTGAGCAGGCGGCAGCGCAAATTATTGAGGCCTTGCGCAAGGCCGACCAAGCAGGTCACCAAGCGCTTGTACTTTGCCGCGGCGGTGGTAGCCTGGAGGATCTGTGGTGTTTCAACGTAGAGGCTGTTGTGCGCGCGGTGGCGGCGTGTAAAACGCCAATTGTGGTTGGGGTGGGGCATGAAACCGATGTGACGCTGGCCGAGTTTGCCGCAGATTTGCGTGCCGCAACACCGACTGCCGCCGCTGAATTGATCAGCCGGCCTACGCGTGAATTGCTGGCCGAGATTCAAGGTTTGCACATGGGCTTGCGCAAAGCCTTGCGTCACCGGGCTCAAATGCTGGTTCAGCGCGTGGATCGTGCCGAGCTGGGCTTGCTGACACCCACGGCTTATTTGAATTCTCTTGAGTCACGCCTGAGTAGCGCCAGTAGCCGTTTGCCAAAGCTGGTGGAGCGTGGACTGGTGCAACAGTCCAACTCAATTGGCGGTTTGTGGCAATCCATGTCACTTGAAATGGAGGCCTCGCAAAATTCGGTGGACCGAAGCACTCAATTTCTGCAAAGTGCGCTTTCGGCGGCTCAGCGACGGCGCATGGCCGCATTTGATTCAAGCATCGAGCGTTTGGGTTCTGTGGTCGAGGCTGTTTCCCCTCAAAGAACCCTTGAGCGAGGTTATGCTTTTTTGCAGCCAGAAGGTCGTGATACGGTGATTCGCTCTGTGGCGGATGTGCAAACAGGCGATGGTTTGCGCGCCACCCTGGCCGACGGTGAAATTGTGGTGAATGTTCGCGAGAAAACAGAGCTGCGCGGAACGTTCAACAAGGATGTCAAAAAATCAAGATAGAATCAGAGGGGTTGAAATGCCGGGTTTTGCCCCAAGCTGAAGTTTTCGTATTGATTGAAGTGAGAGAGGATACTGATATGCAACACACACTGCCCGAACTGCCCTACGCGATGGACGCGCTGGCTCCCCATATTTCCAAAGAAACACTGGAATACCACTACGGCAAGCACCATGCTGCTTACGTTACAAATCTGAACAACCTGGTAAAGGGCACTGAGTTTGAAAACTCTGGCCTGGAAGACATCGTCAAGAAGTCGACCGGCGGCGTATTCAACAACGCAGCGCAAATCTGGAACCACACTTTTTATTGGCATTGCCTGTCACCCAATGGTGGCGGCGCACCAAGCGGCAAACTGGCTGACGCAATCAATGCCAAATTCGGCAGCTTTGATGCATTCAAGGAAGCATTTACAAAAAGTGCAATCGGTAATTTTGGTTCCAGCTGGACATGGTTGGTGAAAAAAGCCGATGGTTCTGTGGACATTGTGAACACCAGCAACGCTGCCACACCGTTGACTACCCAGGACAAGCCCCTGTTGACCTGCGACTTGTGGGAACACGCTTACTACATCGACTATCGCAATGCCCGCCCCAAGTACGTTGAGACTTTCTGGAACCTGGTGAACTGGGAATTTGCATCCAAGAATTTCGAAGGCTAAATTTTTCGAAATCAGATTGAGAAGACCGACCCTCGAGTTGTGCAGCATGTGCAACAAAGGGTCGGTTTTTTTATGTTCGTTATGGTTGTGTGTCCTTGGCTTGTTCGGGCAGATGCAACTGCTCGCCTGCCTCAATACCGAGTTTTGAGAACCAGCCCTGATTCATTTCCAGTGCAAACCTGGCGCTGCCACTGGAGCAGTGAATATCTGCCCTACCGGCTTTCATTGGCTCAATATTCAGAATGACTCCGTTGCTGTCTGCAAAGGCCACATCGAGATCAATCAACGTGTTTTTCATCCACATGCACTGGGTTTCGCTGTGTTTGAACACAAAAAGCATCCCAGCGTTTTTTCCTAGATTTTGTCGGTTCATCAAACCAATTTGGCGGGTTAGGTCGCTGTTGGCCAGCTCGGCTTTCACGACATGTTCGCCCACACGAAGCTGTACGATTGGCAATTGCGCCTGAACCGGTCCTGCCGCATTGCTTATGCAGGCAGCCAAGCCCAGTGCGGTCGCCGCCAGTGTCAGCCTGAATGTGGCGCGGTGATTGTTCATTTGATCAAAGTGCATGAAATCTGGTTCCTGTCAGAGATCTGAAAGAAGATGGCGTTATTATACGGCTTGGCGCAATAAGGAATGCAATTTCATATTGCGAAATAATTGTGATTTTCGTAGTGAAGGGATACACTAGAGTGTTCCCTCTAACACACCAGAGAAGCAGCGGAGAGACCATGTACCAACACATTAAAGTCCCATCAGTCGGCGAAAAAATCACGGTCAATAGTGATTACTCGTTGAGCGTACCCGATCAACCCATCATTCCATACATCGAAGGCGATGGCACTGGCTTTGACATTACACCAGTGATGATCGACGTGGTCGACGCCGCTGTGGCCAAAGCATACGGTGGCAAGCGCAAGATCAGCTGGATGGAAATTTACGCCGGTGAAAAGTCCACCAAGGTGTATGGCCCCGATGTGTGGCTGCCTGAAGAAACCCTGGAAGTGTTGAAAGAATATGTGGTGTCTGTAAAAGGCCCGCTGACCACGCCAGTAGGTGGTGGCATTCGTTCCATTAACGTTGCCTTGCGTCAGCAGCTTGATCTGTATGTGTGCTTGCGCCCTGTGCGTTACTTTACTGGCGTGCCCAGCCCGGTGAGAGAGCCCCACAAAACCGACATGGTTATTTTCCGTGAAAACTCGGAAGACATCTATGCAGGCATTGAATACGAAGCCGAAACTGAGAAGGCCCAAAAACTGATCAAGTTTTTGCGCGAAGAAATGGGCGTGAGCAAAATTCGCTTCCCCGAAACTTCGGGTATTGGTATTAAACCCATTTCCAAGGAAGGTACTGAACGCCTGTTCCGCAAGGCAATCCAGTACGCGATCGACAACAAAAAGCCTTCTGTGACTATTGTTCACAAGGGCAACATCATGAAGTACACCGAAGGCGCATTTGCAGCCTGGTCGTATGCATTGGCCAAGAATGAGTTTGGCGCAGAATTGCTGGACGGTGGCCCATGGATGAAGATCAAGGCAGCTCACGGCGATATCGTAATCAAAGACGTGATCGCGGATGCCTTCTTGCAGCAAATCTTGTTGCGCCCTGCTGAATACAGCGTAATCGCCACCATGAATTTGAATGGCGACTATATTTCCGACGCGTTGGCTGCACAAGTGGGCGGTATTGGCATTGCCCCAGGCGCGAACTTGTCCGATTCCATCGCCATGTTTGAAGCCACACACGGTACGGCGCCCAAGTACGCGGGCAAAGATTACGTGAACCCAGGTTCGCAAATTTTGTCTGCAGAAATGATGTTGCGCCACATGGGTTGGGTTGAAGCGGCTGACTTGATCATCAGTTCGATGGAGAAGTCCATTTCTTCCAAGAAAGTGACTTATGACTTCGCACGCTTGATGGAAGGCGCCACGCAAGTGAGCTGTTCTGGCTTTGGTCAGGTCATGATCGACCACATGTAAGGCATTCGTCTGTTTGTCCCAAGAAAAAAGCCGGCTTGGGGCCGGCTTTTTTCTTAATCGATGGTTTGATTATTTTACTTATCAGGCGGCGCTGGTTGCGTCCATTACAGAGATGTTCTGAGCCTGCTTACCTTTTGGTCCATCCACCACTTCAAAAGTCACTTTCTGACCTTCTTTAAGTGTGCGGAATCCAGATGCCTGGATTGCTGAAAAGTGGGCAAATAGTTCATCACTCCCTTGATCTGGAGTAATAAAACCAAAACCCTTTGCATCATTGAACCATTTTACGGTGCCGGTCGCCATCGCGAAACCTCCTTCAAAAAACAATACTTCGATCGGAACGCAAGAACTTTCCGACAACTCGCCAGTCATAGCCAGCTTGACTCCTATTCTTTGACCTGTTTACGCTGGGGTCAACCATACAATAGATACATTTTTTCAGGGTTTACCCCTTGTAATAGACAGGATCTGTCTATATCTAGTCACATCCGGCTTTTTGGGTGATTGACCAGGTGGGGCCAAAATTGCAAATTGGACTGAGGGTTTGCATATTTTTTGACGTGTTGCTGATTGAATTTTCAGGAAAATTTTCTAGCCTTCAATAAAGGCAGTGTATTGCTCTCTAATCCTTGTTGCGTGCCCCTTAGAAGTGATTACAATGAAGTTATGAGTTCGCAAAACAGTCCAACAACAGTCGTAGAGTCGCAGGCGCAAAAAGCGAAGCTGCCCCCGATGTATCAAGTCGTGCTCTTGAACGATGACTACACCCCCATGGAGTTCGTCGTGATTGTTTTGCAGAAGTTTTTTGGAAAGGGAAGGGAACAGGCCACCCAGATCATGCTGAAAGTGCATCGAGAAGGCAAAGGGGTCTGTGGGGTATATCCCAAGGACATCGCCTCGACAAAAGTCGAAATGGTATGCGGTTTCGCAAAGCAGCATCAACACCCGCTGCAGTGCGTGATGGAGGAAACATGATTGCGCAAGAATTGGAAGTAAGTTTGCACATGGCATTTGTTGACGCACGTCAGCAAAAGCATGAATTCATCACAGTAGAGCACCTGTTATTGGCCTTGCTGGACAATCCGTCCGCAGCAGAGGTGCTTCGTTCCTGCTCCGCTGATGTTGAGGAAATTCGCAAGAACCTGCAAAACTTCATCAAGGACAACACCCCTGTGGTGACAGGTCAGGATGAAGTGGACACCCAGCCAACACTTGGGTTCCAGCGCGTTATTCAGCGCGCCATCATGCATGTTCAAAGCACCTCGAATGGCAAGAAGGAAGTGACCGGCGCCAACGTACTGGTTGCAATTTTCGGTGAAAAGGATTCCCACGCCGTGTACTACTTGCACCAGCAAGGCATTACGCGTTTGGATGTGGTGAATTACATTTCCCATGGCATTACCAAAACACCACAGACACCCGCACCGAAGCCCGAAAATGCTCAAAACGAGAATCCGGAACAGGAAGCGGAGACTGCGCAAACCGTGGGTGACAAGCAGTCGCCTTTGGATCAGTACACGCAGAATCTGAATGCCTTGGCCAAGGAAGGAAAAATTGATCCCCTCATTGGTCGTGAGCAGGAAGTTGAGCGCGTCATTCAGGTGCTGTGTCGCCGCCGCAAGAACAACCCGCTGTTGGTGGGCGAAGCTGGTGTGGGTAAAACCGCGATTGCTGAAGGCCTGGCATGGAGAATCGTGCAGGGTGATGTACCCGAGATCTTGAGCAGTGCCCAAGTGCATTCGCTGGACATGGGCGCACTGCTG
The DNA here is from genome assembly GCF_058448965.1 of Limnobacter sp. G6BE5S. Taxonomy (NCBI): domain Bacteria; kingdom Pseudomonadati; phylum Pseudomonadota; class Betaproteobacteria; order Burkholderiales; family Burkholderiaceae; genus Limnobacter; species Limnobacter sp. G6BE5S. The sequence goes on from NZ_JBZFLM010000008.1 coordinate 92,204, forward strand.
GCGGGTACCAAATACCGCGGCGATTTTGAACAGCGCTTGAAAGCAGTATTGAAGCAGCTCAAAGCCAATCCAGACTCGGTGTTGTTCATCGATGAAATTCACACTTTGATCGGCGCAGGCTCGGCGTCGGGCGGCACGCTGGACGCATCTAACCTGCTAAAGCCTGCTTTGTCGTCAGGTCAGTTGAAGTGCATCGGTGCGACCACCTTCACCGAGTACCGTGGCATTTTCGAGAAAGACCACGCGCTGTCACGCCGCTTCCAGAAAATTGATGTGTCTGAGCCCACCGTGGAGCAAACCATTGAAATTCTGCGTGGCCTGAAAAGTCGCTTTGAAGACCACCATGGCGTGAAGTACTCCAGCGCTGCGATTTCTGCCGCTGCAGAATTGTCTGCCAAATTCATCAACGATCGCCATTTGCCCGACAAGGCCATTGACGTGATCGATGAAGCCGGTGCGGCTCAACGTATTTTGCCGAAAAGCAAACAACGTAAAACAATTACCAAAGGCGACATTGAGGATATCGTGTCGAAAATCGCACGCATTCCGCCTCAGTCGGTCAACACCGACGACCGGAACAAGCTGGCCACGCTTGATCGCGACTTGAAAGCCACTGTGTTTGGTCAGGATCCAGCCATTGATGCGCTGGCCAACGCGATCAAAATGTCGCGTGCCGGTTTGGGCAAGGCCGACAAGCCAATTGGTTCATTCCTGTTCAGCGGCCCCACAGGTGTGGGCAAAACCGAGGTGGCCAAGCAGTTGGCATTTGTCCTTGGTATCGAGATGCTGCGTTTTGACATGTCGGAATACATGGAACGCCACGCCGTATCACGCCTGATTGGTGCGCCTCCCGGTTATGTTGGTTTTGATCAGGGCGGTTTGCTGACCGAGGCCATTACCAAGAAGCCACATTGCGTGTTGCTGCTTGATGAAATCGAAAAGGCCCACCCGGACGTGTTCAACATTCTGCTTCAGGTGATGGACAACGGCACGCTGACCGACAACAACGGCCGCAAAGCCGACTTCCGTAACGTGATCATTATCATGACCACCAATGCGGGGGCGGAGGCTTTGACCAAGCGCGGTATTGGCTTCATGGAATCGAAGGTGCAGGGCGACGAGATGGAAGACATCAAGCGCATGTTCAGCCCGGAATTCCGAAATCGTCTGGATTCAGTGATTTCCTTCCGTGCGCTCGATGAAGAAATTATTCTTCGTGTGGTCGACAAGTTCCTGATGGAGCTTGAAGAACAATTGCACCAGAAGAAAGTGGACGCTGTATTCACTGATGAGTTGCGCACACACCTGGCCAAAAAGGGTTTCGACCCGCTGATGGGTGCTCGCCCAATGCAGCGCTTGATCCAGGACACCATTCGAAAAGCTTTGGCCGACGAACTGTTGTTTGGCAAGTTAGTGAACGGTGGCAAGGTGACTGTGGACCACAATGAAGAAAACGACCAAGTGTCGCTGACTTTTGACGAAGGCTCATCGGGCCAAGAGTCTGAAAGTGGCACCGAAGTGGCGGTGGACTAACACACACCTAAACAGCTGACCCAACAGCATGCCTGAGTGCCCTTGTGGGGGCCTACTCAGGCATTTTCTTTTGCGGCTGCGTGTTTGTAGGTGCTAACTGCTCACCTTCCCCAGGCAACTGCGATTTCTTCCCTTGTTTTTGGCTTGGTACAGTGCCTGATCAGCTTCAGCCATTGTGCGGTCAATGCTGTCCAGGTGCGCAATATTGCAAATACCGGCTGAAAACCCGACCGTGCAATTCCCGTTCAAGCGGATTCTATCGATAATTCTTTGTGTGTCGTCGGCAGTGCAGTTGGGTAGCAGCACTGCGAATTCCTCGCCTCCAACGCGGGCAATCAGGTCGACAGGTCTGAAATTGCTTCTCAATGTTTCAGCAAATTCGCGAAGCCGTATATCTCCGGCTTCGTGACCAAAGGTGTCGTTGTATTGCTTGAAGTAATCGATGTCGATAATGGCCACGCTGCCTTGCAGTTGATTTTCCCTTTGCATTTTTCGCAGGTATGCGCTGCTAAGGTCTTGCCAGCCCCGACGATTGAGCAGGCCAGTGAGTGGATCGGTGCGAGCCTGGTTGCTGAGGTGAAGCAGTTCAATTGCGAAACGCTTGCGCAATGTTGATTGGCGCCACAGTGTCAGGCTGACAAAACTCACGGAATGAAGCAATACGATGAGTGTCAGTATCAAGTTGTTGCGTTGTAATTGATTGACCTTGTCGTCGGCTACCTTGGCATCGTTTTTCAAGGTGGCATTGAATACCCCAAGCTCAATTAACCAAAGCTCGATGCGTTTGGGGTCGGGTCGGCCGAGCCGGGCAAGTTGCTGGTCCATCACGATCAGGTGTTCTCGAAGGCTGGAAGCTGACACCGTCAAGCCGCTGTGGGGGTTAATGGCCTCGATCACTGCCAATCTGGCGGCAAGTTGATTCAGTAATTCCTGGGGCGAACTATATCCACGTGTTTCCAGGCCAAGTTTTGTTTCATAGGTGTGCTGATTGCCAAGATGATGCAAGGCAGTGCTTTGCACGATCAGATCCTGCAATGAAATTTCAAGAAGTCTTCTTTGGGCCAGTTCACCTTGAATTTGATGCGCCTGGCTGTAATTGAACAAGGCAACTGCGGCCAGAATGGCGCAGAGTATCAACCAAAAATAGCGGATGGTTTTTTCTGAACAGGGGCGCAGGTGTTTGATTGCATGAACCCACCATGTGCGGCCTGTGGTTGCGCTTGGTCCGCTGCCCCCTGAGTCCATTGTTTTCCTAATGATTCACAATGACACTCAGTGGCAAAACTTTGTGGGTAGGTTCCCTAGCGTGTTCCGGTACTGCCGAATCCGCCTTCTCCGCGTTCGCTGGGCGTAAAGTCGCTGACCACTTTGAAGTCAGCATGTGCAACTGGCAGTATGACCAGTTGGGCAATTCGTTCCATGGGTTCAATGGTCACTGGCACCAGGCTGCGGTTCCAGGCCGAGACCATGAGCGGACCCTGGTAGTCGGAATCGATCAGACCCACGAGGTTACCGAGTACCAAACCTTTTTTATGTCCTAAACCGGAACGAGGCAGAATGGTGGCGCAGTAATTGGGGTCGCCAATGTACATGGAAAGCCCTGTGGGCACGAGTTCGGCCTGCCCTGGTTGTAAGGTTAGTGCTTCGCCCAGGCAGGCACGCAGGTCGATACCCGCGCTGCCAGGTGTGCCGTAGGCGGGCAGTTGATCTTGCATGCGTGGGTCGAGAACTTTCAGTTCAACTTGAATTTTCATGGCGTGTGTAGGTTCAGGAATATTTGGAAATGAAGGTCAATAGGGTTTGTGCAGCTTCAAGCTTGTTCATGCTACCCAAGTGTTCAGGCTTGAGTTTCTTGCTGTAAATAGTCAGCTCGGTGTGATCCGCGCCCAAGGCATGTTGCGCCAGATTGCCGACAATGAATTGCGCTTTTTTGCTGTCCAGCTTGCGACTTGCGTATTCATCGAGATTTTCTGTCTCGGCGGCAAAGCCGACCACTGTCAGCGGCTTTTTGCTTGTACCGGCGAACGCACCCACTTCTGCAAGTATGTCCGGGTTCAGTTCGAATTCCATGTGCAAGCCAGCAGGCTGATCATTCTGTTTTTTCTGCTTGTGCGTGCTTGGATTTTTAACACCATAATCGGCCACTGCCGCTACACCAACAAACAGGTCGCTTTGCTCAATTTGGCTGAACACAGCGGCATGCATCTGTTTGGCCGATTGAACAGACAACATGCGCACGCCATAGGGTGCGGGCAGGGCGGTGGGGCCGCTTACCAAATTGACTTCAGCACCCATGAACCAGGCAGACTGTGCAAGGGCGTATCCCATTTTTCCGCTAGAGCGATTGGTGATGCCGCGCACCGGGTCGATGGCTTCGAATGTGGGCCCAGCAGTTAACAACACTTTTTTGCCTGCCAGTGGTTTGGGGTTGACTGCACGGGCCAGCTCAAGCACCACTTCAAAGGGTTCCAGCATGCGGCCGCTACCCACCTCGCCGCAGGCTTGTTCGCCCGCTGCAGGACCAAATACATGCACGCCATCATGTTTTAACTGGTTTACATTGCGCTGGGTGGCTGGGTTGTTCCACATTTCCACGTTCATGGCAGGCGCAATGGCCATTGGGCAGTTGCGGGCCAATACCAGGTTATCCAGCAGATTGTCGGCAAAGCCGTGTGCATATTTGGCCATGGAATTGGCAGTGCAGGGTGCGATCAACAAGAAATCGGCATTGCGGCTGATGTCGATGTGCGGCATGCCACGGTCGGCGCTCAGTTGCTCGTTGTGTTCTAACGGCCATTGCGACACGTGTACTGTTTTACCAGAGAGCGCCTGAAAGGTGAGTGGGGCAATAAACCGGGTTGCCGATTCAGTCATGACCACTTGAACTGAGCAGCCTTGTTTGACAAGCAGGCGAACCAGCTCAGCAGACTTGTAGGCCGCAATGCCGCCACACACACCCAACACCACGCGCAGTTGGTTTAAACCGGGAAGCTGTGGCAATTCGATTGGGCGCATGGGCTGAAAACCTTATTCGCTTTTTTCGGGTTTGGCGGCTTTGTGTTCTTTGTTAAAGAACAGCTCATCAATGATCAAGCCGATTGCACCTATGGTAATTGCAATGTCGGCCACGTTGAACGCAGGCCAGTGGTAATTGCCGACATAAAAATCGAGAAAGTCGATGACCGCACCGTGTGCAACACGGTCAATCAAATTGCCGATCGCTCCGCCCAAAATACAGGCCAGGCAGAACATTGCGAATTTGCGATGGCTGGAGGAGCGCATCATGAACAGAATGACGATGGACGCGATGACTGCCACAGCCGATAGAAAGTGCTTTTGCCAGCCCGCCTGGTCGGCCAGAAAGCTGAATGCAGCACCCGGATTAAGCACGTAGACCAAATTGAAAAAACTTGTGATTTCAACTACGGCGCCCAAATCAAGGCGTGATTGAACCCAAAGTTTACTGATTTGATCGATCAAAATAAGCAGCAATGAAAAGCCGATCCAGGGAAGAATGGATTTTTTGGGTGGTTTCAAAGCAGTGGTTGCCCTGGCTGGTTTTCTTGGCATGGGTTTAGACATGGTTGCGCACCTCGCCTTCACCAAACAGGTTGCTTACACAGCGGCCACAGATGCCAGGGTGTTCGGGGTCGGCACCCGTGTCGGGTCGCACATGCCAGCAACGCTCGCACTTTTCACCTTCGGCAATACCCACTTCAATTTTCTCCTCAGCGGCTTGAACAATTTCAATTTTGGAAACAATGAACAGGAATTTCAGGTCATCGCCCAGGCTTGCGGCGGCTTTGTAAAGGTTGGCTGGCAAATGAAGCGTTGCGGTGCCCTGCAGGGACGAGCCAATTTTGCCATCGGTGCGCAGGTTTTCCAGTTCTTTGACCACACGCGCACGCAGTGCCAGCAATTCGGCCCATTTGGTACCAAGTTCATCAGCGTTGTCCACGCCGGGTACTTTGTAAAACTCATTGCAGAAAATGGATGGCTCCACATTACCCATCACTTCACGAGCCTCTTCGGCTGTGAAGCTGAGAATAGGCGCCATGAGGCGTAGTAGCGAATGTGTAATGTGATACAGCGCGGTTTGCGCGCTGCGACGTGCCTTGGAATTCCCGCCAGTGGTGTACAGGCGGTCTTTCAACACGTCCAGGTAAAACGCGCCCAAATCCTCGGAACAGAAAATTTGAAGCTTGCTGACAATGGGGTGGAACTCGTACTTCGTGTAATGCGCTTCGCATTCGCTTTGCAATTTCGCGAGCAGCGTAAGTGCGTATTGATCCACTTCGGCCAGTTCTTCGGTGGGAACTGCTTCAGTGGCGAAGTCGAAATCAGAAATATTGGCCAACAAAAAACGCAGGGTGTTGCGAATGCGTCGATAGCTTTCAACCACCCGTTTCAAAATTTCATCTGAAATGGTCAGTTCGCCAGAGTAATCAGTGCTGGCCACCCACAGGCGCAAAATTTCAGCGCCCATTTTGTCGGACACCTGTTGGGGCGCAATCACATTGCCCACCGATTTGCTCATTTTGCGACCCTGGCCATCGACCACAAAACCGTGGGTGAGCAGGGCTTTGTAGGGTGGAACACCATTGATCATGCAGCTGGTGAGCAATGAAGAATGAAACCAGCCTCGGTGTTGGTCGGAGCCTTCAAGGTACAGGTCGGCGGGAAAGTGACTTTCCTCGGCATGGCTGCCGCGCAACACCGTTTCGTGCGTTGTGCCCGAGTCGAACCACACATCCAGTGTGTCGGGGTTCTTGATGTAGTCCTTTGCTTGCTCACCGATCAAGTCTTCAACAGACAGGTGTTGCCAGGCTTCAATGCCTTGTTTCTCGATGAGTTGGGCAATGGTCTCGATCAGCTCGGGTGTGCGTGGGTGTAATTCACCGGTTTCGCGATGCACCAGAAAAGCCATGGGTACACCCCACTGGCGTTGACGCGAGAGGGTCCAATCGGGCCGGTTGGCAATCATGGCGTGCAGGCGAGCTTTGCCCCAGGCCGGGAAAAATTCGGTGGCTTCAACGCCCGCAAGTGCTTTTTCCCGCAAGCTGCCGCTGCCATCAATGGAATGCACGTCCATGCCGGCAAACCATTGCGAAGTGGCTCGATAAATGATGGGGGTTTTGTGGCGCCAGCAATGCATGTAGCTGTGGCCGAACTTCACCTGTTTGATGAGCGATCCCACTTCGATCATTTTCTCGACGATCAGCGGGTTGGCTTTCCAGATGTGCAGCCCACCAAAGAAGGGCAGGGAGTCAGCGTAAACACCATTGCCCATGACTGGGTTGATGATGTCGGCGTCTTTCAGACCATAAGCTTTGCTGGTCAAGAAGTCGTCTACGCCATAGGCGGGCGAGCAATGCACAATGCCGGTACCTGTATCGGTACTCACATAGTCAGCCAAGTACACCGGGCTTAGGCGATCGTAGAAGGGATGATGAAAAGCAACGCCTTCAAGCTTGGCACCTGAAGCGGTGGCAATCTCAGAACCTTCCAGTTCATAGCTTTCAAGGCAGGGCTTCACACGTTCTTGCGCCAGCAACAAATACTTGCTACCCACATCCACCAGGCTGTACACCAGTTCCGGGTGCATGTTCAGCGCCTGGTTGGCAGGCAGGGTCCAGGGGGTTGTGGTCCAGATCACCAACTGCCCAGGTTTGGCTTGCAGGGTGGCCAGTGGCACATTGAAAGCGGCTGCAAGTTTGTCGAGGTTCTCTGCGTTGAAAGCGAACCCCACATCGACTGCGATGTCCTGTTTGTCTTTGTATTCCACCTCGGCTTCAGCCAAGGCAGAGCCGCAATCGAAACACCAGTTCACGGGTTTCAGGCCGCGGAACACGTAACCTTTTTCCATGATCTTGCCCAGGGCGCGAAGTTCATCCGCCTCGTTGCCAAAATTCATGGTTTTGTAAGGGTTCTCCCAGTCGGCCAGCACGCCCAAGCGAATGAAGTCCTTTTTCTGCCGTTCAATTTGCTCAGTGGCGTAGGCGCGGCTTTTCTCTTGTACTTCCAGTGTGGGCTTGCCCTTGCCGTGGGTTTTTTCGATTTGAATTTCAATCGGCATGCCGTGGCAGTCCCAGCCGGGTACGTAACGTGCGTCGTAACCGGCCAGGCAACGGCATTTCACGATGATGTCTTTCAGGATTTTATTGACAGCGTGGCCAATGTGAATATCGCCGTTGGCATAGGGTGGGCCATCGTGCAGTACGAACTTTGGCTTGCCAGCCTTGGACTGGCGAATCACCTTGTACAGGTCTTCCTTGCACCATTGTTCAACCCAGTTCGGTTCCCTTGCCGGCAGGTTGCCGCGCATGGGGAAGGGGGTGTCGGGCAGGTTCAGTGTGTTCTTGTAATCCATGTCGGGTTAGCAGCCTGTATTTGAAATCTGGGGTTGGTTGGCGGCCAGCAAAGTCATGGCTTGTGTCGTGTCTTTGTGCATTTGCTCAACCATCGTATCGAGTGAATCGAAGTGTTGCTCTGGGCGAATGTGCGCCAACACCTCGAGGCGCAGCAACTTGCCGTAGGCATTGCCTTGCCAGTCTGGAATGAATGTTTCCAGCAAAATTTGATCGGATTGTTCAACAGTAGGGCGCACTCCCATGCTGGCTACGGCGGGCAGTGGGTGTTCTTCCAGACCATGCACCCACACCGCCAAAATACCGGTAAGGGCACTGGCCCGCCCTGCAATACGCAGGTTCATGGTGGGAAAGCCCAGCGTACGCCCCAGTTTTTTGCCGTGAACAATGTGCCCGGAGTAAACCAGAGGGTGCCCGAGCATGTGTGTGGCCTTTGCGATGTCTCCAGCCTTCAGGGCTTCGCGAATATTGGAGCTGGAAACGCGGCTGCCGTTGTTTTGAACTTCGGCAAGGTCGTTGACTGTGAAGCCCAGGGAGTCGCCCAAGCCTTTCAGCATGGTGAAATCGCCCGCCCGCTTGGCACCAAACCGGAAGTCGTCGCCGACCCAAACCTGTTTGGCATTCAATTGCTTCAGCAGCACTTCCTGAACAAAGGCCTCGGGGCTTAAGCTGGCCATGTGTTTGTCGAAGGGCAAAATGCACACTTGTTCAATACCACAACGCTTCATTTCAATGATTCGGTCTCGAAGTGTTGAAATGCGGTCAAGTTTGAAAGCCGGATTGAAAAATTCTTTCGGGTGCGGGTGCAAAGTCACCACGGTGGGCACCAAACCTTGCGCGTGTGCGGCGGACACCACACGGCGGAACAACTCGGCATGGCCGGAGTGAACGCCGTCGAAGTTTCCAATGGTGAGCGCAGTGCCCTTGGCAAATGTGTGTGGCCGGGGGCGGCGAATGATTTTCATACCGAGTGTGTCGGCTCTTTAGTGGTTGCAAAACAACCGGTCATTATAAGGCCTGAATGGTGAAAAATAGGGCTTTTTCGCCCGCACAGTGATAAACTCGCGCCATGCAAAATTCCACACCTTCCGTCGTCATTTTGATCTCGGGGCGAGGTTCAAACTTGAATGCCCTGATCGATCACGCCAAACAGACCGGGGCCTACCAAATTCGAGCAGTCATTTCCAACCGCCCAGCCGCGGCTGGCTTGGCTTTGGCGCAATCGGCGGGGCTCGACACGGCCGTTCTTGATCACACCGAATACGAAAGCCGAGAAGTCTTTGATGCAGCATTGGCTGGTTTGATCGATCAGTATCAGCCGGACTGGGTGGTGTTGGCAGGGTTCATGCGGGTGTTAACAGCAGGTTTTGTGAATCGTTATTTGGGGCGCTTGGTCAACATTCATCCTTCGTTGCTTCCCGCGTTCCCTGGCATGAAAACTCACCAGCAAGCATTGGACGCAGGTGTGCGGGTGCATGGTGTCACAGTTCATTTGGTCACACCTGAACTCGATCACGGCCCCATTGTGGACCAAGCGCTGTTGCAGGTGATGCCCGAAGACACGGCAGAAAGCCTGGCGACTCGCGTGTTGGCACTGGAGCATCAAATTTATCCCCGTGCACTGGCAGCTTTGGCCAGCGGGCAAATTAAAATGGTGGACGGGAAACTGCATGGCACTTTGGCCACAGCCCTGGTCCACGCAATTCAATAATCAGGAAATACAAGTATATGGTCGGCTCCACTAAAAACACCCCATTTCGAAAGCCAGTTAAACGGCGCGAAACCAAGGTAGAGCGCCAGGGCGCCCAATCGCGTTATGGCCTGGTTAGCACCGTGGCCCAGTTGATTGATTTGCTGGCCCAGTTCGAAGGCCCTGCAGACGCGGCAATTTCCCGGTTTTTCAAAGACCATCCCGAGCTGGGTGGGCGAGATCGCCCCATGGTGGCGGAGGCTGTGTACTGCTGGTTGCGCTATCGCTACAGAATTAACCACTTGGCACAGTCGGGCGAGGGGCCTTCTGTGGTTCGCCAAGCCAAGCTGGCCTTGTTGTGGTCGGGTGCGCCTGAGCAAATCTGGTCGGCCGGCAAGCAAGCCGACAATGAGTGGCTAAGCCGAGTCATCAATATTTCAGCCGATGACCTGGGTGTTGAAGCCCGCACCTGTTTGCCTGAGTGGTTTTACACCAAGCTGGCTGAGCAATTCGGGCAGGACAGGGCGGAGTCGTTCTCGCAGGCAGTGTTGAGTGCTGCTCCACTGGATTTGCGCGTGAATACTGTGAAGGCCAGCACCACCGATTTGCTGGCGGCATTGACCAATATGGGTATTCAAGTGAACCCGATTGAAGGTTTGCCGGAAGGTTTGCGCGCTGTGGGCAAGCCTATCGTGGGCAAAACGGAAGTGTTTCAAGAGGGTTATTTCGAGGTGCAAGACGCTGGCAGCCAGTGGGTTAGCCGCCTTGTGGCCCCGCGCCGCGGCGATTTGGTGGTTGATTTTTGCGCAGGTGCTGGCGGTAAAACCCTGGCCATTGGTGCGCAAATGAAAAACACCGGCCGTATTGTTGCGCTGGATACTTCAGAGAAGCGTTTGGTGAAGTTCAAGCCCCGCGCGGCACGCTCTGGATTGAGCAACTTTTACACCATGGTCATCAACGACGAAGCTGACCCGCGACTGAACAAGTATTTTGGCAAGGCAGACCGTGTGGTCACCGATGTGCCTTGCAGCGGCATGGGAACCTTACGGCGTAACCCGGATCTTAAGTTTAGACAGAACTTGCAGAGTCTGGCAGAATTGACCGCGAAGCAAAAATCCATCATCGAGCATGCAGCCAAATTGGTAAAGCCCGATGGTCGGCTTGTTTACATCACATGCAGTGTACTTCGCGATGAGAACGAAGACATTGTCAATGCGTTCCTGGAAAGTCATCCGGAATTCCGGCTTCGCCGCTGGACTGAAGTGTTGAACCCTGGAGAACGGCCTGTCAAGGCGAACACGACTGACGACATGCTTCGATTGTGGCCAGAGGATGGAGAATCTGACGGCTTCTTTGCAGCAGTGTTACAACGGTCCAAAGCCTGAACTGAATATAAATTCCAAATCTGTTCCGACTTTAAAAGTACACTTGTACACTGAAAATATGATACGGCTCCTTCAGAAGCAAATTGAGATGGCCGTAACCTTTGAAATACGACCTGTTGAGAGTTAGTGAATATGATTGAATTTTTGACCTCGGGTATTACCGGTGCCAGCATTGGCCAAATGGTGATTTACACCCTGATCGTGACACACATCACCATTGTGGCCGTAACCGTGTACCTGCATCGTTGCCAAGCCCACCGTGCCTTGGAAGTGCACCCAGCTCTGGCGCATTTTTTCCGCGCCTGGTTGTGGTTGACCACCGGCATGAGCACCCGTGCATGGGCGGCCATTCACCGCAAGCACCACGCCAAGTGCGAAACGCCCGATGACCCCCACAGCCCTCAAACCCGTGGCTTGAAAACTGTATTCTGGCGCGGTGCCGAGCTATACCGTAGTGAATCCAAGAACACTGAAACCCTGGCCAAATACAGCCACGGTACACCGAGCGACTTTTTGGAGTTTCAGGTGTACGAGCGTTTCCCGTGGCAAGGCGTGGGCTTTACCTTGGTGCTCAGTTTTATCCTGTTTGGTTTTCCTGGTGTAAGTATTTGGGCGATTCAAATGTTGTGGATCCCTGTGCTGGCCGCTGGCGTTATCAACGGCATTGGTCACTATTGGGGTTACCGCAATTTCGATTGCCCTGACGCAAGCCGCAATATTTCACCCTTCGGTATCCTGATCGGTGGTGAAGAGTTGCACAACAACCACCACACGCACGCCACTTCAGCCAAGTTGAGCAACAAGTGGTACGAGTTCGACATTGGCTGGATGTACATCAAGATTTTCAGCTTCCTTGGCCTGGCCAAGGTGAAAAAAGTGGCTGAGTCACCGAAGTTTTCGTCTGAAAGCAAGCCGGTGCTTAGTTTGGTCACTGTTCAGGCGGTTGTGAATCACCGCTACGATGTGATGGCGCGTTATGCAAGTTCCATGCGCAAGGCTTTCCGTTCGGAAGTGGCTGCATTGAAGCAAAAAGCAGCCAACGCACAAGAGCGTAAGGTGTTGTCCAAGGGCACCAAGCTGTTGTCGATCGACGAGAGCAAGCTGTGCGATGTGCAGCGTGCCGAATTGGCCCAGCTGTGCGCTCAATCCAAGATGATCAACACTTTGGTTGAGATGCGCGCAGAGCTTCGCCAGATTTGGGAGAAAACCAACTTGAGCCGTGAGCAAATGTTGGTTCAGTTGCAAGCGTGGTGTGAGCGTGCTGAGCAAAGCGGAATTCGCTGGCTGGAAGACATGTCGATCCGGATTCGTCGTTACGCAGCGTAATTTGGAAGTTGTTTGATTTGTGAAAGCCGCTGGTGAGAATCAGCGGCTTTTTTTGTGGGTAGTTTGCAGGGGGTGATTTGCAGCAGCGCTACTCATCCTGCCAAGATCCAAGTCGAATTCCCCGCTTTTGATTCTGGCTTGGGGCATTCGAAACGCCAAAGCGTCTTCGCATCGCTTGCTTCGCAATCGCCCCTCGCTGCGAATCAAGCGGGCGACTTGATCTTGAATCGGCAGGATAATGCAACGCTGCTGCAAATCACCCAAGCCACATCTACATCAACTATTAAGCCTCGCCGAAGCAGTGGCCAACAAAAAACCCGCTCTGAATTTCAGTAGCGGGTTTCTGTAGAAACAGCGAAGTAGGTTGAGTTACTTCAACTTGGTTTCTTTGTATGACACATGCTTACGAACCACTGGATCGTATTTCATGATTTCAATTTTCTCGGGCTTCGTGCGCTTGTTCTTGGTCGTTGTATAGAAGTGACCAGTACCAGCGGAAGATTCGAGTTTGATTTTTTCGCGACCACCTTTAGCCATGATTTACTCCTGCTTAGATTTCGCCACGTGCACGAAGATCGGCCAGAACGGCATCAATGCCGTTTTTGTCGATAGTGCGCAGGGCGTTATTAGTTAGACGCAGGCGAACCCAGCGGTTTTCGCTTTCAACCCAGAACTTGCGTGACTGCAAGTTAGGCAGGAAACGACGTTTTGTTTTGTTGTTGGCATGGGAAACTTTGTTTCCAACCATCGGGCGCTTACCCGTTACTTGACATACGCGAGCCATGATGACCCCAAAAAATTCAGCAAATTAGTGTATCTGCAAAACCACACGGCATAAATTGAAAAGCCATGGATTTGCGGCGAAGTCCAAGATTGTAACCAATTACGATTGCTTTGCCCAGCCTTTTTTGCGGAAAAAATCAAAAAGGTGGACGATTGTTGAGTCTGTAGGAATACCCACAGGTGGGACCGACAACCAAATGGTCCACCAAGTCTATATCAACAAGGGCCAAAGCGGCGGAAAGCTCGCATGTCAGGCGATCATCCGAGTTGCTCGGCGTACAGCAGTCGCTGGGGTGATTGTGGGCGATCATGAGGCGCGGCGCATTGGTTTGTATGGCGAATTTAAGAACTTCACGCGGAAAAACAGCTGTTTTGTTGACAGTACCACTCGACAGTATTTTGTGGTCAAGCACTTTGAGTTGGCTGTCCAGGGCAATAACCAAAAAGTTTTCAACGTCGCTTAGGCCGATTTGAGCCCGCACAAATTGTTCAAACTGGTCTGGTGTGCCCAGCGAGTTGGGTGTCTCGCGCAATTCATGATTCAGGCAGCGTTTCGCCATTTCAAGGCAGGCACGAAGTTGCGCATATTTGGCTTCGCCAAGGCCGCGAATTTGAACCCATTCTGCCAGCGAAACGCGATTCAGGTTTTGTAAGCCACCGAACTGCGTGATCATTTCGCGAGCCAGATCGACGGCGCTTTTACCTGGAAGGCCGGTGCGCAAAAAAATTGCCAGAAGTTCAGCGTCGGAGAGAGCCTGTGCCCCTTGTTTAATAAGCCGCTCGCGAGGACGATCGTGTTTGGGCCAGCTTTGAATACTCATCGGGAATTGAACCTGAAAGCCATTGAGTGGCTTTCAGGGAGGGCAAGTTCACACTGTGCGACTGAATTTTAATTCAGGATTTTCCCAAGGCGTGAAGCAGCGAAGGTTGCACGATCTCGATCCAGTAGCCATCCGGGTCTTTGATGAATGCGACATTTTTCATCTTGCCTTGATCAGGGCGCTTCACATAGTTGACCTCGTTCTCGTCAAACCAGCGCACTGCGGCTGCCAGATCGGGGACCGAAAAACAAATGTGTCCAAATCCTTGTGGTTGCTGATTCCCATCGTGATATTTGAACTCGGGGTCGTTCTCGGTGCCCCAGTTGTGAGTTAACTCCAGAATGCCTCGCTGGCTGAATGTCCAGGCTGTTCGCTGGCCTTCTTCTTCGGGCACTTCGTCTTGCTTATCGATTCGGGCTAAAAAATAAAGTGAAAACTTCATTTCCGGGAAATCGAGTTTTCGAAGCACTCGCATGCCCAAGACCCGGGTGTAAAAATCAAGCGAAACCGCGGGGTCTTTCACACGCAACATGCTGTGGTTCAAAACGAAACCTTGGGTGGCATCGGGTACTTTTGCACACGCCCCAGGGTGATTCTCTGTATTAAATGCCATGGCGTTTAAACTCCTTTGTTCGTTCTTCAATGCATTTTTAAATTCGGATATTTAAGTTTTACCTTCATGTTATTACCACAATGTGAGGACGAACTCGAACCATTCGCGCCAGTCTATGACTGCTTGAACGCTTTCAAAGGCGTAGAATAGAGGCGTTTTTGAAATGATTTCAGGATGTTGAAATGACTGATGCAGTACAGCCCAAGCCCGTGGTGAATGAATCTTCATTCGTGACCTTGCATTACCGTATTCGCCTGGCTGAGAGCCAGCAGGTAATTGTTTCCACTTTTGAGGACAAACCCGCGACCTTGAGCATTGGCGCCGGCCAGTTGGCCGAGGGGTTGGAGCGTTGCCTGTTTGGCATGCAGGCAGGTCAACGTGACATATTTACCTTGCCTGCTGGCAGCGGTTATGGCGACACCAATCCCGATTTGTATCGCCCGGTGAGCAAAGCCTTGTTGTCCAAGTACGCAGAGGAAGGAACAAAGTTTGAGTCGGGCGAATTTGTGCATTTTCCTGCCCCCGATGGTGGCCAGTTTGCAGGCACGGTGGTGGAGGAGCGTGAAGACGATATTTTGTTTGACTTTAACCACCCCCTGGCCGGCAAGGCGCTGACATTCGAAGTGCAGTTGATCGGGGTGCTGTGAGGTGAGTATGGAAATTAGCCTGGCCCAACCACGTGGTTTTTGCGCGGGTGTTGACCGCGCCATTGAAATTGTGGAACGCGCGCTGCAGCAGTTTGGCTCGCCGATTTATGTGAAGCATGAAATTGTTCACAACAAAACTGTGGTCGAGGATTTGCGTGGCAAGGGTGCAATTTTTGTCGATGAACTTGAAGATGTCCCCACAGGTTCCACCGTGGTGTTTTCTGCCCATGGCGTGTCGCAAGACGTGCGCAGCCAGGCTGAAAGCCTGGGATTGAAGGTGTTTGATGCCACTTGCCCGCTGGTCACCAAGGTGCATGTGGAAGTGAGCAAAATGCGTGCTCAGGGTTGTGAAATCATCATGATTGGTCACGAGGGCCACCCGGAGGTGGAAGGCACCATGGGGCAGGTCAACGACGGTATTTACCTGGTTGAAACCGAAGAGGACGTAGCCCGGCTTGCCATTGCTGCAGGCACACCGCTGGCGTTTGTGACCCAAACCACATTGAGTGTGGACGATGCGTCCAAAGTAATTGCAGCGCTGAAAGCCAAATTTCCAGACATTCGGGAACCCAAAAAAGCCGATATTTGTTACGCAACTCAAAACCGGCAGGATGCGGTGAAATTCATGGCGCGCCAGGTGCAGTTGGTGTTGGTGGTGGGTAGCCCCAGCAGCTCGAATTCCAACCGTTTGCGTGAAGTGGCCGAGAAGCTGGGTGTGCCTGCCAAGTTGATTGAAAACGCAGACAGCCTTGAGCAAACCTGGTTCGAGGGTGTAAAGCACATTGGTTTGACTGCGGGTGCTTCTGCGCCCGAGCATTTGGTGCAGGGTGTGGTGAAGCGCCTGAAGGAGTGGGGCGCTTTGTCAGTGCGCAATCTGGAAGGCGTGGAAGAAAATATTGCTTTCCCCATGCCGAAAGGTTTGAATCCTCGGGTTTGAACCCCAAGGTTTGATTAATCAGCCTGGAGTTTTCGGGGTGGCCAACACCTGGTCCACCCTGTTGCGGTCTACGTCGACCACTTCAAATCGCCAGTCGTTCCAGTCGAATTTCTCGGTTTTCTTGGGTATGCGCCCAAGTGAGGCCAACACGAACCCGCCCACGGTGTGAAAGTTGCCCAAGTCTTCTTGGGGCAGGTCGCGAATACCCAGTTTGATTTTCATTTCGTCGATGGGCAGCAGGCCGTCCAGCAGCCACGAACCATCTTCGCGCTTCACTGCCAGTGCTTCTTCGGGGGTGTCCATCATCGGCATCATGTCGCCCACCACGCTAGACAACACATCGTCGATGGTCACAATGCCTTCGGTCATGCCGAATTCGCTCACCACAAATGCGAAGGTGTTTTTCTGTTGCCGGAAGGTGCGCAGCAAATCAACCAGTGTGAGTGAGGCGGGTACGAACAAGGCGTTTTGCAGGGGTATTTCTGCAAAGTCGATGTCGCCTTCCATGGCGGCCTGAAGAATGTCGTGGCTTTCTGCCACGCCAATGACTTGCTGCAAACTGCCTTTGCAAATCGGCAGCATGGAGTGGGGCGCTTCCCGCAACAACCGCAGGTTGTCTTCACGTGGGGCATGCAAATCAATGTAGGCAATGTCGCTGACCGGGGTCATGACCGAGGCCAGCCGCCGGTCTTCAAGGCGCAGCACATTGCTCATCAAATGGCGTTCTTCCGGGGCCAGCATGCCGGTTTTTGCACCTTCATCCAGAAATGCCTGAATTTCCTCGATGGTGCTGACTGCGGGAGCCGCCTTGAAGGGAATAAAACTGAGTACCAGATCGGAGCCTTTGGACAACAGGGCAATGGCCGGGCTGAGTACTTTCAGAAACACTGACATGAAGGGAGCGCAAAAGGCGGC
Organism: Limnobacter sp. G6BE5S; assembly: GCF_058448965.1. NCBI lineage: Bacteria > Pseudomonadati > Pseudomonadota > Betaproteobacteria > Burkholderiales > Burkholderiaceae > Limnobacter > Limnobacter sp. G6BE5S. The sequence goes on from NZ_JBZFLM010000008.1 coordinate 109,222, forward strand.
TACTTTTTCAGGGTTGGCAATGGCCAGCCGTTTGGGAACAATTTCACCAAAAATGATCGAGAAGCCGGTGACTAAGGCGATGGTGACTGTGAAAGAAATGGCATCGGCCCAATCGGTCAGTGTCGGGAAGTACTGGTCAATGAAATGCTGAAAGGTGGCTGTTAGGGCGGATTCGCCGTAAATACCCATGAGTAATGCGGCCGCAGTGATGCCGGTTTGTGTGGCGGCCAGCAGGCGACTGGGGTTGTCCATAATTTGCAGGGCAATGCGTGCTTTTGGGTTGCCTGCGTCGGCCATGGTTTGCAGCTTGGACCGCCGGCTAGAGGCCAGCGCCATTTCCGAGAGGGCAAAAAAGCCGGAAACCAAAATCAAAAGGACCAAAATCCAGAAGGCATTCATGATGTGTGTTCTTGTTGTAGGTGTTGCTGCCGCGTTGTGCGGCCGTGTTTGCCAGTTTACCAAAGCCCGTGTCGCTTTGGCTTTTTGCTTGATTGGGTAAAACCGGGGGCTCGGTTACAATAACGGGCTAAGTTGTTTTGTCAGATGATTTTTTTGAAAGTATTGCCATGTCCATGAGCGAATCCTCTATTCCACAATCCGACCAAATCGTGGTTGCAGCTTTGTACAAGTTTGTCAGCCTGCCCGATTTCGAAGACATCAAGCCAGCGCTTGAAGCGGTGTGCACTGATAACGACGTGCTAGGCACCTTGCTGCTGGCCAAAGAGGGCATCAACGGCACAGTGAGTGCACCGCGCGCAGGCCTTGTGGCGCTGATGAATTATTTGTGGAGCGATGCCCGATTTGCGGATTTGGCGCCCAAGTATTCGATTGCGCCCGAGCAGGCCTTTACACGCATGAAAGTGAAGCTGAAGCGTGAAATTGTGACCATGGGCAAAGACGGCATTGACCCCAAGCGTTTGGTGGGGCGCTACGTGAAGCCTTCGGACTGGAACGCCTTGATTCAAGACCCGGATACCTTGGTAATCGACACGCGCAACAACTACGAATATGCAATTGGTACCTTTGAAGGTGCGGTAGACCCAGCAACCACCACATTTCGAGAATTTCCGGAATGGGTGGAGAGGAATTTGAAAAGCCTGCCCGTTGACAAGCGTCCGAAGAAAATTGCGATGTTTTGCACCGGTGGCATTCGCTGCGAAAAGTCCACGGCCTACATGCTGGAGCAGGGTTTCGAAGAGGTTTACCACCTTGAAGGCGGCATTTTGAAATACCTGGAAGAAATTCCTGAAGAACAAAGCTTGTGGAAAGGCGAGTGCTTTGTGTTTGACCAGCGTGTGTCGGTTACCCATGGTTTGCAGGTGGGGCACTACGACCTTTGCCACGCATGCCGCATGCCAATTACCGATGAAGAAAAGCAAAGCGAGAAGTACATTCAGGGTGTGGGTTGTCCGCATTGCTACGATTCATTGACGGATGATCAGAAGCAGCGTTTTGGCGAGCGCCAGAAGCAGATTCAACTGGCCAAACTGCGCAATGAAAAGCACATTGGCCGCAAGATGCCACCCAAAGAAGCGCATGCGGAGTAAATAGGGTGGAGCACCAACTTGGTTTGCCTGTGTTGTACACCTTTCGCCGCTGCCCGTATGCCATGCGTGCACGGCTGGCGATTGTTGCCGCGGGTTTGAAAGTTGAAGTGCGCGAGTTGGTGTTGCGTGCAAAACCCGCCCACATGCTGGAAATTTCACCGAAAGGGACTGTGCCCGTATTGTGGTTGCAAGACGGTACAGTGATTGATGAAAGCCTGGATGTAATGCGCTGGGCGGTGGGTCAGAATTTTCCGGCCGACTGGTTGGTGCTGAATGCTCAACAGCAGCAACAGTGTGATGAGTGGATTGCGTTGCTGGATGGTGAGTTCAAGCGCAACCTGGACCGTTACAAGTACCCTTACAGATATCACACGGAGTCTTATACCTGTGATCCGCTTGAGCACCGTGCGGCGTGTGAAAAAATTCTGATGCAATGGAATGAAGTGCTGATGCAGCAAGGCCCATGGCTATTTGGCAACAAACCCAGCTTTGCTGACTTCGCCATTCTTCCTTTCGTGCGCCAGTTTCGCATTGCTGATGAGGCCTGGTTTGATGCTGTGCCCGGTTACGAGGCGCTGAAGCAGTGGCTCGCAGGCTTTCTACAATCGGACTTGCTGGAGACAGCCATGGTGAAGTACAGCCCTTGGCAACCAGCTGACATACCTTTAACCTTTCCGGGTTAGAGACGACCCTCTACGATTTTCTGGTCAACTTTCTATACACTCGCAAGTTACGCAACAGTAACATTGTCTTGCTGGGCTATGCTAAGCCCTGAAAAAAGACATTCCCCCTATAAGAAGGACGAGACTCATGGCCGACAAAATTCTTGAATTTGTTCACACCTCCACAGGTAAACAAATTGCCGCCGCACTGGGCTTGCCCGTGCCCCCCATGTTGAAGCGCGCCAAGGCTGGCTATGCTGAAAAAGCACTGGTCAATGCAAATGCCTTGGTGGGTGCCAGCGCATTTGGCCCGGTGGCTACTTCGGTGGTGAAGGCTTTGAATGCCATGGGTGCTTCCATCAAGGTGTCGGCTGATTTGGCTGGTCTGGATGGCATTAAGCAAGCGGCAGCCAAGGCCAAAGTTGATGTGTCCATTTCCCAGGCCGACAACGGCGTGCCTGAAAATGTGTATGTGCTCGACGTAACAGCCGCCGCGAACGTGGCTGATCTGCGGTTGTTGTACGATTTTTTCAACCCACGCCTGCGCAAAGTGCCTTCGAACAGCCGCATCGTGGTGATTGGTCGCCCACGCGGTGATTGCAAAGACGCATTGGCAGAAACTGCGCAATCTTCATTGCCCGGCTTTATTCGCAGCCTTGCGAAAGAAAGTGGCAAGAACGGCACCACAGCCAATTTGCTTCAGGTAAAAACTGGTGCCGAAAACGGCATTGAAGGTGCGTTGCGCTTTTTCTTGAGCCCGCATTCAGCATTTGTAACTGGTCAGGTGTTGCCCGTGGTTGGCGCACCCAAGGGTGTGAAGGTTGCTGCGTTTGCTGAGAAGCCATTGACTGGCAAACTGGCTGTGGTCACCGGTGCTGCACGCGGCATTGGTGCAGCCATTGCTGAAGTGTTGGCCCGCGAAGGTGCAACCGTGATTGGTGTGGATCGCCCGGCTGATGAAAGCGTGCTGGGTACCACCATGAGCAGCATTGGCGGCATTGCCTGCCCGCTGGACATTACCGATGCGGATGCTGGCAAGAAGCTGGCTGCTGTGGCTTCCGCCAAGGGCGGCAAGATTGACATTATTGTGCACAACGCCGGTATTACCCGCGACAAGATGATGCGCAACATGGCTGCCCACTTGTGGGACATGGTGCTGGACGTAAACCTGGGTGCGATTGTTCGTTGTAACGACCAACTGCTGGCTGACGATGCTTTTGGTGCGAATGCGCGCATTGTGTGTATTTCATCGATTGGTGGCATTGCCGGTAACGCAGGCCAAACCAATTACGCTGCAACCAAGAGCGCTGTGATTGGCTATGTGGATGCAATGGCCAAGCAACTGGAAGGCAAGGGCATTTCGATCAATGCGATTGCACCGGGCTTTATTGAAACTCAAATGACTGCTGCGATTCCCGTGGTAACCCGCGAAGTGGCCCGTCGTTTGTCCAGCCTGTCGCAAGGCGGCTTGCCAGTGGATATTGCAGAAGCAGTGACTTTCATGGCCAGCCCATTGGCTGCTGGTGTAAACGGTGCCACCTTGCGTGTGTGCGGACAAAACCTGGTGGGCGCGTAATTAATTTACGTCACCTGCAAATAAAAATTATCTGGAGAAAACTATGAAACACGGTCGTCGCGTTGCCATTATCGGCGGTTCACGCATTCCATTTGCACGTTCAAACACAGCCTACATTGGCAAATCCAACCAGGACATGCTGACTGCAGCATTCCGTGGCGTTGTCGACAAATTCCAGTTGCACGGTGAAGAACTGGGCGATGTGGTGGCGGGTGCTGTTGTGAAGCACAGCCGCGATTTTTCCCTGTGTCGCGAGTCTGTATTGGGTTCAGGCTTGAGCCCAATGACACCTGCATTCGACATTCAGCAAGCTTGTGGTACTGGCCTGGAAGCCGCCATTGTAGTGGCCAACAAAATTGCCTTGGGTCAAATTGAAGTGGGCATGGCCGGTGGTGTAGACACCACCACTGACGCACCGATCGCCGTAAGCGAAGGTTTGCGCAAAATTTTGCTGGAAGCCAACCGCGCCCGCGACACCAAAGGCAAACTGGCTGCGCTACTGAAAATTCGCCCCAAGCACCTGGCACCATTGCCACCAGCCAATGCAGAGCCACGCACAAAAATGAGCATGGGTGCGCACTGTGAAGTGATGGCGCAAACCTGGGGCATTACCCGTGAAGAGCAGGACGAATTGGCTGTAAGCAGCCATTTGAAAGCAGCCAAGGCCTACGAAGAAGGTTTCTTCGATGACTTGGTCGTACCTTTCAATGGTTTGACTCGCGACAACAATCTGCGTGCTGATTCTTCAGTTGAGCGCCTGCAAGGTTTGAAGCCTGCGTTTGATCGCAAAAGCGGCAAGGGCACCATGACTGCTGGCAACTCCACACCGTTGACCGATGGCGCATCTGCTGTGTTGCTGGCTTCTGAAGACTGGGCGAAAGCACGTGGCATTCAGCCATTGGCTTACCTGACATTCAGCGAGACCATTGGTGTTGATTTTGTGTCTGGCAAGGAAGGCCTGTTGATGGCCCCCGCATACGCTGTGCCACGCATGTTGAAGAAAGCCGGTGTGAAGCTGCAAGACTTTGACTTCTACGAAATTCACGAAGCGTTTGCTGCACAGGTGCTGTGTACATTGAAGTCTTGGGAAGACCCCAAGTTCTGCAAGGAAAAACTGGGTCTTGACGCACCTTTGGGAACAATTGACCGCAGCAAGCTGAACGTGAAAGGTGGTTCATTGGCTGTTGGCCACCCATTTGCAGCCACTGGTGGCCGCATCATTGGCACATTGGCCAAGTTGCTGAATGAAAAAGGCAGCGGCAAGGGCTTGATCTCTATCTGCGCAGCCGGTGGTATCGGTGTAACTGCAATTATTGAGAAGTGAAATCATGAGCGTGAATGACACCCTGAAAGCAGCGGCGAAATTTTTCGAGCTGTCTGAGTTTCCAAATGGCAAGGCGCTGCTGCTGAAGGCTGCCACCACGTCCAACAAAAAGCCAAAACCCGACACGCAGGCCGCGCGCCTGGGTGCCCGGGTGAAGAAAGTATTCATTGACCGTGAATGGGTACGCCAATACAACGCCGTGTGTGGCTTCAAGGAAGATGAAATTTCCTTGACTGCACCGCAGGTGGTGGCTTCCCCACTGCACATGTATTTGCTCAGCCGCCCAGAGCACCCCATGCCGATGTTGGGCATGGTTCACCTGCACAATTCAATTGAATGCAGCAAGCCGCTGGAATATGGCACTGCTTACGATGTGGTGGTGACTGTGGGTGAAACCCGCAGCATTTCACTGGGCTTGGAATTTGATGTGCACACCGAGTTTCTGGTGGGTGAAGAAGTGCACTGGAGCAGCGTGATGACCATTCTGTGCCGTGTGAAGGGTATGCCCAAGCCAGTGACGAAACCTGCACCCGTTGAGCCATTGAGTGCGATCGGCGCGCAGTATGCTGCCGTGAAAGTGCCTGAAAACCAGGGTCGCAAGTACGCCAAGGTGTCGAACGATTACAACCCGATTCACCTGTATGCGCAAACCGCCAAAATGTTTGGTTTCAAGCAGGCGATTGTGCACGGCATGTGGACTGCTGCAAAAACATTGAGCATTGTCGAAGCCAGTTTGTGTTCGCGTGCAAGCAAGTTTGATTTGTCGTTCAAGCAGCCCGTGTTTTTGCCATCGGGTATTTCAGTGAAGCATGTCACTGCCAGTGGTGCTTCGAAGTTTGAAGTGCTGGCTGAGCGTGATTCGAAAGTGCTGATGGTGGGAAGCATTGCGGCTTGATCTTGAATCGGCGCAATGATGCAACGCTGCTGCAAAGCTTCACCGTACTAATCATTCCACCGGCGTTGTTTGCGAAGTTCGCTTTGTCCTATCTCTCCGACAGTCCCGGCATTAGGCTGGTCTCAATCATTTTCTGCATATCCCGAATCGGAATTTCGGGGTGCTGAATCCACCACCGCGCACCCGCTTCAACAGCCCCCACCATGATGTTGGCCAAGGCCACAGCCTGAATGCCTGCCTTGTCGTCGTTTTTGGCTTTCGAGGGGTCGTTGAGTTCTTCAATGGTTTTGGCCGAGGCTTCAATGAAGCTGTTTCTAAAGAAGGCCACCTTCTCGCCAACCGGACCAACACTTGTCAGCGCTTCGTTGTACAAAACCGACCAACCGTCCCGGTGGCGTTCTACAAATGTCAAAAAGCTGAACATGATTAATTTCAGTCGCTCTTTGGGATTTGGGTTGGCCATCAATATGGACAGGCCAGACATGAGGTGATTGCCCACTTGTGTGATGGTGGCCAGGTAAAGCGCGTCTTTGGAGCCAAAGTAGCGGTAGAGCAGGGGTTTGGTGACACCTGCGCCTTCAGCAATTTGTTCCATGCTGGTGGAGTGGAAGCCGTGGCGAGAAAACACTGAGCCAGCAACATCCAGGATTTGGCCCATGCGCTGTTCTTTGGGAACTTTTCGAGTGCCCAAGCGTTTTGTTTCCAGGGTAGGCGCTGCGTTTTTATTGTTATCGTTCGCTTTTTTCACCAATTTACTTGCCGGTTACATTGACATTTTGAAGTGTATCAAGCTTCTTTCAGTTTTGTGAATAAAAAAAGCCCCACAAAAAGTGTGAGGCTTTTTTACTGATCAGCGATCGGTAACTTACTAAATTTTATTACTTGTACCCTACACGATCCATGATTTGCTGCGACAGGGCTGTGTTGGCAGCCAGTGTTTTCGCCGGTGTTACGTCTTGTTTGTAGGCACCAAGAGATTCCAGCGCAGCATTGTCTACCTTCACGCCGGGAACTGTGGGCCACTCGTTGTTACCATTTGCAAAGTACTTCTGGGCAGAGTCGCTGGCAAGGTATTCCAGAAACTTGACAGCGCCTTCACGGTTGGGCGCATTTTTAGCAACTGCACCGCCAGACACGTTCATGTGAACGCCGTAGCTGCTTTGGTTGGGCCAGATAAAGCCAACTTTTGACACCACTTCTGTGTCTTCGGCTTTGTCAGATTTCAACAAACGAACCCAGTAGTAGCTGTTGCTCAAAGCCACGCCGCATTCACCGGAGGCTACAGCACGGATCTGGTCGGTATCGCCGCCTTTGGGGCTGCGGGCCATGTTGTCTACTACGCCCTGAGCCCAGCTTTCTGCGCCTTTTTCACCCAGGTGGCTGATCATGCTGCTCATCAGGGAAAGCATGTAGGGGTGTGAGCCAGAACGTGTGCAAACCTTGCCTTTCATTTCTGGCTTGGCCAAGTCTTCGTAATTCTGGACCAGTTTGGGATCAACGTTCGCCTTGTTGTACACAATCACGCGGCTGCGGGCTGAGAATGCATACCACAAGCCATTCTCACCGGTGAACTGCGCTGGAATCCGGTCGGACAACACTTTTGACTTCACTGGTTGGAACAAACCGTCTTGTTGGGCGCGTGCCAAGCGGGCCGCATCAACAAGCAGTACTACGTCAGCTGGGCTGCGAGCACCTTCGCTGCGCATGCGTTCAAGCAACGCTTCGTCGCCCAGTTCAAGACGCTTGATGGCGATACCGGTTTGCTTGGTGAAGTCCTCGTACATTTTTTCATCGGTCGAGTAATGGCGTGCCGAGTAGAGGTTGATTACTTTGTCGTCGGCTTGGGCTACAGCACCGAAGCCAATCAAACTGGCGATTGAAACTGAGATCAGTGTTTTGAAAGTGTTCTTCATGGTGATTGGGACTTTCCTGAGAGTGGTTGAGTTACTTTTACCTAACTAGTCTAGCAAATAGTAATTATTTATGTAACAAGAAGTGTTCTCGTTTAACAATAATTTTAGCGATAGTCAGAGTGTCGTAAGCGCGGGTTTCTACATTGGGTGCACCAAGAATGAGGAGACAGCGCTGTGGTTGAGCAAGCGAAGTATCAGTCCAACGGGACTTACCAGAATTTATATGACGAATCTATCCGCAATCCAAAGGGTTTTTGGGCCAGACAGGCTGATTTGATTCATTGGCAAAAGCCGTTCGAGAAGGTGCTTGACGACAGCAAACCCCCGTTTGCAACGTGGTATGTGGGTGGTGAAACGAACCTGTGCTACAACGCCGTGGATCGACATCTGGATCAGTTGGGTGACAAGCCAGCCTTGATCTATGTGTCGACCGAAGTTGATCAGGAAAAGGTTTACACCTTTCGCCAATTGCACCAAGAGGTGCAAATAGCCGCTGCAATGCTTCAAAAAATGGGCGTGAAAAAAGGTGATCGGGTTTTGATTTACATGCCGATGATTCCCGAAGCCACATTTGCCATGTTGGCCTGTGCGCGAATCGGCGCGATTCACTCAGTGGTGTTTGGCGGTTTCGCGTCGCACAGCCTGGCCTCAAGAATTGAAGATGCAAAGCCAAAGGTGATTGTGTCGGCGGACGCGGGTTCCAGGGCAGGTAAGGCGGTGGCTTACAAGCCTTTGCTGGACGAAGCGATTGAACGCTCAAGCTTTAAACCTGGCAATGTGCTTATGGTGAATCGCGGTTTGGTGTCTTTCACTTCGGTAGCCGGTCGCGATCAGGATTACGCCACATTGCGCAAGGAATTGGCGACGGCCAAAGTGCCGGTTACGTGGCTTGCAGCCACCGACACCAGTTACATTCTGTACACCAGCGGAACCACCGGAAAGCCCAAAGGCGTGCAGCGCGATGTGGGTGGATATGCCGTGGCATTGGCTGCGTCCATGAAATACATTTTCATGGGTGAAAAAGGAAAAACATTCTTTGCAACCAGCGACATCGGCTGGGTGGTGGGGCACAGCTACATTATCTATGGTCCGTTGATTGCGGGCATGGCCACTGTGATGTACGAGGGCTTGCCCATTCGGCCAGACGCCGGCATTTGGTGGAAGATAGTTCAAGACCACAAAGTGTCGGTGTTGTTCTCGGCGCCCACAGCCGTGCGAGTGCTGAAAAAACAAGACCCCGCTTACTTGAGCAAATACGATTTGAGTTCGCTAAAGGCATTGTTCCTTGCGGGCGAGCCTTTGGATGAAACCACGTCGGACTGGATTTCCGGTGCAATTGGCAAGCCAATTGTGGACAACTATTGGCAAACTGAAACCGGATGGCCCATTTTGGCCGTTCAGCGTGGTGTTGAGGAAATGCCGGGCAAACTGGGTAGCCCGGGCGTGCCAGTGTTTGGTTTCAATGTGAATGTGTTGAACGAGGACACCGCGCAGCCCTGCAAGGCCAATGAAAAAGGTGTGGTCGCCATTGAGGGGCCTTTGCCACCGGGTTGCATGCAAACCGTGTGGGGCGATGACGAACGCTTTGTAAAAACTTATTGGTCGAGCTTCAAAACCCGGCAGGTATATTCCACATTCGATTGGGGTATTCGCGATGAAGATGGATACTTTTTTATCCTTGGACGTACCGACGATGTGATCAACGTGGCGGGCCACCGCTTGGGTACACGCGAAATTGAAGAGAGTATTTCTTCTCACCCTGCTGTGGCCGAGGTGGCTGTGGTGGGCGTGGCCGATCAGGTGAAAGGACAGGTTGCAGTGGCGTTTGCCATTTTGAAGGCGGCCGATGAACTGGATGCTGCCAAAGCAAAAGCGCTGGAATCGGAAATCATGAAAGTGGTAGACGGCCAGTTGGGTGCTGTGGCCCGGCCCGCACGCGTTTATTTTGTGAATGTGCTGCCAAAAACCCGTTCAGGCAAGCTTTTGCGCAGGTCCATTCAGGCGGTGTGTGAAGGCCGTGATCCTGGCGACATGACCACCATTGAAGATCCCACCGCGCTGGCGCAAATCAAAAGTGCCATGGATTGAATCAGCAGCACGCCTGAAGCACTGAAACAAGCCCGTAAAAATGGATTTGTTTCAGTTTTGTGCAGTGTTTTAAAACATGCTTTAATGATTTGTCACTGGCCGTTTCAGGGAGGGCTACTGAATGGCAAATCATTCGCTGGACGTACTCAAGCTCAGTGTGCTGTTTGACCATCATTTTTTCAATGGTGTGCCAACGCAAGTTCATTTCACAGAAGACAGCGCCATGGTTGGCACTTGGATTGATGAACAGGGCGCTGCGAATTTAAGCATTGGGCTTGATCGGATCCAGTTCATGAACAGTGATCAATTGGCATTTTTGGTCGCGCATGAATATGGGCATCTGGTGTTGAAACACCCTCAAAAAACCCTTGAAATTCAGCAGCAGTATGGTGTGAATTCCACATTCGACGAGTTCATGTTGTCGTTTGACATGAAGCGCGACTATTCCAAGCTGATGCGTGAAATGGAGTTGGAAGCTGATTTGTTCGGCGCGCAGCTGGTGTTGGGACTGGGGCATGACCCTGTGGCAGGCGCCTCGTTTTTGCTCGGTGAAACCAAAAGCATTCAACACCCGGAAGGTACTTTGCGAGTCGCAAAAATAAAGTCTGGGCAAGAGGCAATACAGGCCGAGGATTTCTCGCGTACTTTCAATGATTTGGTTGTGCAGTTAAACGACACTGAAGTATTGGCAGGCTTGGTAGCTAGCTATACTCAGCCAATCGATTCGATTGATTCTGCGGTGAAGTCAGTAGTGGAAAGCTGGCCAGCTTCCGGTGCAGAAGACGGTTACGCAGGCGATACCCTGCACGGATTCGAAGTTTCGGTGTTGCTTACTTTTGTAGTGCTGGCCTGCGCCTTGCCAAGGTGGTGGCGCAAGACCAGCGGTACATAGGCTTGCAGGTTCAGGCCACACTGACCGGAATTTTCCCGATCTTGGCTTGCCATTCTTTGGGGCCGGTGTTGTGCACGGAAATACCGGTGCTGTCCACGGCCACGGTCACTGGCATGTCCTTGATCTCAAACTCGTAAATGGCTTCCATGCCCAGGTCTTCAAAGCCCACCACTTTTGCATTGGTAATGGCCTTGGACACCAGGTAGGCTGCCCCGCCCACAGCCATCAGGTAGGCTGATTTGTTGTCGCGAATTGCTTCAATGGCAACAGGGCCACGCTCGGCCTTGCCAATCATTGCGATCAGGCCCGTTTTCTCCAGCATCATGCGGGTGAACTTGTCCATGCGGGTGGCGGTGGTGGGGCCTGCTGGGCCCACAGCCTCGTCGCGCACGGGGTCGACTGGGCCCACGTAGTAAATCACGCGGTTGGTGAAGTCCACGGGTAGCTTTTCGCCTTTTTGCAGCATGTCGGCAATTCGCTTGTGGGCAGCATCGCGGCCAGTCAGCATTTTGCCGTTCAGCAGTAACGTTTGACCAGGCTTCCAGCTTGCCACTTCCGCTGGGGTCAGCGTGTCCAGGTTCACACGTTTGCTTTTTTCGGTATCGGCTGTCCAGCTGACCTGCGGCCAGTCGGCCAGGTTGGGCACTTCCAGTTTGGCTGGGCCGTCACCGTGCAAATGGAAATGCACATGGCGTGTGGCCGCACAGTTGGGGATCATGGCGATTGGCAATGATGCGGCGTGGGTTGGGTAATCCAGAATTTTTACATCCAGCACCGTGGTCAGGCCACCCAAGCCTTGTGCACCAATGCCCAAGGAGTTCACTTTGTCGTACAGCTCCAAGCGCAGTTCTTCGATTCGGTTGCTGGGGCCACGTTCAAGCAATTCGTGAATATCACAGGGGGCCATCAGGCTTTCTTTGGCGAGCAACATTGCCTTCTCGGGCGTACCACCAATACCTATGCCCAAAATACCGGGTGGGCACCAGCCTGCACCCATGGTAGGCACGGTTTTCAATACCCAGTCCACGATGGAGTCGGATGGGTTCAACATGACCATTTTTGATTTATTTTCGGAACCGCCGCCTTTGGCTGCGCAAATGACTTCCACACCATCGCCGGGCACAATTTCGTAATGAATGACAGCAGGGGTGTTGTCTTTGGAGTTTTTGCGTGCACCAGCGGGGTCGAGCAGTACCGAGGCGCGCAGTTTGTTGTCAGGGTGCAGGTAGGCACGGCGAACACCTTCGTTGACCATGTCCGTCACACTCATCGTGGACTCCCAACGCACATTCATGCCCACTTTTAAAAACACCACCGAAATGCCGGTGTCCTGGCAAATTGGGCGCTTGCCCTCGGCACACATGCGGCTGTTGGTCAGGATTTGCGCAATCGCGTCTTTTGCGGCTTCACTTTCCTCGCGCTCGTAGGCTTTGCCCAAAGCCTGAATGTAGTCGAGCGGGTGGTAGTACGAAATGTACTGGAAGGCATCGGCGATTGAGCTGATGAAGTCTTCTTGCTTGATGGTGTTCATAAACAACTCCTGCTTTCAATGGTGTGCCGTTGGCTTATTTTAAATGGCTTTTGGTGGGTACGGATTGGTGCAGCAATTTATCACAGTACGCAATTGCCACAGCCGAAAGCAAAAAGATGACATGGATGGAAGCCTGCGCAATGATGGTTTTTTCATCGTATTGCTCTGCGTTGATAAACGTTTTCAGCAGGTGAATGGACGAAATGCCGATGATGGCCATTGCCAGTTTCACTTTCAATACTGAGGCATTGACATGATCCAGCCACTCGGGTTGGTCAGGGTGGTTCTCTAGATGCATTCGACTGACAAACGTTTCATATCCACCCACGATCACCATAATCAGCAGGTTGGAAATCATGACCACGTCGATCAAACCCAGCACGATCAGCATGATGCCGGCCTCGGTCAAGGTGTGCTCAATTGCACCGCCTACCAAATGCCACAACTCAATTAAAAAATGATAAACATAAACACCTTGGGCAATGATCAAACCCAGGTAGAGCGGCAGTTGTAGCCAACGACTCATGAAAATAAGGCGGGCAAGGGCAGGTGGCTTCGGTTTGTATTGTTCCATTTTGAGACAAGTGTGCAGTGCAGCAATGGTTGAAGGGATGATGGCGCAAACTATAGCAGAACCAAGCTACACCGACGTAGCCGATACCCAGCTGGAATGCAAATTGCTGTGGTGCGCCATGGTGTAAGGTGAGAGTAAGAGCTTTTGCCTATTGTTTATTCAACCTAAATTAATAGAAAATCAAGTAACTCTTGGAGGACAGGATGTCATCGATCGAATCAGTGTCACACGAAACGCGTGTGTTTGAGCCCAGTGCCGACTGGCAGCGCAGCGCCACGATTGGCGGTATGGACGCCTACAACGCCTTGTGCAAGGAAGCTGAAACGGATTTCGAAGGTTTTTGGGCGCGTTTGGCCAAAGAGAACCTGCAATTTTCCAAGGCCTATGACAAGGTGCTGGATGAATCCACGCCCCCGTTTTACAAGTGGTTCACCGGCGGCGAATTGAATGTGTCGGCCAACTGCCTGGACAAAAATATCGAAGCTGGCCTGGGCGACAAAGTGGCCTTGATTTTCGAAGCCGATGGTGGCGAAGTCACCAAGGTGACCTACAAAGAACTGCTGGGCAAGGTAAGCCGCATTGCCAATGGCCTGAAAGGCCTGGGCGTGAAAAAAGGTGACCGCGTTGTTATCTACATGCCCATGAGTGTTGAAGGTGTGGCTGCCATGCAGGCTTGTGCGCGAATTGGTGCCACGCATTCGGTGGTGTTTGGCGGTTTTTCAGCCAAAGCCTTGCAAGATCGCATTGTGGATACTGGCGCTGTGGCTGTGTTCACTGCGGACCAGCAAGTGCGCGGTGGTAAACAGTTGCCACTGAAGGCGATTGTGGATGAAGCCCTGAGCCTGGGCGGCTGCGAGGCTGTCAAGAATGTGATTGTGTACAAGCGCACTGGTGCCGATGTTGGCATGCAGGGCGGCCGTGATGTTTACCTGCACGATTTGGCAGACAAGCAAAGCGATGTGTGCGCGCCTGAAATGGTCGATTCCGAGCACCCGCTGTTCATTCTTTACACGTCTGGTTCAACCGGCAAGCCAAAGGGCGTGCAGCACAGTTCGGCAGGTTACCTGCTATGGGCTGCATTGACCATGAAGTGGACGTTCGATATCAAGCCCAACGATGTGTTCTGGTGCACGGCCGACATCGGCTGGATTACCGGCCACACCTACATTACCTATGGCCCCTTGGCTGTGGGCGCCACGCAAATTGTGTTTGAGGGTGTGCCCACTTACCCCAATGCTGGTCGATTCTGGGAAATGATTCAGCGTCACAGCGCGACAATTTTCTACACTGCACCCACCGCGATTCGTTCGCTGATCAAGGCGTGTGAGGCCGATGAGAAAGTGCATCCCAAGAGCTATGATCTTTCAAGCCTGCGCTTGATGGGTTCGGTGGGCGAGCCGATCAACCCGGAAGCCTGGATGTGGTACTACAAAAATGTGGGTGGCGAGAAGTGCCCAATCGTGGACACCTTCTGGCAAACCGAAACCGGTGGCCACATGATTACACCATTGCCAGGCGCCACACCGCTGGTGCCCGGTTCGTGCACCTTGCCGCTGCCCGGTATTATGGCCGCGGTGGTGGATGAAGTGGGTGGCGATTTGCCCAATGGGCAAGGTGGTATTTTGGTGGTGAAACGCCCGTGGCCTGCCATGATTCGTACCATTTGGGGCGACCCTGAGCGATTCAAGAAAAGCTATTTCCCTGAAGAGCTGGGTGGGAAATTGTACCTGGCCGGTGATGGCGCAGTACGCGACAAAACCAGCGGCAACTTCACGATCATGGGTCGTATTGACGACGTGTTGAACGTATCGGGCCACCGCATGGGCACCATGGAAATTGAAAGTTCACTGGTCGCCAATGAATTGGTGGCGGAGGCCGCAGTGGTGGGCCGCCCCGATGATTTGACCGGTGAAGCGATTGTGGCCTTTGTGGTGTTGAAAGGCGATCGACCAACGGGTGAGGCCGGGCAAAAACTGGCCATGGACCTGCGCAACTGGGTGGGCAAAGACATTGGTCCAATTGCCAAGCCCAAGGAAATCCGTTTTGGCGACAATCTGCCGAAAACACGTTCAGGCAAGATCATGCGTCGCTTGTTGCGTAGTTTGGCCAAAGGCGAGCAAATTACGCAAGATACCTCCACTTTGGAAAACCCTGCCATTCTGGATCAACTGGGCAAACCCAACTGATCGGCCCGGCTCTCTCCGTGAACGGGGAATTGTGGGCTTTCATAAAAACCAGTTCCACTTCGGTGGGCTGGTTTTTTTCGTTTGAAGGAATCGAGGCGCCAGGAGTGCATTCATGAGTTTTACGCTCAGCCTGACCCGGTTTTTCTCAGTGCTTACCTTCGGCTTTTTGGTGTGCATTGCGGGTGCCGCCATCATGGAAGACTATGGAATTGGTCGCCAGTGGATTGGTTACTTTTTCATCTTCATTACCTTGGGTGCCTATGCGGTCATCGGCTTGCTTAGCCGAACCTCGGACATGCATGAATACTTTGTGGCCTCGCGCACGGTGCCTGCCGTGTACAACGGCATGGCCACCGCAGCTGACTGGATGAGTGCTGCGTCTTTTCTTGGCGTTGCCGGTACCCTTTTTTACAGTGGATTTGAAGCCTTGGCTTTGCTGGTTGGGTGGACTGGTGGCTTTGTGTTGATCGCCTTGTTGATTGCGCCTTACCTGCGCAAGTTTGCATTTTTCTCGGTGGGCGATTTTTTGGCAGCGCGCTACGCAGGGGCCGACAAGGGCAGGGCAGTCAGGTTGATCTGCGTACTGATGACTGTCAGTATTTCTTTTGTGTATGTGATTGCGCAAATCTATGCTGTGGGATTAATCACATCGCGTTTCGCTGGCGTTGAATTTGGCATTGGTGTTTTCTTCGGGCTTGCCGGTATTTTGGTGTGTTCATTTTTAGGCGGAATGCGTGCAGTAACCTGGACAGCGGTTGCGCAATACATTGTCATGATTGTTGCGATGATGGTGAGTGTGGTCGCCTTGATCGGGTTCACCGGTCAGGGCAGTAGCGAGCGTTTTGTAGACGGCGGACCCACCAGTTTCCCAGAGTATGTGCGAGCCCAGGAACGCAAGTTTTTTGCCGACCCGGCAGAAGCGGAAGTGCGCAGTGTTTATTTGCGCGAAGCAGATCGTTATCAGTTGTTGATCGACACCTTGCCTTCGTCGTGGGCAGAGGGGTATGAAGCACGCCGTAAGAACCTGGAATTGGCCCGCTACGATGGATCGACGTTTCAGGAAATCAAAGCTGCTGAAAGGGTATTGAGCGGTTTCCCCAGGGATCCTCAAGCTGCCAAGCTCAAATGGAGTCAGGAAAAGCAGCGTTACCTGGACAAAGTGAAGGCGAGTGTGCCGCATTTTGGTTCAGTGAACGATGATTCCGGCTTGTCCAATACCAAGGCCTTGGTCAGTTTTCTGGCGGTGGCTTTTACGTTGATGTGTGGCACGGTGGCCTTGCCCCACATCATCATGCGTTTTTACACCACGCCAAATGCATCGCAAACCCGTTGGTCGGTGGTGGTTGCTTTGGGCTGCATTTTGGTGATTTACCTGGCTTCGCCCTGGTTAAGTGTGATCGCCAAAGTGGTGGTCTATGAAAACCTGGTGGGTTTGAGTTACAACGAAATTCCCAACTGGATTGCGGCATGGTCAAGGGTAATGCCGGGCCTGGCTACTTTGCAGGATGTGAATCAGGATGGGGTGGTTCAGTTTGCGGAAATTGGCCTGAGCCCGGATATTTTGGTGTTGATTACGCCCGAAATTGCTGGCATGCCATTTTTTCTCTCGGGGCTGATTGCGGCAGGTGGTTTGGCTGCGGCATTGTCGACGGCTGATGGCTTGCTGCTGGCCATTGCGGGCAGCCTGTCGCACGACTTGTACTACCGCGTGCTTGACCCTGAGGCGACCGCACAACGCCGTGTAACCATGTCAAAAATTGCGCTGTTGAGTGCTGCGTTGATGGCCGCGTGGATCACCAGCCTGCAACCCGGCAACATTGTGGTGCTTGTGGGTTCGGCTTTTGCCTTGGCGGCTTCAAGTCTGTTTGTGCCTTTGGTAGCGGGTATTTTCTGGAGTGGTGCCACGCGCAGGGGAGCCCTGTGGGCCATGGGCACCGGGTTTGTCAGTTCCAGCCTGTGTTTGGCATTGACCAATGCGTCGTTCATGGCTTTGTTTAACCTGGATGCGGTGCAAATTGTTGGCTTAAGCGGTGTGGCCAGTGGCGTGTTTACGATTCCGCTGAGCGCTTTGGCCATGGTGGTGGCCTCGCTGGCTGGTGGGCGCAAAGACGAAGCGCCCGGTGTAATGCGTGTGCTGCGCGTGCCTGAATCTGAATGAAATGTTTAATGCGATGAGAATGCACTGGATACCCAAGGGGATTCTTTGCTATACTCTCGCGCTTACCGCGGAGAGATGGATGAGTGGTTTAAGTCGCACGCCTGGAAAGCGTGTATAGGTTAATAGCCTATCGGGGGTTCGAATCCCCCTCTCTCCGCCAGAAATTACAAAAAGCCTTGAACTGTGTTCAGGGCTTTTTTCATTTCAGGGCGGCAGAGAAGCAAAGTCCCTGCGGACTTTGCGTGGGGGAGTCGAAGCTTTTCGCCTACGAGCGAAAAGCCGGGAGAATTGACACTACCAGTGACGCGTAAGCGGCGCGCAGGAGTGGCAAAGCCGGGAGAATCGACCATGCAAGAGACGAACTTGAGTGAGGCTCGCGGCAGGGGCGCGTTAAAGTGGCAAACTAACGGTCATCGCTAGCAGCATTCAATTCAGGAGCACCCCATGCCGAGCCCCAACAACACCCCCGTCAAAATCCAGGTTTGGACCGATTTTGTGTGTCCATTCTGTTTATTTGGCGAATCGATTATCGAGCAGGCTGTCGAAGGTTTGAATGTGGAACTGGAGTGGATGCCCTTCGAGCTGCGCCCCTACCCAACACCCACGTTGAAACCCGAAGATGAATATTTGCCGCGTGTGTGGAAGGCATCGGTGTACCCCATGGCTGAGCGTTTGGGTGTGCCGATCAAATTGCCTACCGTGTCACCACAGCCTTACACGCGCAAGGCGTTTTTGGGTTTGCAATATGCCAAGCAGCAGGGCAAGGGCAATGAATACACCACTGCGGTGATGAAAGCGTTTTTTCAGCAGAACAAGGACATTGGCGATACCCAAATCCTTAAAAGCATTCTTCAGGATCTCAACCTTGATCCCTCTGGCCTGGATGAATTCGTGAATTCTCCCCAATCCAATGCGCAGCACGATGCCGATCTTCAACACACCCAACAAATGGGCATTCAGGCGGTGCCTTCACTTTTGGTTGGAAATCAGTTTTTCTCGGGTGTACCCAATGTTCAAATGTTGCGTGAGGCAATTCAGCGCGCGCAAGGGTAGGGATACTTCGGGTTTTCCGGCATGGTGTGTGCGGGTTATTCTGTACGCCAAATCTGCACCCACCACAAAAGGTCACCATGAATTTATTTTCCAAGCTTCAGCAGCGTGCCGCTGAAGGCAAGCCCCTGCGCGTTGGCATGATCGGTGCCGGCAAATTTGGCTCCATGTATCTTTCTCAAGTACCGCGAACACCTGGCATTCACATGGTGGGCATTGCAGACTTATCACCAGATCGAGCACGTGCTGCGCTTAAAAACGTGGGCTGGAAAGAAGAGGCCTACAACGCGGCCACATTGGAACAGGCCGCCAAGCAGGGCAACACCGCGATTAT
This sequence comes from Limnobacter sp. G6BE5S, assembly GCF_058448965.1. Lineage (NCBI taxonomy): Bacteria > Pseudomonadati > Pseudomonadota > Betaproteobacteria > Burkholderiales > Burkholderiaceae > Limnobacter > Limnobacter sp. G6BE5S. Next base: position 127,952 of record NZ_JBZFLM010000008.1, read on the forward strand.
TGACGACGGCATGAAGCTGATTGAGTCGCCTTTCGTGGACATTGTTATTGATTCAACCGGCAACCCTGCCGTGGGAATTGCCCATGTGCTGGCCTGTTGCGAATATAAAAAACACATTGTGATGGTGAATGTTGAGGCCGACGCGTTGGCGGGTCCCTTGCTGAAACGCAAGGCCGACGAAGCAGGAATCGTGTATTCACTGGCCTACGGCGATCAGCCTGCGCTGATTTTCGAGATGGTGGACTGGGCGAGGGCTGCCGGTTTTTCGGTGGTGGCCGCAGGGAAAGGTACGAAGTACTTGCCCACGTACCATGAAAGCACACCCGACACCGTGTGGAACCACTATGGTTTAACGGCCGAGGATGCAGCCAAGGGTGGCATGAATGCGCAAATGTTCAACAGCTTTCTGGATGGCACCAAAAGTGCGATTGAAATGGCAGCGGTGGCCAATGCCACGGGTTTGGCCGCGCCCAGCGGCCTGAAGTTTCCCGCTGTGGGTGTCGACGACTTGGCGCGAATCCTGAAGCCACGTGAACACGGTGGCATTCTGGATCAGCGCGGCCAGGTGGAAGTGATTTCCAGTGTGGAACGGGACACGCGCCCAGTGTTTCGGGATTTGCGTTGGGGGGTGTATGTCACCTTCGCGGCCGACAGTGAATACGTGGCCCGTTGCTTCAAGGAATATGGTTTGATCACCGACCCCAGTGGGCAGTATTCCAGCATGTACAAACCCTTCCACTTGATCGGGTTGGAACTTGGCATTTCAGTGGCATCCATCGGTGTTCGGGGCGAGGCAACCGGCGCGCCCATTTGCTGGCATGGCGATGTGGTGGCCACAGCCAAACGGGATTTACAGGCGGGTGAAATGCTGGATGGCGAAGGTGGTTACACCGTGTACGGCAAGCTGTTGCCTGCGCAGGAATCGTTGGCCTTGGGCGGTTTGCCATTGGGCTTGGCACATGGTGTGAAGTTGCTGAAACCCGTGAAGGCGGGCCAGCCGGTGAGCTGGAATGATGTGGCGTTTGATGCCAATTCCACAGCGGTGAAATTCCGCCGTGAAATGGAGCAAAGCTTTAGTTAAGCTTCTTTGGCAAAACTCATTTTGCGAAAATCTGGTCCATGTTGGCAAAGGCCTTGAACTCAAGTGCATTGCCGCATGGGTCCATGAAGAACATGGTGGCTTGTTCACCCACCTGGCCTTTGAATCGAATGTAAGGCTCAATTACAAACTTGGTGCCCGCCGCTTTCAGGCGATCCGCCAGTTCATTCCACTGTTCCATGGTCAAAATGACACCAAAATGCTTGGCTGGCACGGCATGGCCGTCTACGCTGCTGTTGGCTTTGCACCCCACTTCTTCGGGTGCCAGGTGTGCCACCAATTGGTGGCCATAAAAGTTGAAATCCACCCAGTGTGGTGCGCTTCGCCCTTCCTCACAGCCAATGACTTCGCCATAAAATTTGCGGGCCACAGCAATGTCGGTGACCGGGAAAGCAAGGTGAAAGGGTTGAAGTGTGGCGTGTTTGGCTTGGGCTGAGGACATGTGAATTACCGGGAAATGAGTGGTTGGTCATTCGCACACTATAGGGTTGTTCGGGTTTCCCGGCCAATCGTGGAAACCCGAATATTACTGACACAGCTCAGAATGAATTACGGCGTCACAATGTTGAAATTGCCTGTGGCTTTTTCGAGCATGCCGAAGAACTGACCCAGTTTGATCGTGCTGCCATCGATTTTGGTTTGATCCGAAAACAGCAAGTCGGTGGCGCCAGCTTCACCGGTCATCATGTTCAGAAAGAATGGCTTGCTCAAGGTGAGCGTGGCCGCAGAGTTGTTCTCTGGTTTGCCTGCGCGGTGGTGCAACACACTGTTGTTGATGCGCAGCACGTAGCTTTCCTGTGTGTCTGAAAACACTAAATTAATTTGAATGTCTTCATCCTCGGCTTTCTCGCTGTTCAGTGAAGCCGCCATGGCTTCCAGAAAGCGCTCAGTGGGTGTGTGTTTCAGCATGTCGAGAAATGCCGTGCGTTTGAAGCCTTCTGTGTAACCGCCTTCGCGCAATTCAAGTGCACCCGTCAGGTAAAAATTGCGCCAGGGCGCAGACTCGGCCATGTAGCCCATCTGGTCGAAACTCTTGGCCAACAAGCCTTTGGCGCGTGCGTTCTCGGGTTCTGCGTACACGGCATGTTTCAACAACTCGGCTGCCCAACGGTACTCCCCTTTGTTCACGGCATCTTCGGCCTTGTTCAGCAATGCATCCATACCACCCGCTACATCGACATACCTTTTTGCGGCTTCAACCGGGGGCAGGGGGTTCAAATTGGCAGGGTTGGCATCGAACCAGCCCATGTAAAACTGGTACACCGCTTTGACGTTGTGCGACACGGTGCCGTAGTAACCGCGCCCGCTCAGGAAGCTGTTCAGGGCGGGTGGCATGGCCACTTTTCCCGCGATTTCCGTGGAGGTGTAGCCCGCATTCATGTGGCGCACAGTTTGGTCATGAATGAAGCGGTACACATCGCGCTGTTTTTCCATAAAGCTGCGCACGTTTTCAGCGCCCCACACGGGCCAGTTGTGCTGGTGAAACATCACCTCGGCATCGCCTGCATAGGCAATGGCCTCGTCCATGTAAGCAGCCCACTTCAGGGCGTCGCGCACCTTGGCACCGCGAGGGGTGTACAGGTTGTGCAGCGTGTGACCAAACAGTTCAGCACTGCCGAATGCCTTTAATGTGGGCAGATAAAATACAAATTCTGAAGGGGCCTCGCTACCCGGCACGTTGTGGAACATGAATTCAAGACCATCGAGTACATGGGTTTCCTTGGCTTCTTTCACCACCAGTGTGGGCGGCAATATGCCCACCTTGCCATAGGCCACGGCTTTGCCCAAACCGTTGTCGATCAAGCCTTCAGGGCTGCGTGGCAGGCGCTTGCCGTACATGTAAATGGATCGGCGTGCCATGGCCATGCCCACCAGCAGGTTTTCGCTGGTGGCCTCTTCCATGAAGCCGATGGGTGCCACCACGGGCACCTTGCGTGTAGCAACTTCCTCGGCGCTGAGTACACCCAGTGCACCGCCAAAGTGGTCCACATGGCTGTGGGTAAACACAATGGCAGTCACCGGTTTATCGCCCAAGTGCTTGCGCGCAAAGGCCATGGCTGCGCGCGCAGTTTCCTCGCTGGTCAGCACGTCAACTACAATCCAGCCTTTCTCGCCTTCAATCAGCGTCATGTTTGATAAATCGAAGCCGCGCAACTGGTAAATGCGATCGGCCACTTTGTACAAGCCAATCTGGTTGTTCAGGCTGGCTTGCCGCCACAGGCTGGGGTTCACTGTGCCGGGGGCCTTGCCTTCAATGAAATTGAATTCGTCGTAATCCCAGATCACCTCACCTTCGTCGTTCAAGACTTTGCCAGTGGGTTTGGCGATCAAACCCTTGCGGGCATCGGCATTGTTGGCGGTGTCCACCAAATCTGTGTTCTCGGCAACTTGGGCATGAAATGCCTGCGTGTATTCGCTGGCTGCACTGTTGGGGTCGATGGGAGTGGGTGCCTTGGAACAGGCTGCCAACAGGGCGAGCGCGACCAAAGCAGGGGTAAACCATGCTGTAGGTGATTTCATGCTGTCTCCGGAATATTTTTTGACTCTTCCTATTACAGCATAAAAAGTGGCACTGTGCGTGCCAGTAATCTAGTCGCTCATCAACTGAAGAATTTGTTGGTCGCCGTGATGACAAACACGGTGGCCAGAATGGCAGGGATCCAGAATGCAATGGCGGCATGGGTGTACCGTTCAAGCCAGCCGCCTGAGCCGCCACTGGCCATCTCTGCTGCCATATTGTGGCGCTTCCATTGCCATGTCACGAGCAGACAAATGAGCAGGCCGTTGAAGGGCAGTATGGTGTCGTAAAACACATCCACCAACACATCGAAAAGCGATTTGTTGGCCCCAGCGTAAAACGCAAATTCAGCAAGCCATTTCACCTGCCCAAAAGACAAAGCGCTGAATACGGCACCCACCAACACCCCCGTGATCACCAATGCCAAAGCCTTGTTGCGAGTCTGCCTGCTCTCGGCTTTCAATGCGGCCACGGGTACTTCAATGATGGACACCAGCGAAGTGATGGCCGCCACGAAGGCCAGCAAAAAGAATGTTGCTGCAATAAAGCTGGCCATGGCATAACCAAACTTGGGCACCATGGCCATGAAAATATTGGGGAAGAACGAGAAGATCAAACCCACAGAGGAATCGCTGAGTTCGCTGGGGTTGGTGTTGGGGTAAATGGCGAAAATTGCAGGCAGGGTCATGAGGCCCGCTACCATTGCCACACCTGTGTCGGTGCAAGCCAGCATTTTTGCAGATTGAACCAGGTTGTCTTGTTTGCGCAAATACGAACCATAGGTGATTAAAATGCCCATGCCAAGCGACAGGGAAAAGAAGGCCTGCGACAAGGCACCGTTGACCACGCTCCAGGTAATTCGGTCCAGTTGCGGGGTGAAGTAGAACTTCAAGCCGGCGCTGGCGTTGGGCAGCGTGAGTACAAACACGGCCAAACCGATCAGCATGATGAACAACATGGGCATTAGCAGCCGCGAGGCTTTTTCAATCCCGTCGCGTACACCACCTTTCAGCACCAGAACCACCATGCCAATGACTGCTGCCAGGTAGGCAAATATCCATGGGCTGGTAATAAAACCGCCGAAATATACCGGTGTGGCCAGTTGGTCCAAGCGACCGGAAAGCACCACCAAAAAATATCCCAGTAACCACACAGTGAGCACGGTGTAAAAGACTGCGATCATGAAGGGCGTGATCAGTGACAGCGCACCTGCCAACACCCAGCCCTTGTGCCCTTTGGAAATTTCCCGGAATGCACCCAAAGGGCTTTTCCCCGTGGCACGCCCCATGCTGAGTTCAGCGAGTATGAGCGGAAGGCAAATGGCCACCACGAAAAAAATGTAAAGTAACAGGAACGCGCCGCCACCATTTTTTGCAGCGGCTACGGGAAAACCAACCAGGTTTCCGATACCCACGGCTGAGCCGGCGGCCGCCAGTACAAAGCCGATTTTGGAACTGAACTGATCCGGGTTATTTTGCATGGTGGCCTGTTTTCCTCAATATAAAAAGGACAAAAATTGGGACTGATTGCCGAATTATACGACCGTCATGTGTTGCCGACCTTGCTCGATTTCGCTTGCGGCATGAAAGCCATTAACAGGCAACGCCAAAAAGTGGTGCCCAAGGCCACGGGCAAGGTGCTTGAAATCGGCATTGGCACCGGCCTGAACATGCGCCATTACGATGCAACAAAGGTTGAAAAAATCATTGGCCTGGATCCCGCAATGCAAATGCATCGACTGGCCAAAAAGCGCATTGCGCATACGGGTTTGAGTGTTGAGCTGATGGGCTTGCCAGCCGAGAAAATTCCTTTGCCCGATGCCAGCATTCACACCATTGTGATGACTTACACCCTGTGCACCATTCCCGAACCGGTACAGGCTTTGAAGGAAATGCGCAGGGTGTTAAAGCCTGGCGGTCAATTGCTGTTTTGTGAGCATGGAGTGGCCCCGGATGAAGCCGTGCGCAATACTCAAAACCGTTTGCAACCGGTGTGGGGCAAGTTGGCTGGTGGTTGTCACTTAAACCGCGATATTCCAGCTTTGTTGAAAGCAGGTGGCTTTCAAGTCAGTGAAATTGAAACCATGTATGTGCCAGGCCCCAAAGCATTCACCTACAACTATTGGGGCGCGGCCTATTCTGAAGCCAGTTAGACTTTTATTTGTGCCGGGTAGCCAGCATCGCTGATTGTTTTGGCCAAAGTCGCTGCAGGCAAATTGCTCTGAATCTGAACCAGCTTTTGCGTCAGGTCAATTTGCACTGTCGCGGCCACGTCTTGCGCTTTTACTGCGCGTTCCACATTGGCGGCGCAACCGCCACATTTCATTTTTTCAACTGTAAGTTCAATCATTTCAAGTCTCCGGTTAGTTCAATACAACTGTAGTCTGAACCTTCCAATCATGGTAAGGTCAAGGCATTGACCTTGACATTATGGCAAGGTTGACAATGCTTCAATCAAATCGCAGAGAGCAAGCATGAATAATAAATCATCCAATGCCATTGACATCGCTGTAGGCGGAATGAGCTGCGCTTCTTGTTCTAGCGCAGTTGAAAAAGCCCTGCTGGCCACACCTGGTGTGATCAGCGCCACCGTGAACCTGGCCACCGAGAAAGCACGCGTTCAACTAAGCAAACCAGAATTGCTATCCGCAGTGTTGGCTGCAGTCGAGAAGGCCGGTTATGAGGCCAAGCCAATTCAGGATACGCAGCAGTGGCCTCAACTTGCTGCGGGTGCAACACAAACCAGGCAAACCGACAAAGAGGGGCTGATGGTGCTTTGGGGTGCCTTGCTGACGCTTCCGCTGGTGTTGCCCATGGTGGGCATGTTATTTGACAAGCACCTCATGTTGCCTGGCTGGGTTCAATTGCTGTTGGCCAGCCCGGTGCAGTTTTGGCTGGGTGCGCGGTTTTATCGCGGCGCCTTAAAAGCCATTCAGAACCGAACCGGCAATATGGACTTGCTGGTGGCCATTGGTACATCGGCGGCGTTTGGGTTGTCGGCTTACATGATGGGAGAGGGCAACCCGCATTTGTACTTTGAGGCCTCGTCAGCCGTAATCACCTTGGTGATGTTGGGCAAATGGCTTGAAGCGCGCGCCAAGCGACAAACCACCGCAGCCATCGCAGCCTTGCAAGCATTGCGGCCCGACACCGCCACGGTGATTCAGAACGGGCAGGAAGAGGTCTTGCCAATTGCCAGTGTGGCGGTGGGAATGCGGGTGGTCGTGAAACCCGGTGAGCGGATTCCGCTTGATGGCCATGTACTGGAAGGCGAGGGTCATGTGGATGAGGCCTTGATTACCGGAGAAAGCCAGGCTGTTGAGAAATCGCCAGGTAGTAAAGTGACCGGCGGTGCCGTGAATCTGGATGGACGCTTGTTGATTGAAGTAAGCGCGGTAGGCGCTGAAACCACATTGGCCAAAATTATTCGTTTGGTTGAAGACGCCCAAGCTGCCAAGCCCGATATTCAAAAATTGGTGGACAAAGTCAGTGCCGTGTTTGTACCCGTGGTGTTGGTGATTGCAGCGCTTACATTGCTTTACTGGGTGTTCCTCGCCGAGGGCGGCAATCTTGAATTGGCAATTTTGAATGCCGTGGCGGTGTTGGTCATTGCCTGCCCATGTGCGCTGGGTTTGGCCACACCCACTGCAATTATGGCGGGCACTGGCGTGGCAGCACGGCATGGTATTTTGATTAAAGATGCACAGGCACTGGAGTTGGCCCACCGCATTAACACCGTGGTGTTTGACAAAACCGGCACACTGACCGAAGGCAAGCCTTCTGTGGGCGCCGTGGTGCCACTTAACACCAATGGCTTGGATGATTTGCTGGGCAAGGCCGCCGCCGTGGAGGCTGGCAGTGCTCACCCCTTGGCATCGGCCGTGTTGAACCATGCGAAGGATCAAGGTATTGCATGGCAAGTGGCCATGCAGTTGCAAGACAAACCTGGGCGTGGTGTCAGCGGTATTGTGAACGGCACACGTGTATATGTGGGCACGGCGCGCTGGATGCATGAATTGGGGGTCACTGATTCGGCTTTGAATACGGTTGCAACGGGCCTGCCCGACAATGCGCCCACCCACGCCTGGGTGGCTGAAGAAGACAACGGTCGTGTGGCATTGCTCGGTGCCCTTGGGTTTGGGGATGCATTGAAGCCGGGCGCCCATGCCGCTGTGAAAAATTTGAATACCTTGCAGGTGAAGTCGGTGCTGCTGACTGGCGATTCAAGGGCCAGTGCGCAACGTGTTGCGCAAGCGCTCGGTATCTCAGAGGTTCAGGCCGAACAGTTGCCCCACAACAAGAGCGAGGCAGTGGCGCACTATCGTCAACAAGGCCAGGTGGTTGCCATGGTGGGCGATGGCATCAACGATGCACCAGCGCTTGCTGCTGCCGATGTGAGTTTTGCCATGTCCAGTGGAACCGAAGTGGCCATGCACGCAGCGGACATTACGCTGATGCGGCCTGACCCGGCATTGGTGGCTCAAACCATTGACATCTCCCGGCGCACTTACAACAAGATCAAGCAGAATCTTTTCTGGGCATTTGTTTACAACGCGGTGGGCATTCCCCTTGCAGCCATGGGTTTACTGAACCCGGTGGTTGCGGGTGCTGCCATGGCGCTGAGTTCAGTCAGTGTGGTCAGCAATGCCTTGTTGCTGACACGCTGGAAACCCAAATTGTCAAAACCTGAAACGGTGGAGTCGTGAATATGTACGCTGAATTGACACGCAAGGAATGGTTCACCATTGGTGAGGCAGCCATGGAGTCGGGTATCACCGCCAAAATGATTCGTCACTATGAGCAGGTGGGTTTACTGCCCGAGGCCAATCGCACTGATGCGGGTTATCGACTTTACAACGATCGAGATTTGCATCTGTTGCGTTTTATACGGCATTCCCGAGACCTTGGTTTTTCAATCAAGCAAATCGAAGAACTACTCGGCCTGTGGCAGGACAAATCGCGCCCAAGCCGGGAAGTGAAAAAATTGGCGCAGTCGCATCTGAATGCGCTGGAGTTAAAAATTCGGGAATTGAATGCAATGAAGGCCGAGCTGGAGCGCTTGGTTCATTGCTGCAAGGGTGATTCCCGCCCGGATTGCCCAATACTCGAGGGCTTGGCAGCTGGGTAGCGTTTGAGTGCCTCCGGTGCTTACTGCACCAAAATCAGTTTTGAAGCATCTGTTGAATGACACTTTTCAATACGCGGGCAATGTCGTCAGCTTTCATGTGCGGATCGCGAATGGCCCGAATTTGCAGGCCATCAAACAAGGCCATCAAGATGGTTGATTTCGCAGCAAGGCTGAATTCGCAGGGTGGCGAATCCTTCAATGGCTGAATGCCTTTGATCAGGTGGGTTACCTTTTCACGAATTACCGCGTCGGTGCATTGCACTGTCGCGGCAATTTTTGGGTTTCGTGCCGCCTCGGCCAAAATTTCCGTGTCCAGCTCACTGCGGTCAATGCGCCGTTGTACACCTTCGTCCACCGTGCCAAGCATGGCTTTCAGAATGTCTTTTTCCCCCTGAATTTTTGCAATCCGCTCAAGCGCCTGGTCAAGGTCGCGCTTGACCATGGCTTCAATAATGGCTTCCTTGCTCTGAAAGTAATTGTAGATGTGGCCCGCACTCATGCCGAAGGACTTGGCAATTTCCGACATGCTGGCGCCGTGAAAACCACTTTTTCTGAAACATTCGGCAGCAGCATCCAGAATTTGTTGGCGGCGTAGTTCCGCCTTGCTGGTTGTGGTTTTAGCCTCGTTGATCATTGCTGATTCCTCCCGTTTGGTCGCCGCTTGCCAGGTCGACATTTTCTTCAGCCCGCTTTTTGCCAAACAGGCGAGTCACTATCACGAAGAACATGGGCACAAAGAAAATACCCAACACGGTTGCAGAAATGGTGCCACCCAATACACCGGTACCAATCGCATTCTGGCTGCCTGAACCTGCACCTGTCGAAATGGCCAAGGGCACTACACCCAGGCCAAAGGCCAGTGAGGTCATGATGATGGGGCGCAAGCGCATGCGCACCGCGTCGAGTGTGGCCTCCAGCAAATCACGGCCCTGGTCGAATTGCTCCTTGGCAAACTCAACAATCAAAATTGCGTTCTTTGCGGACAAACCCACCGTGGTCAGCAAGGCGACCTGGAAGTAAACATCGTTGGCCAAGCCGCGGCCGCTGGCCGCCAGCAGGGCACCCACTACGCCCAAGGGCACAATCAGCATGACTGCAAATGGGATGGACCAGCTTTCGTACAGCGCAGCCAAACACAAGAACACAATCAACAATGACAATGCATAGAGTAGGGGGGCTTGCGAACCGGATTGCCGCTCTTCGTATGACAAACCTGTCCACTCAATGCCCATGCCCTCTGGCAGGTTTTCAGCAATCGCTTCCATCGCATCCATGGCGTCGCCCGAGCTCATGCCTGGTGCCGCCTGTCCTTGAATTTCAACCGCAGGCAAACCGTTGTAACGCTCAAGGCGTGGCGATGCCATTGACCATTGAGCGGATGCAAAATTGGAGAAGGGCACCATCTCGCCATCGTTGTTACGCACGAAGAATCTGTTCAAGTCCTCGGGCAACATGCGGAAAGGTGCATCAGCTTGCATGTACACGCGTTTCACCCGCCCCCTGTCCAGGAAGTCATTGATAAAGCTGCCGCCCCAGGCCGAGGTGAGTGTGTCGCTAATTTCCGCAACACTCACACCGAGTGCACCCGCCTTGGCATTGTCAATATCGAGTTGGTATTGCGGTGTGTCGGCGGTGGCGTTGGGTCGAACGCCAGCCAGCACCGGGTTTTTCGCGGCTTCGCCGATCATGCTGTTTCTGGCCTGCAGCAAGGCATCACGTCCCAGCCCTGTGCGGTCTTGAATGAACAAATTGAAGCCAGATGCATTGCCCAATTCCCGAATGGCCGGTGGTGCAAATGCAAAAGCTTGTGCTTCAGGCCAGCTTGCAAATTCTTTGGATGCGCGTTGAACGATGCCTGCCGCAGAGTTTTCTTTGCCGGGACGCTCGCTCCAGTCACGCAGGCGCACAAAGCCGATACCCGAGTTTTGGCCTGTGCCCGAGAAACTGAAACCTGCCACGGTGAACAGGGATTTCACGTTGTCGCCTTCCTGGTTCAGGAAGTAATCTTCCATCTTGGCCAGCACTTGCAGGGTTTGTTCTTGGGTAGCACCTGCGGGTAATTGCACCTGCGTGAAAAACACACCTTGGTCTTCGTCGGGCAGGAACGAAGTGGGCAGGCGGGTGAACATGAAGGCCGCAACCGCCAGCAAACCACCGTAAATAATCAGGTAGCGCCCCGACTTGTGCAGCATGCGCCCCACCATGCCTTGATAGCGCGCATTGCTGGAATCAAATTTACGGTTGAACCAGCCAAAGAATCCTTTTTTATCTTGAGCATGACCCTTCTCAATCGGCTTGAGCATGGTGGCACACAGTGCAGGTGTCAGTACCAACGCCACAAGCACTGACAAGGCCATGGCCGATACAATCGTGATTGAAAACTGTTTGTAGATGACACCGGCTGAGCCTGGGAAAAACGCCATGGGTACGAATACAGCCGACAGCACCAAACCAATACCCACCAATGCACCGGTAATCTGATCCATCGATTTTCGTGTGGCCTCCAAAGGCGACAAACCTTCTTCTGCCATCACACGTTCCACGTTCTCAACCACCACAATGGCGTCGTCTACCAGCAAGCCAATGGCCAGTACCATGGCGAACATGGTTAGCGTGTTGATTGAAAAGCCGAATACTGAGAGCACCGCAAAGGTACCCAACAACACCACGGGCACTGCGATGGTTGGAATCAGAGTGGCGCGGAAGTTTTGAAGGAACAGGTACATCACGAGGAAAACCAGAATGATCGCCTCAATCAGTGTTTTAACCACGCCTTCAATCGAGATCTTCACGAATGGCGTGGTGTCATAGGCGACGTCCCATTCCATGCCCTCCGGAATCAGGGGAGTAATTCGCTCCATTCCTGCAATCACAGCCTCTGCTGTATCAAGCGCGTTGGCACCGGAAGCCAGACGAATACCGATGCCCGAGGCGTTGCGACTATTCCAGCGCGGCAAAATATTGTAGTTTTCACTGCCGTAGTCAATTCGCGCAACATCTTTCAGGCGCACGGTTGCACCATCTTCAGTGGTTCGTAAAATAATCTGCTCGAAGTCTTTTGGTGTTTCCAGCAAGGTCTGTGCGGTAATTGTGGCCGTCAATGATTGGCCTTTCACCGCAGGGGCTCCCCCCAGCTCACCGGCTGAAACCTGTGCATTCTGGGCCCGCACTGCGTTGCGAATATCGCCTGGCGTTACCTTGAACTGGTTCATCTTGTCTGGGTTCAACCAAATGCGCATGGCATAAGGACTTCCGAATACCTGTACTTCACCCACGCCGCTGACCCGGCTGATGGTGTCTTGTACGTTGGTGGTAATGAAGTCGGCCAGTTCCGTTGAAGTGTAGGCACCATCGACAGCGGTAAAGGCAATCACCAGCAGGTAGCCTGCTGCACTTTTGGTGACCTGAATACCCTGGCGTTGCACGGCATCGGGCAACAAGGGAACCGCCAAACTCAATTTGTTTTGAACTTGAACCTGTGCAATATCCGGGTTGGTGCCGGGCTCGAATGTGAGCTCAATTCGCAGTCGGCCAGTCGAGTCGCTGGTGGACTTCATGTAGCGGAATCCATCCAGACCGGTCATGCGTTGCTCAATCACCTGGGTGACCGAGTCTTGCAGGGTTTCAGCAGAGGCACCGGGGTAGGTGGCCTGAATGGTGACAGCAGGCGGCGCAATGGCGGGGTACTGCGCAACAGGCAAACTGAAAATGGCCAGCGCACCGGCCAGCATGATGACAATGGCGATCACCCACGCAAAAATGGGGCGATCAATAAAAAATCGGGACATGCTACTACTCCTGCCAGGCGTTGTTTACTTGTTCTCGGAGTCGGAAAGGACTTCAACTTCCTGACCGGCGCGAACTTTCTGGATACCTTCAACAATCAGGCGATCACCTGCCTGAAGGCCCTCGGCGATCAGCCATTGGTCGCCAATGGCTCTGGCGGTTTCTACACTTCGTTTTTCGACTTTGTTGTCCTGACCAACAACAAACGCTGATGGCGCACCGGTTGCATCACGCATGATTCCTTTTTGCGGAACCAGAATGCCGTTTTCGCGGATGCCTTCCTCAAGCGAGGCCCGCACATACATGCCGGGTAACAATTGTAGTTTCGGGTTGGGGAATACGGCGCGCAAGGTCACGGTGCCGGTGTTTTGGTCCACGGTCACATCGCTGAATTGCAGCTTGCCCTCTTGGGCATAGCTCGATCCGTCCTCCAGTTTCAATGTCACTTTGGCAGCGTCTTTTCCGGCGCTTTTCAGCACACCACTTTCCAGGTCACGTTTTAGCTGCAGTAATTCACTGGTCGATTGCGTCAAGTCAACATAAATTGGGTCGAGCTGTTGAATGGTGGCCATGGCATTGGCTTGCCCCTGCTGCACAAGCGCACCGGGGGTAATGCTTGACCGGCCAATTCGGCCACTGATGGGTGCGGTTACCTTCGTGTAGCTCAGGTTGATTTGAGCAGACTGAACCGCAGCTTTGGCTGAGGCCACATCGGCTTCAGCCTGCTTCAGTGCGGCAAACGCATCGTCACGTTCTTGCTGGCTGACTGCATTGAGTTTTGCCAGCTCTTGAAAGCGGTCGTTGCGAATTTTTGCACTGGTCCGGTTGGCCTCTGCTTTTTCAAGCATGGCTTTGGCGCTGGCGTATTCGGCTTGGTAGGTGGAAGCATCAATTTGATACAGGGAGGTACCGGCTTTTACATCGCCACCTTCCTGAAACTGACGCGCCTTGATGATGCCGTTGACCTGTGGGCGAACTTCGGCGATCAGGTACGGGCTGGTTCTGCCTGGTAATTGGGTGTACAGCGACACGGGTTTGGCCGCTACTTCAAAAATTCGAACTTTGGGCAATGCCGGCGTGGCCGCAGCATTTGCACCGCCTTCTTGACTGCCGCAGCCAGCCAGAGTTAACGTGCCAACAGTCAATAAAGCGCTGGTGGCTAGCGCCATTTTTCTTTTAATAATCATGGTACTACCTCGATATAAGCAATGCGGAAACAGTGTGTAGACAAGATGGCTGAATGAACGTTCATTTTTTCATTGAAGAAATTGTATGTCAATTCAGGGTAAACACCTGAGCAGGAACGGGATTTGCTCCAAAGCCATGTTGGGTTTCTAATGTGACAACAGCCTTCTATTTCAGGGAGAACTTTTTGGACCTTTCGTCAATCATGATTGTGGGTGGTGGTGCAGGCGGCCTGGAGCTGGCCTGCAAGTTGGGGCGAAAGCTTGGTCCAGACCGCGTTACCTTGGTCGATGCCAAGATGTACCACATCTGGAAGCCCTCGCTGCACGAGGTTGCAGCCGGTACGCTGGACATTCATCAGGAGGGTTTGTCCTATCCAATGTTGGCCCACAACAATGGTTTTAATTTTGTACTGGGTGCCATGGAAGGTTTGAATGGTCGTGACAGACAGGTTGAAATTGCAGCGGTTCGGGACGATGTGGGCGATGAGGTATTGCCCAGGCGCGTGTTGCAGTTTGGAACGCTTGTGATTTCTGTGGGCAGTCAATCGAATTATTTCGGCGTGAAAGGCGCGCAAGACTTCACCATTTCTCTGGATGGGCCGCAACAGGCCGAGAGTTTTCGCCTGAAAATGCTCAAACACTTGGCAACACTTGATTTGCGTAAAAAACTCGATCCGTCTGCAAGCCTGGACATTGTCATTATTGGTGCCGGTGCCACAGGCGTTGAGCTGGCCGCAGAGTTGCGCGAGGCCAGCCATGTGCACAGCCGTTATGGATTTAGCCGGATTGATGCTGCACGCGATGTGACCATTACCATTCTGGAAGGTGCGTCCAGTATTTTGCCCGTGCTACCCGAGAGCGTGTCCAGCGCAGCCTTGCGCCTTTTGGAGCAACGACACATTACGGTAGTCAACAACTGCAGGGTGGTTGAAATTTCATCCAAACAGGTAGAGGACGCCAGTGGCAATCGTTACAAGGCCGATTTGTGTGTGTGGGCCGCCGGTATTAAAGCACCCGCGTGGCTGGCCAATTTGGGTTTGCCAGTGAACCGCAACAACCAGCTGGAAGTGGAGGGCGATTTGCGGGTGAAAGGCGAGCAGCACATTTTTTCGCTCGGCGATTGCGCAGCCTGTGTGCAACCCGACGGCAGCATGGTGCCACCACGCGCCCAATCGGCGCACCAGCAGGCCGACTACATTTACAAAACAATTTTGAATGCAGAACGTGGCAAAGTCGCGCCCGGGAAACCCTATTTGTACAAAGACCATGGTTCGCTGGTGTCGCTGGGTTCGCGCAGTTCAGTGGGCAGCTTGATGGGTGGCTTGTTCAAGGCCAGCAGCATGTTTGTGGACGGTTTCTTTGCGCGCAGCATGTACGCAAGCTTGCACCTGATGCACCATTACGCGGTGCTTGGCGGCCTGAAAACATTCTTGTTGGCCATGGCTCGCTTTCTGTTGAAGCGTGCCACACCGTTGGTGAAGCTGCATTAAAACTGAATCAGTGGGCGCGCAGATCATCAACGGCAAGTTTGCCGAAGTTCGGGCTCAACAGGTAGTGCACCAACTGCTCACCTGTTGTTTCCGGGCTGCTCAGCGAGTTGGTGTTTTTTAACTCGATGAAACGTTGTTTGTTGGGAAACAGCAATTCATCCGTTTCCCGAATTTGTGTTTGCATGCCAGTGTCGATGACGCCGGGTGCCAGGCTGCAAATGGTCACATTTGGGCTTTGGTCTTGTTGAACCGCCTTTGCATGCATGTCGAGTGCTGCCTTGGTGGCGCAATACACCGACCAGCCAGGGTAAGCGCTTTGCGCGGCCCCACTGGATACATGCAGTATTCGTAGTTTTTGATGGCTTTGCATTTTTTGGGTGAGCAAGGCGCTCATGGCCAAAGGCACGGTGACATTGAGTTGTACGCTGCGAGAAATATCCAGCGTTGCCTGTGAACCCAGGGGGCCGATCGGAGACACCAGTCCTGCATTGTTGATCAACAGCAGTTGTGTTGTATTTGCAATGAAATCATTCAGATCACGGCTGGATTCCAGCCAATCAAGAGAGGCTGAATTGGCCAAATCAAGGCTTATTTGCTGCAAAAGCGTGGGGTATTGCAGTTCAAGCGCATCGCATTGTGAGCGGGAAATGCCCAAAACTGCATGCCCCCGTTCCAGCAATGCACGTGCAATACCCAATCCCAACCCTTTGCTGTGACCCGTCAAGATGGCTTTGATCATGGTTTTTGATTCAGTTTCAGAAACAGGATAGAGCTGGCCAGCAGCAAAGTAACAGCATTGGCAACCACGACAGGCCATTGTTGCACCAACAAGCCGTATACCAGCCAAAACAGCACACCCAAACAAAAACACGCGTACATGCCCAAAGAAATGCTTCGGGTGTCGCGTGTTTTCCAGCAATACACCACCTGTGGAATGAATGAAAAGGTGGTCAGTGCTGCTGCCAGAAAGCCCAGTGTTTGGGCCCAATCAATTTGCATCAGTCAACCTGGATTTTCTGGGCTGTTTCTTTGTAGGCAGCCAGGCGCCCACCACCAATGGCAATGGCCTTGTTGATCGCTGCACGGGCTTCATTCTTGCGGTCCAGCTTGATCAATGTTTCGGCCAGGTTGTTCCAGGCGTCTGCCATGTCGGGGTACACACCCACCGCCTTGCGGTAGTGTTGCTCGGCTTCAACATAATTTTTGGCGCTGTAGGCCAGGTTGCCCAAGCCAAAGTGAAACCACGGTTCGGTGGGCCATGCTCTTGCGCCTTGCTGGTAGGCTTGGCCGGCTTTTTCAGGGCTGGAGCGCTCAAGTGCAACGGCCGAATTCAAGTAGCCTTGCGCATTCACGTAGGCGGGTGGCTCAACGGTGGTTTTAATCACCGTGAAGCCCCAGTTCTCGGAACGTTCCCAAAGTTTCAGGAAAGTCGCCACAGGGATCAGCTCACGTTCTTTGGGGCCGGATCGTAAAATTATGTTGTTGCTGGCAGGCTCGTAACCGATTACCACGGCGTAATGCCACTGTGGTGCAATGGGCAATGACAGATTCAGCAAAACCACCACTGGCGCGCCAGCATTCAGGGCGTTAAACAGCGCGGGTAGTTTGGGTTCTATCTGGTAGCTCAAGTAGCCCAAGCGGCGTGGTGCGGCCAGCATTTCAAGTTGCAAGCTGCCTTGGCGACCCGGCAAATAAACCAGTTCAGCCAGTTTGTTGGGTTCAGTGTTTTCACCGGCGTGGTTAAGCACCATGGCCAGTGTGGATGGGCCACAATAAAACTCTTCCTGCGCGAAAAACGGCACATTTTTGAGTTCAACAGGGGCTTGAGTCTGGACGGTATTTTGAAGGTCTTGCGGGACTGTTGGCAAAATTGAACAAGAGGCCAACAGCCCTACAAGTACTGCTGAACCCGCCAAGCGGGTCCAGCCGGTACTAGAAAAACTTAATTTCATCGAACGGAACGGGTAAACGGGAATACCTTGGTCAATCCAAGAATGTCGGTTACCAACAAAATAATGAAGACAGTAAATAGTACACCAACAATGCCGGCACCTGCAGGTGCGTTTTCAATGTGAGCTGCCAGTTTCTGTGCTTCTTCTTCGGTCATTGAATCAACACGGGCCTTGGCTACCTCTGGGCTTACGCCATGAGATTGCAGGGCTTTGGCGATGTCTTCGCGATCAAAGAATTGCTTGAGTTCAGAGCGGTCTTGCTGGTGCATGGCCACTGCTTCCTCAGTGCTCACGATCGCTGCGTGGGCAGGTGCCACGATAAAGCTGCTTGAAAAGCTCAACAAAACTGCCATTGCCGTTGCGCGCATAGTTTTAGTCATTTTATTACTCCATCATTCTTGTGTGTGGGAAAGACCATCATAGAGTTAAACAAGCTTTATTGCTCGTTTATTCCGAGTCAACCAAACGAGGGTCGAAGCGTTTTAGTTGACATCACCGCAAGGAGGATTTGTGATGAAAACTCGATTGTTCAGAATTTTTTCGGCCAGTTTTGCTGTTTTGACTGGTCTTGCTCTGGCTCCCATGCAGGCGCATGCCGTCAATATATCAATTGGCGTGGGTGGGGAAGTGCTTCCCGGCGTGTATGGGTCTGTCAATATTGACAATGGGCGCTACCCGGCATTGGTGTACGGCCAGCCTTTGATTGTGACTCGCCCTTCGCGGATCCTGGCGCCAGTCTACTTGCACGTGCCACCCGGACATCTCAAGAAGTGGGGTCGTTACTGCGGTCGCTATGACGCCTGTTCACGCCCTGTGTATTTTGTAAGGTCTCGTGACTACTACGACTTCAGCCCGCGCTACATTGAACAGCGATATGTGTATCGGGACCGCATCACCTACGTGGACCGCGGTGGCTATGATCGCCGTGACCACTACGACCGCCGCGATTACGACCGCCGGGACTATGATCGCCGTGAATACCGTCGCAACGACGATCGACATGATCACCGTGGGCATGGTGGTAAACACTGGAAAAATGACAACCGTGGTCATGGGCACGGAAAACATGGCCGAGGCCGGGATGATTAATCTGTAAGTTTTAAGTTTTGTTTTGCCTCTTAAAGCCGGCTTTATAGTCGGCTTTTTTTATGGTCTCCCGGATTGAAATAACAAATAAATCATTAAAAGAGCATCTTGTTTATAAGTAAAAAACTGACACAATATTGGTGTAATTCTTTTCAAGCAATTGTTTGGTAGAATTTGATTTAGATATTGCGATAATCTTTATCTACTTGAAAGATAAGTGAAATATTTTTCGTTTACCCAAATAAAAGGGTAAAATTGATCCTATTCATTCCTATTGTTCTCAGTGTTGAATGGCAAAGTGCTTAGGTAGTGTTGTTAACCCTTTTTGATTAACCCCTTCGACAAAGACCATTCAATCATGAAGAGCAATTCCAATCTACGTCAGCGGGGCGCGCTCATGATTGAGCTGGTGCTGACACTGCCCATTTTATTGGCCGTTGTTTTCGCGATTGTGGAGTACTCGGTGCTGTTGGGTGCCATGTTGATCATGAACAACACCACCAGTGAGGCAGCACGTCAAGCCACTGTGTATCGAAGCGGCTTCTCGGTCGGTGATTACGAGACCCTTGCACGAGATGCACTTGCAGATTTGTTGCCCGCGTATGTGGGGCCTTTTCGTGAAAGTGTTGTGCCATCTGTGAATTCTTTTGCCTGTGGCGATTCCACCTGCCTTCGAGTTCGCCTCGATTATCCCAATTACAGCCGTAACCCTTTGGTGGGCAATTCCTTCTTTATTCCTTTGCCCGAGAACTTGTCTGCCCAGTCCACAACACGTGTGGAGCCCAATGATGGTTAAGCCAAATTCACACCAATCACAACGCGGTGCCTATTCAATTTTGACCGTGTTTGTGCTCATGATGAGTGTGGGCGCCTTGGGCGTTCTTGCCGTGGGCCACACGGCTTGGGAAAAAACCCGCCTGCAGGGTGTTGCTGATCTGGTTGCTTTAACCGCTGCACGCCAAATGGCCAACGGCCCTGAGTTTGCTGAAGCACAAGCCATTGCACTGGCCAACGGCGTGAGTGAAGACGATGCGTTGACCATTGAGTGCATTATCGACAACGCACCCACCAACGATTGCGACAACTCCATCACCAGCAGGGTCCGCATTGTCCGCCCGGTTAACGGACTGTTTGTGTTTTTGCCTGACCGCGAGGTCGCTGTTCTTGCAGAGGCAACAGTGGCCCCGACAATAGTCGGTACGGTTGCGTCATCCCTGGCGTCGGTTAGCACCAGCCAGTCCGCTTTATTGAATGGCTTGTTGACTGCATTGGGTGGGGGGGCAATCAATTTGAATGTGGCCCAATGGGGCAGCCTGCTAAATAGCAATATTCGTGTTGATTTGCTGGCACTGGCCACTGAGTTGGGCGTTGGCAATGTGAATGACCTGCTCTCGCTGAACGTATCGGCGCTTGGACTACTCCAGGATTCCTTGTTGGTGGGCAATGCGACTGACGCCGAAAAAATGCCGGTTGAAGGATTGCTGAGCGCATTGAGTGGTCCATTGAACAGCGTTAATTTGTCGGTGGGCGATTTGTTGGCGCTGGACTTGTCGGGTCGAACCAACACGCCGCTGGAAGTCAATTTGGGTGAACTTATCCAAGTGACGGTGCTGAACTCAGTGCAGGGGGTGGGCTACGTTCTGCCTATTTCCTCAGGGCTTCTCAACCTGGATGTCGGAGTGAACATTCTCGAGGCACCCCAAGTGTTTGTGGGTCGAAAAATGCCCTTCAAGGACCCAATAGCAAGTGCAAAAACCGCGCAAGTTGCCTTGAGTGTTCGTATTCGACAGCCTTTGAACCTGAATTTGGCGCTGATTAGTCTCAGCGCATTGGACATGCGCTTGCAGATGCGCGTGGCGGGTGGTTTGGCTGAGGTCAATCAATTGACATGCCGGTATCCTCGGGCTGAAAACAATGTTCAGATGACCGTGGTTCCCTCCGTGGCGGATGTCTGCATTGCGCAAAGTTCTGCAAACTTGAATACCACCGTTGGCGCGCTGACTTGCGGTGCGCCAGCGAACATTCTGAACGTCACCTTCTTGGGCTTGGTGAATGCGGGGGTCACCGCTGGTGCAAGCACAAGCCTTAGGGCTGATCCCGTCAACTTGAGTTTCGACGGTGTGGCTCCTTTCCAGGAAACAGTGGATCTTGATTTGGGTCAAACCCTTGGCAATTTGTTGTCAAATACCCAACTAAACTTAGGGGTCAACCTTCCTCTTGTTGGGCCATTGATACAAGCGACTGTGGATGCATTGGTCAATACGCTACTAATTGCTTTAAGGCTAGTTTTGAGTCCGATTCTCGGTGCTGTTGGGGACATACTGGATGGATTGCTTCAAGTTCTTGGTATTGATTTGAACAATGTGGTGGTCAATGTAGATTCCATGGATTGTCAAAGCGTGGTGTTGACCCGATAAAAGAAGGTTGCCACGGGAATGCGTTAATCCACGGGCACGGCTTCGATTTTTTGCAGGCCGTACACTGCTGCCAGGCCAGTGCCTGCCAGCACCACCAGCCCCCCGATGAAAGTGTGCCAGCCCACAGTTTCGTCCAGAAACAGATTGCCCCACAACACGCCAAATACGGGTGTCAAAAACGTCACGGTCAGCGCTGATGTGGGGCCAATGTCCATCACCAACCTGAAGTACAGCAAGTAGGCCACACCACTGCAAAGAATACCCACACCCAGAATGGCAAGCCAGCTACTGACTGCCGGTATTTGTTCGGGCAGGTTGAATGGCACAAAAGGCAGCAAAATGAATGAACCCAAAAGCAAGCAGCCAAATGCATTGGTCAGGGGATCAATGTCGTTGCCCAAATACTTTGCCATGTTTGTCGCTATGCCGTAGCAGGCTGCGGCACCCAGTGCGGCAGCCACACCCAGTTCTGCGCCTTCGGTATTTAATGTGGTTGCATCAAAGCCTACGATGATTGCAACGCCCACCAGGCCCAAAACAAGCCCAAGCAAGGCCATGGGGGCAGGCACAGCGCGGGTCCACACCAGTGCCACTAGTGCGGCCCATATTGGGGCTGTGGCGTTGATAATTACCAGCACCGATGCTGTTACGGTCAATGAGGCATAAGCCACCAAGGTGAAAGGCAGGGCAGAAGCGAACACGGCAATTGCAGCAATAAGCTTCCAGCGTTTTGCGACCTGGGTTTGTTTTCGGGTAATTGCGAACAACCCCCCAAGAAACACGGCACCAAACGCAACCCGAAGCGCCGCCATGAAAGCAGGTGCCATGTCGGCCGCCGCAATTTTGTAAAATACAAATGACGAGCCCCAGATCATGGACAGCAACAACAATCGTAGCGCACTGGCTTGACTCATGGTTTTCAGCAGGTAGCGAGTGAATGCGCAAGTATGCTTAAGTATTCAATGTTCGTGAGGCGACCCGAGAGCAATTCCCGAAACAATTAAACAATTTATTACGACTAATGTGCCTCGTCTTCCATTCGTTTTCTGAAGTCGATCGAGTCGCCATCGGCCAGTAGCTGAGTAATTTTTAGCGGTGCACCGTTGGAATCAAGCGTAAGCAAGCCAACGCCGCTGCCATTGACCAGCCGTTCTCCACGGCTGCCGTGGTCAGGTTTGCGCGGCACTATCCGCATTTTGCGGCGTTTGGTGAACCAGTTCAGCGGTGACCAGGGCGCATACAGCCACCGGTTCAAACGATCGAGAATGTCGAGCAGTTTGCGCGGAAATTCGTTTCGAAATCCGCTGCTGGTAATTTGCCAAATATTGGGGCTGTTTTTCTTGCTCCGAAGCTCGACCTCGTAAGCAAATGAGTAGTGCACGTCGCCCGACAAAATTACAAAATTTTGTGGTGTTTTTCCATGCCGAAACAGGTTCAACAAGGTGCTGGCAGCACCTCGGTGGGCCATCCAGTTCTCGGCGTCGACCATGAGCGGTTTGCCAAACCAGGTGAATGCTTTCTGGATGGTTTCAATCAATTTGACCCCGAATATCGGCGCAGGTGAAACCAGCAACACTGCATCATGGCCCAGCAGCCTTTGCTGTAACTCCGACAGGGATTCCCAGTCCATCAAGCCCGAAGGGTGAGCAGGGTTGAATTCTGAGCGCCAGCGATTGGTTCGCGTGTCGACCACCATCAGTGTTGGCTCAGTGTCCCACTTGTATTGCCAACTGCGGAAGGCAATCAGTTCAGTGATCAGTTCTTCATGCGCTTCTTCGCCGGGCAATTGAAGTGCTTCGTCGCAGCGATTCATCATGTCGCCGGAAAAGTTTTCTGGTGCATTGCCCCATGCCTGGCAAACAAGATAGGCCACAAGTGCATTGCCGACGATGCGGCGTGAAAATGGTTCACTGTAGGCAGTGGCTTCCCATTCGGCACTCAGGTTCCAGTCATCAGTAATGTCATGGTCATCGAACATCATGGCCACGGGGATGTGGGCCATCAGGCGGTGTACGCAATCGAGTTCGGCGACAAATTCTTCCATGGCCTCAAGTTGCGCTTCATAGCGTTCAGCGAACTCGGTGGGCACGTCCACAGGAATGGTCATTTCTGTGTAGCGCCATGGGATGGGCGACCACACCAGCAGGTACATGGCCATGACTTCGGCCAGCGAAATAAGGTGATTGCGTGCATTGTCTGTGGTGAATACCGGTTTTTTTACACCTGTAAACAGCACTGTACGAATGTCTTTGTTGGCTTTTGTTTTGGGCAGCAACTGGTCGCGCGTGTAGTAATGCGGTTGCTCACGGTGAAGGGTGTGGCTGGTCTCCAACTGTGTGCCGGGCAGGTGTTCTGCGGGTGAATTCAATTCATCAAGCAAGCGGTGTATGGCCACCAGCATGGGGCCAGCCACATCGTCGGTGTAAATTTGATCGCCGCCCATCATCAATAGTGCCGGCCACTCGGTGGGTGTGTCAGCCAGTTCAAGCAAATGCTGGTCGGCCCGAACCAGTCCGTCGCCCGCAGATGTGCCTTCCTTGCGTGCGTAATGGGGCTTTCGACACGAGCCGTGCAAAACACTTTGAACCCGGCTGTGAATGACAAAGCCCAGCGTGCTTTTACCGGGATAAAGCAAGTGGGGGGATTCTTGGGTCAGGTTGATCCACTCACCGTCTGTGTCGTTTTTGTAGCTGAGTTCATAGCCCACCCAGCTGTCAGTGGGCAAGGGCATACTCAGGGGCAGATCGATCAAATGAACGTAGAAATGTTCTGCCACCTTCAGTTCACGGCAATGCCCGCGAATTTCATGCACTTGCGAATCGTGTTTGTCTGGAAACAGGGCAAGCCGCCATTGCACGGGCTTGGAGGTTGCCAACCACAGGGTAATTCGCTCGCTTTGCATGCGGCGCAATACAGGGCCGGCCAGAAGGGTGTTGATGCTCATACTGCGACTGGGGTGAGGTGGGGGAAAAATACACAATCCCTATCAACGTTTTACTATTAATTTGGTGGACAGCTTTCCTGCGCTTTGGCCTTGCTGCCAGCCTTTTGAATACACGCTTTCAATTGATCAAGGTTGGGCAAAGTTTTGCAGTGCGGTGTGTCGCTCAGTGCTTGTGTGCCATCAAAGCCGCAAGCGTAATAGGAGGTCACCGGGTTGACTGCTTTGTTGCTGACCTTGTTGCAGGCCGGCTTCAGGGTGTTGTTGATCCAGTCGTCGTAGCTGCGGGAATCATTTTCGAAGACCGCCTTGTCAGCATTCAGTTGGTCGGCTTGCAAATTGAAGGTGTTCACATCCTCGTTAAAACCATCCACCGCGTTCTTGTCCGGTTTGCCTGTGTTCAGATTTGTTTGCTGATTCCGCAGGGCAACACGTCGTTCGTTCAGTAGTTTTTCGCTGCCACGCAGGTCGCTGGCGCGTTGTTCAAGAGTGTTGAATCGTTTCAGGCCTTGTTGTTCAAGCTGCAGGCAGGTGCGCAATTCACTTTCGTCAACCAGGGGCGGGGTGGGGGTTTGGGCGTGTACCGTGTGGCTTGCCAACAGGATCAGCATTGCCCCGATATTGAGTTTCAGCATGGACATTGGTTTTGGCGAATCAGGTTACAACTGTTTGATGCTAGCAGATGACCCCGGCCTCGCCTTCTTGAAACCAGCAATAGGCAAATTAAATCACTTGATCAATTGATTTAATAAGTAGGAATAATTATCATTACTGTTCATTAAAAATTACGAGTGTTTTGTGAATGAACAAGGCTGGCGGCGTGAATCTTTGGGTAACTAATCGAATTTTGAGCGCACTGCTTGGCGGCTATGCATTTACCTGGGGCTTTGCTTCCTTCGGTATCGCCGGGCTGGCGGCATTGGGGGTCGATTTTCACGAGGCTGAAACCGGAATACTCATGCTGGCATTTTTGGTGTTTCTTGGCGTATTTCTGTGGGCATTTGCCTGCCGCAGTGTGGCCCGTGTATGGGCTGTGTTGGCTGGGGGTGGCGCTGTGATGACTCTGTCGGCCTGGTTGATTCAACAAACCATGTTGTCTTGAAGGGGTAGTGGGGTGTTAAGTAATTTCCGTTTGTCCATGACTTGGGTGCACACCTGGTTTGGTTTGGTGTTGGGTTTTGTGTTGATGGTCTGTTTTTTCTTCGGATCACTGTCGGTGTTCGACCGTGAAATAGACCGTTGGGCCATTCCCGAAACACGCTTTGAAGCCCAGCCCATGCCCTCGTTTGACAAGATATTGTTGCCCGCCTTGCAACAGCTTGAACCCGATGAGGTGGATTACGCCACGAACATGCCAAGGCTGCACGACCCAGCCAAAGGCGAAATGACTCCGCGCACTGAATTGCCTGTAGACGAATACTGGGCCTATGTGACCCACCGCGACCCTGTTTTGGCGGCGGGCGTGGGTTACGGTGTGCCACTGGCCAAAAACCCCGAGGATCACAATCACATTCACAAAAATGTGACGCTTGATCCGCGCACGGGTGCGGTGTTGCCAGACGACAAACTGAAAATTGGCAGCCACTGGTTTTACCCCATGCACTACAGCCTGCAGTTGAAGTGGAAAAACCTGGGCATCTGGATTGTGGGCTTGGCCGCTTTGATGATGCTTGCGGCGCTGGTCACGGGTGTCATCATGCACCGCAAGGTGTTCCGCGAGTTTTTCACTTTTCGCCCCTGGAAGCGCACGCAACGCGCCAGCCTGGATTTGCACAATCTGACTGGTGTTGTGGCCTTGCCATTTCATTTCTTTTTTGCATTCACGGGTTTGGTCATTTTCGCCAGCTTTTATTTCTTGCCCGTGACCAGCACCATGCTCGATCCGCTTCACAAACAGCATGAAATTCACGAGGCTGCCTCCACTGGGTTGCCGCATGCTGCTGCGGGTGTTCCCGGCACAATGAGCAGTGTGGATGCCATGGTGGAAGAGGCCAAGCGCCGTTGGGCAGGCCGCGACATGGCCGGGGAAGTGGGATTCTTGGTGATGCACCATGTTGGCGATGCCAACAGTTATGTGAGCATTTACCGCGCAGGCAGCGACCGGGTTGCCTTGGTGGGAGAGGGTATTCATTTTAAAACCAGCACCGGGGAAGTGCTTAGTGAAGACCCGCCACGCACGCCTGTTTCAGAGGTGAATGAATTTTTGACAGGTCTGCATTTGCAGCACTTTGAACACTGGTTTCTTCGCTGGCTGTATGTGTTGGGTGGCTTATTGGGTGCTGTGTGTATCGCAACCGGCTTTGTTTTCTTTGTTGAAAAACGCAAGACTCAGCACGCAAAAAGTGGCAGCAATGCCAGCCGAGTGGTCGACTCGCTGGCAGTAACCACCGTAACCGGTATGGTGATGGCCGCAGTGGGCATGTTGGTGATGAATCGCATTTTGCCACCAGACATGTTGGGCAAAGCCGATTGGGAAAAAGCAGCTTTCTGGACCGTTTGGGCTTTGAGCTTTCTGCACGCTTATGTTCGCAGCGCACCCGTAGCGCTCGGCTTGTTCAACCCGGCTTGGCGCGAACAGTGTTGGGGCCTTGTGGCGCTCAGTATTTCAGCCGTGGTGTTGAACTGGGCCACTACCGGAGATCACTTGTTTAAAACAATTTTCACCGACACTTATTGGCCTGTGGCTGGTGTTGATTTAAGCCTGTTGGTGTGTGCCTTCATTGGTGGCTGGGCGGCGTTGAAACTTGCGCGGCGCGAGCGTGGCATACCGGCATTGACTTCAAAAGGCGAGAAGCAGACTGAATCCAAAGCGGGCGAGGTGGCCCATGCCTGAAGCACTTTACCTAACTGCTGCCGCCTTGCTCAGCATGGTGGGTATGGCTTGGCTGGCATTGTCCATGGACGTGCATTGGGCTCAAGTGAAGCAGATTCCATTGGCCGAAAGTCGTCCACCCCGAGTGGCACTGAAGGTGTTGGGTTACACCGCTTTGTTGGTATCACTGGTTGTGTGTTTGGTGGCTGACAGGCCTTCGATTGCCGCGCTGGTGTGGATTATGTTGATGGTTGGGGCGGCTGTGGCGGTGGCCTTTGCGCTTGCCAACAGGCCTGGTGTGTTGAAAGTGGTTTGTCCACTTAACCAGAAGATATAAAAAAAGCCCGCTGATTGTTGCCAGCGGGCTTTTTTCAAGTCGCCAGTTTACTGACGAATCAAATGATCAAATGCCGCCAGGGAGGCATTGGCACCTTCGCCCATGGCGATAATGATCTGCTTGTAAGGCGCTGTGGTGCAGTCGCCTGCGGCAAACACGCCTTCCATGCTGGTGTGGCCTTTGTGGTCCACCACGATTTCACCGTGCTTGCTCAACTCCAGTGTGCCTTTCAGCCAGTCGGTGTTGGGCAGCAAACCGATTTGAACAAAAATGCCTTCCAGTTCAACCTGCTTTACTTCATCAGTGGCGCGGTCCTTGTAGCTAAGGCCGTACACCTTGCTTCCATCGCCGTTTACTTCCGTGGTCAGTGCATTCAAAATCACCCGCACATTTGGCAAGCTGTTCAGTTTTTTCTGCAGCACCGCGTCGGCTTTCAGCTTGGTGTCAAATTCAAACAAGGTGACTTCTTTCACAATGCCGGCCAAATCAATGGCGGCTTCAACACCGCTGTTGCCACCGCCAATCACCGCCACGCGCTTGCCCTTGTACAGGGGGCCATCGCAGTGGGGGCAATAGGCTACGCCTTTGTTGCGGTACTCGGCTTCACCGGGCACGTTCATTTCGCGCCAGCGTGCACCGGTGCTCAGAATGATGGTTTTGCTGGTCAGCTTGGCGCCATTCTCCAGCTCCACTTCAACCTTGCCATCCGCAAGTTTTTGCAAGGCTTTGGCGCGTTGCAAACTCATCACGTCAATGTCGTATTCTTTCACGTGTTGTTCCAGTGCAGCCACCAGTTTTGGGCCTTCTGTTTCTTTCACGGAAATGAAGTTTTCAATGCCGAGGGTATCCAATACCTGGCCACCAAATTTCTCGGTAAGCACGCCAGTTTTCACGCCTTTGCGCGCGGCGTAAATTGCAGCGGCAGCACCTGCTGGGCCACCGCCTACAATCAACACATCAAACTCGCCTTTGGCGTTCAGTTTGGCCGCGTCTTTTTCAGCAGCGCCAGTGTCCAGCTTGGCGATAATTTCTTCCAGCGTCATGCGACCTGAGCCAAAACTTTCCTTGCTGTCACCTTGGGTGCCCTGAAACACGGTGGGCACGGCCATCACCTTGCGCTGCTCCACCAGTGGCTGGAACATGCCACCATCAATCATGGTGTGGCTGAAGGCCGGGTTCAATGCAGCAATGGTGTTGAAAGCTTGAACCACGTCGGGGCAGTTGTGGCAGCTCAACGAAATCACGGTTTCAAAGTGACCACCATTGGCCGGCGCCTGCAAGCCCTTGATTTGTTCAATCACGTCTGCTTCCACCTTGGGTGGGTGTCCACCCACGTGCAGCAAGCCCAGCAGCAGCGATGTAAATTCATGGCCCATGGGCAAACCGGCGAAACGCACGCGGCCTTCTTCGCCTTGCTTGGCAATCGAGAAGGAGGGGCGCAGGTTGTAGTCGCCGTCCAGGCGCACGGAAACCTGGTTTGAACACTCTGCGATTTCTTGTACAAGCTGTTCCATATCGCGCGCTTTGTCGCTGTTGTCGAGCGAGGCCACCAATTCAATGGGGTGCCGCAGCATCTGCAGATAGGTCTTCAGTTGTTGTTTGATGTTTGCGTCGAGCATGGGGTACTCCGGGGGATGTTCTTCATGTGTTTTTGAACATGGGGCCGCTCCCTTGTGGGGAGCGGTTTACTACTACCAATTCAAAGGTGATTTGAATTTAGATCTTGCCAACCAGGTCCAGTGATGGAGTCAAAGCGGCGTCGCCTTCTTTCCACTTGGCTGGGCAAGCCTGGCCTGGGTTCTTGGCGATGTACTGGGCAGCTTGAATTTTGCGCTTCAGTTCAGATGCGTCACGGCCAATGCCCAGGTCGTGCACTTCCATGACCTTGATCACGCCCTGTGGGTCGAGTACGAATGTACCGCGCAGTGCCAAACCTTCTTCTTCAATCATCACGTCAAAGTTGCGTGTGATCTGGCCGGTGGGGTCACCGATCATTGGGAAGCGGATTTTACCGATTGTTTCTGTGGCGTCAGCCCAGGCTTTGTGGGTGTAGTGGGTGTCGGTGGACACAGAGAACACTTCCACGCCCATGGCTTTCAATTCTTCGTACTGGTCAGCCAGGTCGCCCAATTCAGTGGGGCATACGAATGTGAAGTCGGCAGGGTAGAAGAAGAAAACGGACCACTTGCCCAGCACGTCGGCTTCGGTCAGGTTGATTTCTTTGCCATTCCAGTACGCAGTGGCTTTGAACGGCTTGATTGTGGTGTTGATCAGAGACATTTGCAGTCCTCCAAAAAGTTAATGAACAGTTAGTAATTTAAATTCAAAGTGATTTTAACCAAAATTTTGTGCGATTGCAAAATATTATTGGAAAAATTCTAGAATAAATTTTCACTATCGTTCAGTGAACTTTTTATTGTTTGCTGCAAGTGATTAATGCAAAAGGGAATATGTCTGGCAGTTACATTCCATGCCACAAGCCTGAGCAATCTCTGTCCACGACTTCTCAATGTTGGCGACGACTACGGCAAAGGTGGGATCGATCTCGGAATGCTGTTTAAGCATGTTCAGGTTGTTGATGATCTTGCGTATTAACAAGTGCCTGCTTTTGCTTGCGGGGTGGTGCGGATCAAGACTTGATTGGGACCAAGCTGACATTAGAGAGAATGTGGCAGCAATAATTGCGAATGGATGGTGCGGTGCGGAAATTTTCATGGCACAGGTTTGTGACTGGTAATGGGCCGATCTTGACAGCGGTGCAAAACCTTGTCAATATAAACGAAAATAATTCTCATTAATAAAAATTTAAGCGCTGATTCAGCTTGGTTTTTCATGCACAGTGATAGTAATTCCACATTTCAGGAACACGCTCTGGATCTCGAGTTCGTTCATTGCTACGGCAAACATGTGGATTGGTTGGCGGGCTGGTTTCAACGTCGCTTAAGTTGCAATGACGTGGCCTGTGAGCTTGCCCAAGACGTCTTCGTGAAGTTGTATGAGCAGCGACAAAAGTTGCCAGCCATTCGTGAACCTAAAGCCTGGTTAGCCACAATGGCACATGGTTTGTTGGTTAACCATTACAGGCGGGCAGATCTGGAAAAAGCATATCTTGCTTCGTTGGCGGCTCATCCCTGCGAACATACACCTAGCCCAGAGCAAAAAGCCGTCTTGTTCGAAACACTGCTGGAGCTTGATCGATACTTGCGAGAATTGCCATGGAAAGTTCGCAAGGCTTTTTTGTTGGCTCAACTGGAAGGCAAAAAGCAGCAAGACATCGCGCTGGAATTGGGTGTTTCGTTGAGCATGGTCAAGAAATACATGGCCCAGGCGCAACAAAGCTGTCTGGACTTCGAGCAAGGTGCCAAACATCTTTCGAATATCAATCCAGAGCAGCGAATAGTGTCTTCCCGGGCCTTGGCAGCCATGCCGCGTTTCAGTCGCCGTGCCCTGCTTAAATCACTGGCTGTTTTGTTCGGTACCAGCGGGTTGTTTTATGGGTATCGTCGCAGCGATTATTCCGCGGACTTGCTAAGCGCCAAGGGCGAAATTCAAACTCACACCTTGCCCGATGGCAGTGAAATCACGCTTGATTCCGACACTGCGGTGGAACTTGCATTTACAACAACTCAAAAGTTGGTTGTGTTACGGCGTGGGCGAATCATGATTCGTACAGCAGGTGTCTTTGATTCACAACAACCAAAACCCGTGGTGCGAACCCGGGAAGGATATGCCCAAGCCTTGGGCACTGTATTTTCTGTTGAACAAAAATTACGCAGTACTAAAATTGAAGTGTTTGAAGACATGGTTCAATGGCAACCATTGATACAAGGCACAAGACACCTGTTGAAGGCTGGTGAGCAAGCGGAGTTTGGGTTTGATGGTCTAGTCATGCACGGCGAGCTTTCAGCAGACAGGGCAGCCTGGGTGCGTGGCCTGTATGTTGCCAATTCTGTTTCCTTGAAAACATGGGCCGCTGAAATCAGCCGTTACAGAGCCGCGCAAATTCATTGTGATGCCGCAGTGGAAAACTGGCTTGTCTCGGGTACTTTCCCGCTGAACAAGCCAGAAGTTGCCCTGGCCGCGCTACAGGACGCTTTGCCGGTCCAATTGATTCAGCGCCACAAATTGGCTGCAAGCCCTGTGTTGTTGGTGGCTCGCGATCACACCCAATAAATTGTTGTCTATCACTGTACTTTTTTGTTTTTCAATTGGCATATGGGTTGAACCTTTGTTTCAACCCATTTGGTGAATTGGAAAAATAATTATGTCTTCTTCATTTGCATTGCCCCGCAAGCTTTCTCCCGTTGTTTTGGGTTTGCACCTGGCCATGGCCGGTGTTGGTGGGGCCTCGTTTTTTGCAAGTGCCTCGGTGTTTGCCCAACAAAGCACAGTCAATATCCCGGCAGGGGTCCTTTCAGCGTCTTTGAATTTGCTGGCCCAGCAGCAAGGTGTGGTGTTGTCTTATGACCCGTCTTTAACCAATGGTCTTCGCAATTCTGCCTTGACCGGTCAGTACACCTTCGAGCAAGCGGCCACGCAATTGTTGGCGGGTACTGGTGTGGCTTTGCAGCCAACATCGACTGGCTATACCTTGGTTAAAAATTCTCCAACTGGTGCAGCAACCTTGAAGGCAGTGACCGTAACCGCCGATGGCGAACCTGTGTACGGCGCACCTGCAGCAGCCGGTTTTTCTGCAAAGAATGCAAAAATTGGTGTTCTGGGTGAACGTTCATTGCTGGAAACGCCGTTCTCTGTGAATGTCATTTCAAGCGAACAACTTGAAAGTGCCAGTGTGAACAATCTCGCCAATCTGGTGCGGCTAGACCCTTCACTGACCAGTTCGTTCTCCGCGGTGGGTTACTACGACGCGGTGTCCATTCGCGGCCTAAGCTTGAACAACTGGACCAACTATTACAAAAATGGCGTGTTGTTTGCCAACCAGGCGAAAACCCCGTTTGAAAACATTGAGCGCGTGGAAGTGATGCGCGGCTTGACGGGTTTCTTGCAAGGTTTTGCTGCACCGGGCGGCGCGATTAACTATGTGACAGAGCGCCCAACACCCACTTGGCAGCGAAAGGCGGAAGTTGTTGTGGATGAATTTGGCACCTTCATGCCTGGTATCGATGTGGGCGGTCCATTGACCGAAGATGGTCGGGTAGGTATTCGGATCAATGCCGCTGGCGGGCAAGAAAATTATTTTGTAGATGAAGTTGAAACTGATCGCGGGTTTGCCTCGGTTGCGCTTGACTGGTTGGCCACAGACAGGTTGACCATACAACTCGATGCACAGGTAGACCAGCGTGAGGGCACCACCCAACCATCGCTTGAACTCAACACCAACGGGCAGGTTCCACAGGGTGTTGACCCATCGCGTTACCTGGGGCAACCCTGGGCCACGTACGACACATTAACCCGCGAATATGCACTGGCCGCTGATTTCAGAATCAACGACAAATGGAAGGCATCGTTCAAGATCAATGATGCACACCTGTATCGTGACGACTTCAGCGCGAATATCGGAAATATTCAACCCAATGGCGATTTTGACATTGAAGAATACAAATCGCCCGGTGAAACGCGTGATTCACGCAATATGGAATTTGCAGTTCGCGGCGACGTGAACTGGGGCGCGGTGCGCCACGAACTGGCAGCCGGTTATACACAACGCAAACTGGTTGCCGCTTTTGGTGACGGCGTATTTCAGGTGGCCGGGACGTCGAATTTGTATAACCCAGTGATAATTCCCGACCCGATGACCCAGGCGCCCGACACTTATGTCGCGTTCGTGAATCGCGACAAGGGCATGTTTGTTTCTGATTTCATTACTTTTAATGACCAATGGCAGGCTTTGTTGGGCCTGCGCAGTTCAGATGTGGAGTTTTTCTCGGTTTTCAGCCCCACTGTGTACGAAGACACGGTAACCACGCCAACTATGGCCTTGATCTACAAGCCGGTGCCAAGTACATCAATTTACGCAAGTTACCTGGAAGGCCTGGAGCAGGGCGGTACCGCACCGAACACTGCGAACAACCGAAACGAGCAATTAGAACCAGTTACCGCTGAGCAAACTGAAGTCGGCATAAAAACCGAGTGGTTCAATGGCAGCTTAATCACTACAGCTGCCTTGTTTGAGACAGAAGTACCGCTGAGTTACCTGGACCAGGCCAGCAATGTATTTGGGTATTTTGGAACTCGCCGCCATCGTGGGCTTGAACTGACAGGTACTGGGGAAATTTGGGAAGGCGGGCGCATCAATGCCGGGCTTGTGGCGCTGGATGCGAAAGCATTGAATACCGGCACACCCGCCAATGATGGCAAGGTTCCGCAGGGCGTGGCGGAACGGCAGGCTACCTTGTGGCTAGACCAGGCCACCAGCGTGCAGGGTTTGACCGCACAGTTTGGTGTGCGCCACGCAGGCAAGCGCGCTTTGAACGCCAGTAATTCCGTTTTTCTTCCTTCATGGACTGTCGCCGACGTGGGCCTGCGCTACACCACAAAATTACAGGGCAAAAATGCAACAGTGGGTGTTCTGGTTCAAAACGTAACAGACAAAACTTATTTCAATGAAGGCACGTTTCGCAACATCTACTTTGGCAGCAAACGCGCTGTCAGCCTGACTGCAAGCCTGGAGTTTTAAGCCTGTATACCCTTTTTGTTGAATGCTCGTTAGAACTAGGTCGCCCGAATTTATTCAGACCTATTTTTAATCGGGCATTCAAGGAGATAGCGATGCACAAGAGAAAAACACTCATTCAATCCACATTGGCGGTTACCTGTGCGGCACTGTTCGTGGCAGCGTGTGGAGGCGGTGGCGGTGATTCTGCCGGAACAGGTACATTGCGTACCGCAATGACCGATGCACCGTCTTGTGGTTACGACAATGTCTTTGTGACCGTTGATCGCATTCGGGTGAACAACAGCGCCAACGCAGAGCCCGATGGTGCGGGCTGGTCGGAAGTGGTGCTGGAACAGCCGCGTCAAATTGATTTGCTTGATTTACAGAATGGCGTGATCGAGGAACTTGGCGAGGTCACCTTGCCTGTTGGTCGGGTGCAGCAGGTTCGTTTGGTATTGGTGGACAATGCCACTGCTGATCCTGCCGACATTGAATTTGATCCCGACGCAGACCCAAGTCGCGCACCCAACCATGTGGTATTTAGCGCTGGTGGTTTCGAAGATTTGAAAACACCGAGTGGCCAGCAAAGCGGTGTGAAGATCAATGTGGGTATTGATGTGGCCGAGGGGCAGGTGGCCGATTTGCTGATTGATTTTGATGCATGTCAGTCGGTGGTAGAGGCCGGTGGCTCAGGCAACTTTTTGCTGAAACCGGTGCTCACAGCGATTCCCCGTTTGTCGTCGGGCGTGCGTGGTTCTGTGGCCGATGCCCTGGTGCCCGAGGGTGTGAGTGTTTCTCTTCAGCAAGATGGTGAAGTGGTTCGTGCCACTGCGCCAATCGAGTCAACAGACCTTGATGAGAACGGCAACTTCATTCTGGCGCAGGTTACGCCCGGCACCTATGATTTGGTGTTCACAGCGCCTGGTTTCGTCACCAAAGTGGTCACCGATGTGGTGGTACCCGAAGGCGAATTGGTGAATCTGGATCCAGATTCAACTACCGCGGTTGACGAGAATGAAATTGTGTTGCTGCCAGCAACTGTTGAAGGTGATGCGGTTGGTACAGTGACCAATACCGACGATATGAAGCCCGCCACTTTTGTGGACATTACGCAAACCTTGTCTGTGGGTGCCACAGTGCTGATCAATTCGGCTCAGCTGTCGTATGAAACGTTTGATTCGGCTGGCGTGGTGACCGGCATGGGAGACACGGCTGGCTACTCATTCACCTTGCCGGTGGATGCGCCTGAGGTAGCGCCGTACACATCAACTGGCACGTTCAACTTCACCATCGACACCGCAGTGGAAGGGGATTACATGGTCATGGCCATTGCCGAGCCCGTGGATTTAACACCGGTGGTACAAACTGCAGCAGCCAGTTTTGATCCCGGATTTGTGGGCACCGTAGATGCGCCTCGTGAAGTCATCACCAATGACTTCGATTTCTCAAGCGCACCAGCACCTTGATTATTCAACCCTGGTGTTGAGCCAGCCCCGCCCAAAGCAGATTAAACATGGTGTTGATCACCGTGGCTTTGGGCACCAGGGGCTGCGTTAACCACCACTTCGCCAGTTGTTCACCCGCGCCCGACAAGGCGTGGGCTGTGGCTACAATTTCTTCGTCAGACACCACACCTTTCAGATCACTCAGCAACGTTGCAATGCGATTGACTGTGTCAAAACGCAGTTGACTGGCTGCAACCGAGGCGGGTCCTGCCACTGCGGCACCACTGTCGTAGAGAAAACGAAACGCATCGCGCTCGCATTCAACAAAGGCAAAATAGCCCTCGATACCTCCACGCAAGCGACCTTGTAAACCTTCGCCTTTCAAGGCGTGATCAACAATGTAAGCATTGAGCACGTCGCGGGCTTTTTTCAGGCATGCCAGGTACACGCCGTCTTTGTTGCCAAACAGTTTGTACACCACTGGCCGGGTCACACCTGCAGCCTTGGCAATGTCTTCCATGGCCGTGCCTTGGTAGCCGCTTTCCACAAACATCCGTTGCGCAACATCGAGCAATTGACGCTCTCGATCCTCAGGTTTCATGCGGGTTTGCGCTTGTTTTAACATGTTTAACTCGTTGAATTTACAGTGGAAAAACTACACTAGACATATTACAACTTCTTAAATTAATCTTTGGTTACAGTAATGTAACTTAAGGGTCGAACACAAGACCCCACGCTAAAAGAGAGAGACATGAGGACGACAAACTGGGGTGGGGCCATTGTATTGGCTTGGGCTGTGCTATTGGGCGGGTGCATGGGTGATTCTGGTTCGCCCCAAACCGACAGCCCCACAATGACCAATCCCAACGAGGAAGAATCTGATACGCCTGTGGATTCAGACAATCCTGGTGATTCGGACGATGATGGCGAGGGTGACGGGAGTAACAGTGGTGGGGGTTCGCCACCCCTGTTTCCCAAAGACCCGGTTGTTCGAACCGAGCCAGCAGGAACAGGTGCAGCACCAGCGGGTGCCGAGCGTTGTGATCCACTGGACCCAGCTTATTGCCTGTTCCCGTTTCCAAACAATTACTTCACGACAGCCGACACCCAAACTGACACCAAAATGCGGGTGAATTTGAATGTGTTGGCCATGCCTAAAAATATTGTGGGCAAACCAATTGACCCCACAGACTGGAACCGCAACGACGGATTTTCTCCAGGACAGCCCATCTTGGCGCGCGTGCCTGGTCTGGATTTACAAAAAACGGGTGCTGTACCCATTACCCATATCGAAGCAAGTTTGCAGCGCAATCAGCCGATCGTATTGATCGACACGCTGACTTTGAAAAAGCAGCTGATTTGGGCCGAGCTCGATGCCAACATTACGCAAGGGCAATTGAATTTGCCCAGTGCTGAGCCCGGCCCCGCCTTGCTTATTCGGGTCGCGAAAAACCTGGAACCGGGTCGCCGTTACATTGTGGCCCTGCGCAACCTGAAAAACAGTGCGGGCGACAACATCGAGCCCGGTTCAGTGTTCAAAGCCTATCGAGATGGTTTGCCCTTGGCCAACGCGGCACAAAATGCGCGCAAGCCGCTGATGGAAAATATATTCAGTGTGTTGAGCATGGCCGGGGTTGAACGGGACAATCTTTACCTGGCCTGGGATTTCACAGTGGCCTCGGGTCGCAATCTCACGGAGCGCTTAATTCATGCGCGCGATGTATCCATTGAAGCCACTGCACAACAATCGCCCAACTTCACCATTGATGCCGTTATTGAAAATCCTGAAAACGGATCCGCCAGTGAAATTACCGCCCGTCGAATTCGGGGGCATATTGATGTGCCGTGTTTTCTCACCAGCCCCAATTGTTTGTCGGGCGGCACTTACAACTACCCACTGGTGCCCACGGGCAGCCCGGCCACCGCATTGCCCCAACGCAACCCGTTGACACCGAATGCCAGCGTGCCTTTCATTTGTTCAATCGCCCGCAAGAATCTGGATACCGGCGAGCCAGCGCGTGCCTCGTTGTACGGCCATGGTTTGTTGGGCTCGCGCGATGAAGGCAACACCTATGATTTGAATGTGCGGGCCATGGCCGAACGCCACAACTTTTTGTTCTGCATGGTGGACTGGGCAGGCTTGGCCACGGGCAACCAGCCTGACGACCCGGATGACAACCGCAAGTACGATCCATTCTGGGATGCAGCTGGTGGTGACCTGGCCAGCACTGTAGCGATGTTGGCCGATTTTAGTGGTTTTAACCGTTTAACCGATCGCCTGCAGCAAGGGTTCCTGAACTTCACAATGCTTGGGCGTGCCATGATTTCCGTGAATGGTTTTTGCACGCATCCTGCTTTTCAGAAAGACGGCAAATGCCTGATTGACCGCAGCGAACTTTTTTACGATGGCAATTCGCAAGGCGGCATCAACGGTGGACCCGTCACTGCCATTTCACCGGATATTCAAGCCGCGACACTGGGTGTGCCGGGCATGGCGTATTCCACCTTGTTGCAGCGGTCTGTTGATTTTGCACCGTATGCCCCGGCTTTTTACGAGGCTTATCCGGCCTCGCTGGATCAACAATTCATTCTTTCGCTGATTCAAATGCTGTGGGACCGGGGCGAGAACAATGGTTACGCCTGGAGTTTGGTGCCAGGCCGGGAGTTGCCCGGAACCCGCCCGAACAAGCGCGTGTTGCTGATCCCGGCGTTTGCAGATCATCAGGTGTACATGAACACTGCCGAGGTCATGGCACGCACCATTGAAGCGCCCTTGCAATGCCCGGCGGTGGTGGGTGGGCCTTCCGCCCAGCGCGGGCCAGCGGTGCTCAAGCAAGTGCACCCCGCAGTGCGTGCTGAACAGGAGCAGTTCCCGAATGTGTCGTTTGGTCGCAGGCACCCCGATGATCATCCTTATTTTGGTTTGCCCTGCATCAAAAAGTATCCCCATGTGGGCAATGCCCTCACCGTGTGGGACAGCGGCCCCATGACCAACGCCGATGGCTCGGCCAACCCCAATGGCAGTGCGCCCCCACCACTGGACAACCGGCCAATGGCCAGTGGTTACGGTGCCGATCCGCACGGGCATCCGAGAAATGAACAAAAAAACATGGACATGAAGGCTGCTTTCCTGAAAAAGCAGGGTGCATTGATTGATGTGTGCAACGGCATGCCTTGCAGCTCTCGCGGGTTCAACCCGTCATTGAAATAGTGGGGATGTGGCAATGAAAATAATTCAATGGAATGTGATGGGGCTCTGCCTGCTGTTGTCAGCGTGTTTGGGTTCGAACAACGACCCGGTGACCGCATCGAGAACCGACACCAATGAAAATTCCTCGCCGGTCATTGTGGACCCGCCGCCTGGCAATGGCGGGGGTAACGGCGGCAGCAATGGCGGTGGCGGTAATCCCAATTTACTCGACACTTCCCAGTTTCGTGCCGCATCGGCCAAGCGCAACATTGACCCAACACCCGCACAAATTCAGGGTGTGGTCACCAGCAGCACGCCCATTGTTGGCAAGCTGCAGCAATTCAATCTGGGTGGTTATGGTGGTTTTGAGTTCAATGGCCCTGAAGATTTTGTGAATTTTGACATTGGTGGTCCACCTGCCAACGGCATCGGTGATGGCAC
The DNA here is from genome assembly GCF_058448965.1 of Limnobacter sp. G6BE5S. NCBI lineage: Bacteria > Pseudomonadati > Pseudomonadota > Betaproteobacteria > Burkholderiales > Burkholderiaceae > Limnobacter > Limnobacter sp. G6BE5S. Next base: position 166,396 of record NZ_JBZFLM010000008.1, read on the forward strand.
CTTCGTACGCGTGTTTGTGCTTGAAGGGCAGACCGAACCAGCCAACCGTGTGGTGTTTGTCACCATCGACGCCATTGGCGCGGGCAATGTGATTCAAAACAAATTGAAAGCAGCGGTTGCGCAAGCTGCAAATGTGCCGCCCAACAATGTGTTGTTTGCCCAAACGCATTCGCATTCCGGTGCCGATTTGCAAGGGCTTTGGGGCGGTGTGCCGGCAAGCTGGTTGAGTTGCGAGCAGGCGGATCCGGCACAAGCCTGCGACCCGGCCTTGAAAGGTGGCCTGTATCAATTGGCTGCAGAAGCAGCTGCCGAGGCAGTGGCCAATTTGAAACCTGCTTACCTTGATTTTGCGCAAACAGTGCTCGAAGGTGAGGCCCGATTGAACAACTTCAGGCGCTGCGATCCCGATGACTCAAGAACGCCTGACCCCACGCTGACCCTGCTGCAAGCCCGCACGGCACGTGGTGATGTGTTGGGGTCGGTGTTGAACTACTCGGCACACCCCACTGTCTTGAATTCCAGCAACCGCTTGGTTCACACCGACTGGGTGGGCGGTGCCTTGCGCACACTGGAGCGCAATTTCAATTCCACTGTGCTGTATTACAACGGAGCAATTGCCGATTCCTCACCGCGTGCGCCAGCGGCGAATGACCCTTATGAGAAAGCCAATGCCATGGGGGTGGCTGTGGCACAGGCGGCCATGAATACCTTGCCGACGCGCAAGAAGGTGGAGGGTGGTTTGTTGGTGAACCACGCCACAGCCTTTTTGCCGGTGACCAATCCTTTGTTTGTGGGGGCCGGTGGCTTGCGCAGTTTCAATGGTTATTACAACTTCACGCCGCTGGGCGAACAGTTGGCCGCCAACATTCCTGGTTATGAAAATCTTCCACAAGCGGCCTTGTACGCTGAAACACCTGTCAGCAGAATTCAGCTGGGGCAGGGCAAAGGCAAAGTGCTGGAACTTGTAACGATTCCCGGCGAGGGCTCCAAAGGCATGGCAGATTCCATTCGCGCACGAAGCAGCAACCCGATGATGTTAATGGGCCTGACCCACAATTCGCTGGGTTATATCCTGACGGAAAACGAGTTTGGAAATGGCCTTTTTGAATGCCAGTCTTTCTACGAGGAAACGGTGTCGCTGGGGCCTTTTACAACCCCAGCGTTGAACTTGCAGGCTTACGATCCGCTGTTTGAGCGGTAAGCCCCAAGATATTTAGAACTTGGACTTGGCCTTGTCAAAGGCCTCTTTGATGTTGTCCCAGGCGCTGTTTGCTCCGTCCTTCAAACTTTCGAAGGCTTCAGCGCTGGCACCTTTCAATTCTTCAAGTTTCGAACGACCTTGGGCCAGTTTGGCTTCCAGTGCGTCGATTGATTCATTCAACTCTTGCTTGGCATCAGCTGACTTACCGTCGGCCTTGGCCTTGAGTTTGTCCAGGTCTGCTTTCCATTCGTCCAACTGGGCATTCAGTTTTGCCTTGTAGTGTTCGAGGTCTGCCATGGTGTGTACTCCTTCATGTTTAAAACTGGAAGTATCAGGGTAACAACACTTTGTGACTGAAAGTACGCTCATTCGAAGAGCGCTTACTCTAATCATGAATCGCGGCTGTTGAAATTGCTTATGATGTTGCTATCTATAGTGGGCGGCTCAACAACCGCAATGCAGTGAAGGGCTGTATCTTCCATGTCTTTGTTCGAAACCACTGAAGTATTGGTTTTTTTCAACGTGCTGTTGCAGCAGTTGGGTGCCCCTGTGCCTGCAGTTCCCACGATGATTCTGTCGGCCAGTTTGTCGGGGCAGTGGTCAGGTGTCTTTTTGCTGGCCGTGGTTGCAACTTCAGCATCGCTGATTGCCGATTGGGTGTGGTACCTCGCAGGCCGTTATTACGGTTACCGGGTCTTGGCGGTGCTGTGCAAATTGTCGATCAATCCTGAATCGTGTGTCAGTCAAACAGAATCCCGTTTCCGCGTGTGGGGCCCTTGGTCACTGGTGGTGGCCAAATTTATTCCTGGTTTTTCGACTGTGGCACCACCCATTGCCGGTGCCGTGAAAATGTCCATACTCAGCTTTACCTTGGCCTCAGCGCTGGGCGCATTTTTGTGGGCCATGGCGGCCTTGCTCGCTGGCTGGTTGTTTCAGGATCAGGTCAACGCGATATTCGCAGCACTCCAGGACAATCTGTTTATTGTAGGTGTGGTTGCGGCGCTGATTTGCAGCTTTTGGTTGATGTGGAAGCTGGCTCGAAGGGACGCTTTTCAATCTCGCCTGAAAATGCCGAAAGTGCCTGCTGCGGAAGTTTTGGCCTGGGTCAAAGCCGGGCAATCCAACCTGCGTTTAATCGACCTTCGCCCAGCCATTGTTCAAGAAGCAGAGCCCATGGCAGGTTGGTTGCCCGCCAATGCAGAAAGTGCAATTGCTGCAGCACGTGCATGGCCCAAGACAGATTTGATTGTGACCATGTGTGCCTGCCCTGACGATGTCAGCGCAGCACATGTGGCTGGGCTGTTGCGCAAGCAAGGCTACAAGCGAGCCAAGGCCATGCAGGGCGGATACGAGGCTTGGCTGGCCAGCAAGCAATCGAATTAAGCGTTTGGGCTCCACAGCCGCAATAATCGCCGCCGAATTCAATTCAAATTCCTGTAACCTTTGTGGCTTGCTTAGCGTAATAAGCCTTGTAACTTTCGATTTATTCCAACTATCCATTTCATTACGGAACCTGACCATGCGTTTATTGACCAAAGCCCTGCTCGGCGCTTTCAGCTTTGCCCTTGTTTCAACCCCCGTTATTGCCCAAGAGGTTATTCAATTTGGCGTGGGTCTGTATCAACCCGACAAAGACAAAAACGACGCAACTTACACACCATTGGCCCAATACCTGGAAAAGAAGTTGGGCAAACCCGTGAAATTGCGCACCGTGAGCAGCTGGGAAGGGTTGGCGAAATCATTGGCCAACGGTGAAACCGACATTGCGCTAATGGGCCCATGGGGCTATGTGCTGGCCAACAACGAAGCCAAGGCACAGGCTGTGGCCACTATTGAATATGAAGGCAAGCCAGAATACTTTGGCATCATGATCACGAATCCGAAAAGTGGCATTAAAAGTGTGGCTGATTTGAAAGGCAAAACATTTGCGTTCGGCGACAAAGGTTCTACATCGGGTTACCTGATTCCCTTCCATTACTTTCAAAAGCAGGGCATTAATCCTGACACCTATTTCTCGAAAGTGATCAACACCAGCCACCAGGCCATTCAAACCCAGGTCACCCAGGGTGCGATTGATGCAGGTGCCGATTACAACCGCAACCGCGATGCCATGATTGCCGACGGTCTGATCAAGGCCGAAGATTCAAAAATCATCTGGACTTCCGACCCCTTGCCCAACGATGCATTTGCCGTGAGCAGCAAGTTGTTCGAGGACAAAGCTTTTGTGGCCAAGTTGCAAGAGGCTTTGGTGGGCATTGGTGCCGAGCTGAAAAACCAGCCCAACCTGCTGCCCCCGCGCTACACAGGATTTGCGAAAAAAGACAACAGCTATTACAAGCCCATTCGTGATGCAGGCTTGGCCACCGGCCGCCTGCAGCCCAAATAAGGGAAGCGCTTTCACACCATGAATTGGATGCAGTTCAAGCTTCACTTGCGAGGCCGGCTCGGTTTTTTTGGGCTGGTTTTTTTGTATGCGCTCATTGTTTTTGCCTGCGTGTACAGCTTGGCCACGGCGGGTGATTTGACCATGGGCCGAAACCCAGTGGCCAATTTCATCAAAACTGCCACCGAGTTTGCCCGCCCCAGTTTTGTGGATGTGTGGCTGGGTGACCCCGCCTATGAATACACAAGCGACGATGGCACCGTGCTGCGCACCGAGAACCGGCAAGAAGTTGAACAACGGTGGTTGGTGCAATTGGGCTTTGCCACCTGGACTACCTTCAAAATTGCCACGCTGGGCTCTTTGTTGGGCGCTATTTTAGCCTTGCCTTTTGGTGTGCTCAGCGCAAAGAACATCAAGGCCCCCCGTTTGCTCACTGCATTGTCACGGCTGGTGCTGGACACGTCCCGATCCATTCACACTTTGGTATTCGGTTTGGTGTTGGTGGGCATTGTTGGCCTTGGCCCCACGGCGGGTATTTTGGCAATTGCCTTTCACAGCTTGGGTACTTACGGCAAATTGTTTGCCGAATCCATTGAAACGCTGGATATGGCTTCCATTGAAGCGGTGAAGGGTGTGGGTGCAAGCCCTTCTCAAACCTTTTTCTGGTCGGTGTGGCCCAGTGTGTTGCCGCAATGGGTCAGCAGCCACCTGTACCTGTGGGAATACAATATTCGCGATTCCACCATTCTGGGCATCATCGGTGCCGGTGGTTTGGGCCTGTTGATTTCCGAAGCGGTGTCGCTGTTTCAATGGGGCAGGCTTTCTACCATCCTGATCGTGGTGGTGCTCATGGTGACTGCATTTGATGCCATCAGCCGCAGAATTCGGACGGCCTTGCTATGAGCAGCAACATCATTGAAATTCAGGGCCTTGAAATGGTGATTGCCGGGCGGCGCATTCTGAAAGTGGACTCACTTCAAATTGCGCATGGCGAGAAGGTGGCCATTCTTGGACGCAATGGTGCAGGAAAATCCACTTTGCTGCGTTGTTTGAACGGATTCGTGAAGCCCACAGCCGGTCAAATTGTTGTCAATCAACGTGCTGTGTATCCGTTCAAGCGCGAGCGCGATTTGCGTGCAGTGCGAGCCGAAGTGGGGCAAGTACTGCAAGGCTTGCATTTGGTCACCCGTTTGAGCGCGATGGAAAACGTGCTGGTGGGTGGTTTGGCCCGCATGCCACGGTTGCGCAGTTGGGCACGTATTTTCACCACCGAGGAAACACAGCGCGCGCAAGCGGCATTGAAGGCTGTGGGTATGGCACATTTGGCAGACAAGCGGGCCGACAAACTTTCCGGTGGCGAGCGCCAAAAGGTGGCCATTGCCCGCATGCTGATGCAGCAGCCACAATTGGTATTGGCCGATGAACCCACTGCTGCGCTGGACCCCACGGCTGCCGATGAAGTGTGTGAATTGCTGGTGAAAGCGAGTGAGAATGCCACTTTGATTACCGTGGTACACAATGTGAGCTTGGTGCCATTGTTGAGTCACCGGGTAATTGGCCTGAAGGCCGGTGAGGTGGTTCTCGATTGCGCCAGCCATGAGTTGACGCAAGAACAATTGAACAGTTTGTACGAGTAAAAGATGAACGACAGTGCCGGGCGCAGTTGCCCCATTCGATACCAATACGGTGCTGCAAAAATTGCGCAAGCCCCCTTGATTGCCTGCGATGTCTTGTACGTGGTGGGTGGTGTGTATGGCAATGCGCACGCGCTGGACACCATTGAGCAACTGGCCGCACATGAGACCGGTGAAGTTCGCATTTGTTTCAACGGTGACTTCAACTGGTTCAACAAATCGCCTGAAGACTTTGTTCACATCAACCAGCGCGTGTTGAAACACGATTGCATTCTGGGCAATGTAGAAGCCGAGTTGGGCGAGCCTTTGGACGTGGCCGATTGCGGCTGTGCTTACCCTGAGAATGTGGATCAAGGTGTGGTGGATCGATCCAATTTTATTCACACCGAATTAAAACGGGTTGCGCAACAGCAGCCCGACTTGCTGCATGCCTTGTTGCAAAAACCGTTCTTTGCCCGTTATGCCGTGGGTGGGTTGCAGGTGGCCGTGGTGCACGGCGATGGCGATTCATTGGCAGGCTGGCACTTTGATCCCGTGCATTTGAAACGCGCAGAGGGAGCAGGGTGGCGCGCAGGCCTGTTTGAAAAAGCGCAGGTGGATGTGTTCACCAGTAGCCACACTTGCAGTGCAGCTTTTCACATTGAGCCCTTGAAAAACGGGCAAACGGGTTTGATTAGTAACAACGGCGCGGCGGGCATGCCCAGCGCTGGAATGGACGGCCTGTTTACCCGCATTTCGGCCCAGCCTTTTTTAAACAGGGCACTTGTATTTCAGTCAATTCAGCTGCATGGCATGCACATTGAACAGATCCGTGTGCAGTTCAACCAGGCGGCCTGGCAGCAGCACTTTCTAAGCCAATGGCCAGAAGGCACTGCTGCGCACACCTCTTATTTCACGCGAATCAGCGAGGGCGTTTAAACGGCACTCAATGCGTTTAAACACACGCCACTGAGCCATCTGAACGTGGGTCAGCAGCACCTTCCATCATGCCGTTGGGGTGGCGCACCACAGCCCCCGCATGGCCCATGGTGTCGCTGAAGGCTTCCGGCAACACTTCCAGCACATGGCCTGCGTCGCGCAATTGCGCAACCAGCTTTTCATCAAACCGGTTTTCCAGTTTCAAGGTGGTGCTTTGTTCACCCCAGGTGCGGCCCAGCAACCAGCGCGGGGCGGTTACAGCAGTTTGCAATGCCTGATTGAACAAGGCGTAGCGGCTGAACACAGCGGCCTGTGTTTGCGGCTGACCTTCACCGCCCATGGTGCCGTACACCATGCTGCGGCCGTCTTTAAAACGCGCCATGGCCGGGTTCAGCGTGTGGAAAGGTTTGCGGCCTGGTTCAAGGCAGTGCAGTGCGTCTTCTTTCAATGAAAAACTGATGCCCCGGTTTTGCCACATCACACCGGTAGAGGGGCACACCACGCCTGAACCAAATTCCCAGAACACACTTTGAATAAAGCTGGCGGTGCGGCCTTCGCTGTCAATGCAACCCATCCAGATGGTGTCGCCTTGCCAGGGGTCTTGCGGCCAGGGCAGGGCTTGTCGCATGTCAATTTTCTTCGCGCGTTCAGCCAAGGCCTCGCGGGTCAGAAAATCGCTGGGGTTCACGGTCATGTAAGCCGGGTCGGTGCAATAGCGGTCGCGTACAAGAAAGGCCTGCTTGGTGCTTTCCACCATGCCGTGCAAATAATCAAAACCGTCGGCCTGCTGCACATCCAGCGTGTCGAACATGCCCAGAATCATCAGCGAGGCCATGCCCTGCGTGGGCGGCGTCATGTTGTAAATGGTGCTGTTGTTCAGCTCGGTTTGCAGCGGGGTTACAAACTGGGCATGGTGATTGTTCAAATCAGCAAGGCTGATCGGGCTGCCTACGCGGGCCAAATCTTCGGCCATGGCCTGGGCCAGTTCACCGCGATAAAAGTCATCCAGCCCCACTTGGCCCATGCGTGCCAAAGTGTCGCCTAATGTTTTTTGTTTCAGCACACTGCCTTCCGCAGGTACCTGGCCATTGGTCAAAAAATGTTCAGCGAAGCCGGGCGCCGTTGAAAGTTCATCAAACTTCACGCGGGTTAAACGTGCCTGGCTACCGCTTACCGCCACCCCTTCCCGGGCGTGAATAACCGCATCACTGAGCAATCGGTTCAAGGGTAATTTGCCACCCCATTGTGTGGCCACTTCGCGCGCCTTGCTCCAGCCGCCCACGGTACCCGCCGCAGTGAGTGCAGCCAGTGGACCTCGGTTTGGAATGGCATCAAACCCTTGCTCGGTGTAAAAAGTACGCGTGGCTTTTGCTGCGGCTTTGCCACAGGCATCAATGCCAATAGGTGCTTTGCCCGGTTCGCTCAGCAACCAGAAGCCATCGCCTCCAATCGAGTTCATGTGCGGGTACACCACGGCAATGGCAGCAGCGGCGGCAATCATGGCTTCGGCGGCATTGCCACCTTCTTTCAATACATCGCGGCCAGCTTGGGCAGCCAAATGATGGGGGGCTACAAATACGCCACCGAGAGCGCGTTTGGTGTGGATCATTTTTTTAACTCCTTTGTTGTTCAGACCAACACGCCGTAAAACATACGCACGGCGGTGATGAACAGAAAAAATGCAAATGCCAGTTTCAGGCGGGCAGCAGTGGTAGCATTGGCCATGCGTGCACCCACCGGGGCCATCCACATGGTCATGGGCACGATCAGTGCAAAGCCGATCAAATTGATATAACCAATCGTCAATGGTGGCGTATTTTCAACGTTCCAGCCATTGAGTAAAAACCCGATTGCGCCTGGAATGCTGATGACCATACCAATGGCCGCAGCCGTACCCACAGCCCTGTGCATGGGCACATTGAATGCATTCAGAATGGGCACGCTCAAGGTGCCACCACCAATGCCCATCAAGGTTGAAAAGCCACCGATAAATGTACCCATGATTTGCTTCACAGGGCTACCCGGCAAACTTTCCGCAACTGGTTTTGCCTTGCTGCGAAATGCCATGTTGGCTGCCACCACAAGTGCAATGCTTGCAAACACAATTGACAACACATCGCCCGACACATATCCACTTGCAAAACTGCCAATGATCACGCCGATGAACAAAGGCAGTACCAGGCTTTTGAACAGCGGCTCGTCCAGATTGCCTTTGGCCTTGTGGCTTTTTGCCGAGATGAATGACGTGGGAATGATGGTGGCCAAGGAAGTGCCCACAGCCACATGCATTTTCACGCTTTCATCCACACCCAGCAGCGTGAATAGGTGGTACAGCACCGGCACAATCACAATGCCGCCACCCACACCCAACAAGCCGGCCAACAGGCCCGCGATAGTTCCTGTGATGGCGAGCGCCACTACCAACCCTGCCAGCCACGGCAGGGAGTATCCGCTTAATAATTCCATGAAAGCTCCTCGCCTTTTTTACCAGCCAATGGCTTTGGGTAGCCATGTTGCGACCGATGGGAATACGAATATGACTGCCACAGCCGCGGCCTGCAACAGCACAAATGGCAGCACACCCACATAGATATCGCGTGTGGTAATGCCCGGCGGCGTAACACCCTTGAGAAAGAACAGTGCCCAGCCAAAAGGTGGAGTCAGGAAGGACATTTGCAAATTCATTGCAATCAAGATAGCCAGCCAAACCATGTCGGTGCCATAACCAATGAACACGGGCAGAAACATAGGCAGGGCAATGTAGGAAATTTCAATCCATTCCAGGAAGAATCCCAACACAAAAAGCAAAGCCATCAGGAAAAGCAGGGCACCCACCTCGCCGCCGGGGATCATGTCGAACAGGCTGTGCACCATGTCTTCACCGCCGAGTCCACGGAAGGCCAGGGCGAATGGTTGCGCACACAACAGGATGAAGTACACCATCGCAGAAATCGTCAAAGTGCCGTGCATGGTGTCCTTGAGCAGTTGCCAATTCATGCGCCCAAAACCAACTGCAATCAGCAGTGCACCCAGTGCGCCCATGGAAGCGGCTTCTGTGGGGGCTGCAACGCCACCTACAATTGAACCCAACACTGCGAAGACCAACAATACAGGTGGCAAAACGTCCCGAATCAGTTTTCTGCGTAGCTCGGCTTTGTTGATTTTCTGGCGTTCTTCCAGGGGCACAGCAGGCACCAGTTTGGGCATGAACATACCCAGCAGAATTAGGTAGGCGCAATAAATACCAGCCAACACCAAACCGGGAATGAGTGCTGCGGCAAACAGTGTTCCAACCGATTCACCCATGATGTCGGACAACAAAATGAGAACCAGACTGGGTGGAATGATTTGCCCCAAGGTGCCCGAGGCGCAAATGGTGCCGCAGGCCACACTGGGTGCATAACCACGCCGCATCAAGGTAGGCAAGGTAAGCAAGCCCACCGTAACTACAGTTGCGCCCACAATGCCTGTGGAAGCACCCATCAGCACACCCACCAGTACGATTGCCAGACCCATGCCGCCTTTCAGGCCGCCCATGGCGGTACCGATTGTGTCGAGCATGTCCTCGGCCACACGGCTTTTCTCCAGCATCACGCCCATGAATACAAACAGCGGAATCGCCAACAGCGTGTAATTGCTGACCACACCGTACAGGCGGGCAGGCATCAGGTTAAACAGCATGGGGCCAAAGCCGATATAGCCAGCGACAAAGCCGGACACTGCCAAGGCAATGGCCACTGGAATGCCGATGATCATCAGGCCTAAAAAGCCCGCGATCATGCCCAGCACAATCCATTCGTTTTCCATCACGCCACCTTTGCTTCTTTGATTTGCACAGCAGCGTGCAAAAGATTGGCAAGGCCCTGAATCATCAACAGGCCAAAGCCCAGGGGCAGAAATATTTTGAGCAGGTAGCGGTAAGGCAAGCCACCGGGGTCGGGCGAACCTTCAAGCATGTCGTAAGACTGAAGCACGTAGGGCACTGACAAATACACAATCACGAGGGCCACTGCAAAGGTGAGTACTGCACTGGCCAGATCAATCCAGCCTTTGCCGAGCGGACCAAACCGTTCATAGACAAAATCGACGCGCACATCGGCTTTGTGTTTCATGGCATAGGCAAGGCCGAATAGGGCAATGGGAGAAATCAGGTGCCATTCCAGTTCTTGCAGGGCCACGGGGCCAATCGAGAACAGGTAACGCAAAATGACATTGGCTGCCACGAGTACTACGAGGGCAAGCACGCAAAAGCGTGCAAGCCCCCCAGAGAACTCGACGAAAGCCTCGAGTTTGGGGATGGCTTGCTTCATGACAACTATCGCCTGTTAAAGATTAAGGAAAGTTTTTTCGCTGAGTGCGGCCCACGATTCATGCTTCTTCTTGAAAGCCATGAACGAGGTGTGCACTTTTTTCGCCAAGGGGTCAGAAGCAGCAACACTTTCAAGCGTGTCCATGGTGGCTTCTTTCAGCTTGTCCACAATGGGTTTGGGCAAGGCTTGCGCTTTCACGCCCTGGTTTTTCACCAGGTCTTCGAGCGCCTCGGCGTTCACCGATTCTGACCAGGCCAGGCTTTCCATCACACTGGCTTGCGCAGCCATTTGCACCATCATCTGCAAGTCTTTGGGCAGCTTGTCCCAGGCTTTCTTGTTGATCAGAAGTTCGGTGACGTTGGTGGGCTCGTGCCAGCCGGTGGTGTAGTAGTACTTGGCCGCTTTGTGCAGGCCCAGGCGGCGATCCTGGAATGGTCCGACGAATTCAGCAGCGTCGATCACACCGCGCTCCAGCGCCGGAAAAATTTCACCACCGGGCAATAGGCGAACATTCACGCCCAATTCGCTGTACACCTTTCCAGCCAGACCAGGAATGCGCATTTTCAAACCATTCAAATCGCCAACCGTTTCAACAGGTTTGCGAAACCAGCCTGTCATTTGCACGCCCGTGTTGCCCATCGGCATGGCCGTTAGTCCAAATGGTGCGTACACTTCCTGCCACAACTTCATGCCATCACCGTGATACAGCCATGCCATCATTCCCTGCGTGTTCATGCCGAACGGCACAGTGGTGAAATATTGTGCAGCGGGCGCTTTACCCGACCAGAAGTAAGCATTGGCCGCGTTCATTTCGACTGTGCCGGCGGATACAGCATCGAATCCTTCCAAAGCCGGAATCAGTTCGCCTGCAGCAAAGTGTTGAATTTTCAGGCGACCACTCGACATCACTTCCACTTTCTTGCAAAAGTCGGTGGGGCTTCCGGGGCCCGCCACGTAAAAAGGCGAGCCGGGTGGGTAGGCGTTGGTCATTTTCATGGTGACTTTGGCGCTTTGTGCGCTTGCAACACCGGGTACAACCAGTGCGGCACCACCAGCGGCTGCTGTGGCAGCACCTGAAATAAACTTGCGACGATCAATTGAAGTCATGGAACACACTCCTGCTGCTTGAAAAACAAAGGGTTCGCCGACCGCACAAATGGCGATCGGTCATAAGCCTTCTTTAGCGAAAGGTGTGCCAGCCTTGAGATATTTTAAGTAATTGAAAATAAATGATATTTTATGGATCAGGGTTTACCCTCTGTCGCGGTGTCATACCCCACAATGAAGCACGCAGAATGCTGAAAGGGATTCCATTTGTATACCTTTTGTTTACTTTTGGCGTCGAATCGATCGCAATTGATACATTGAAAAAATCAATCGGAATCAGATGGATTTGAAAACAGACACTTTGGTGTCGAATGTATTCATGCACCTAAAATGTGGCGCTGCACCACAACAGGGCTACCATTTTTACAAACGTGCGCCGCCTCGGCGGTGCTTCACGCGTTTCAACAGGTTCTTGCATTCCACTGAAATGATGTCGGGTTGACCGAAAAGATATTTCTGAGCGAAGGCCAAAAAGCTCTCTTGCGTGTCGGTCAATGTGTGAATGTGCAGGCTTTGTAAATCCGACATGATGTACAGGCTCGCCACCTCCGGTTGAGCGGCCAATTCATTGGCCACAGCCTCTATCACATGGCTTTTCACCTTTAGGTCGACGAAAGTGCTGGTTACCTTGCCAAGTTTCTCCGGGTTCACCACGGCTGTGAATTGCTCCACCGTGCCTTCCTCCAGCAAGGCTTGCACGCGCGTACGGGCATGGGCGCGTGAGCAGCCCAATTGACGCGCAATGTCAGCGAAAGACAACCTGGAGTCTTTAATCAGAAGGCTTAGCAGGGCAGCATCGAGTTCATTCATGGGAAATTCCGGTGTGGATTTGCCATGAAGGATGCAAGAGCTGTACCTGGCTTGTAAGTTGATTCAGCGAAGCAAGAGTGCAGGCACCTTGGTTGCTCTCAGCATGTCTTCAGTTTTGCTGCCAAAGAACAATTTACGCAAAGGCGAGTGCGTGTAAGCACCCATCACCAACATATCGGCCTGGTGAATTTCCAAACCCTGAATCATTTGGCTTACCACATCGCCCTGCACGTGGCTGAACTCGGTCGGCACGCCAGACTCACTCAAGGTTTGTGCGACCTCCTCAAGCAGTTTGATCCCGCTGTTGTTCTTCTCGCCACACATCAGCAAGGTGCCTTTCATGCCTTTAAACAGTTGGCTTTGAAGCACGGTTTCAACACCGCGTTTGCTCACGGCGCTGCCATCGAATGCAAACAGGAAGCGTGCTGGTACTTTGAATTCGTCGTGAATCCCAAGCACCGGCTTGTTCAATGCACGCACCGCTGCTTCGAAAGTGCGGCCAATGTCGCGGTTCGATGCCTCTGATGTTTCACCACGCCTGCCAATGATTGCAATGCGTGTTTCGTTCTGAAGCTCAAGCAGGCAGTTCACCAACGTGCCGTGCCGAAGCCGGGAATCGGCCTGCGCTACACCGTGATCGAGTGCGCGTTTCCGCAGTTCATTGAGAAACAGGCGGCCTTGGTCTCGGGCCTTTTTGGTTTTTTCACTGTCGCTGCTCAAGAGTTTATTCAGCAAATTTTCCTGTGCGTCAAATCCGATCGCCCCGCTGTGGTCCTCGCCGGAACCCTGTTCCAGGTGGCGGTCGATGGCATGCAGAAATTCGACAGGCGCATTGATCTGCCTGGAAACCCAACTTGCGCAATCCGCCACGGCAGTTGCATATTTGGAGCGGTCAACACAGGCCACAATTTTACGTTCGTCCATGTTGAGTCTCCTTAGTGGGCGGCCATGCGTTCAAGCGCATCGTCTTTGTCATGAATGGCGAATTTGTCCACCAAGGTGCGGCTAGCCTCGTTCATGCCGATGACTTCCACTTCGGTGCCTTCCCGCTTGAACTTGATCACCACTTTGTCGAGAGCACTGACCGCAGTGATGTCCCAGAAATGCGCGCGGCTGACATCAATCGTCACCTCATCAATCACTTCCTTGTAGTCGAATGAATTGATGAAAGTTTCGGCTGAGGCGAAAAATACCTGTCCGGCAATCATGTAGGTGCGGTTGCGTCCTTCATCCTGGGTGCTGGACTGCACACGCAGAATTCGGCCCACCTTGTTGGCAAAGAAAAAGCCCGACAGCAATACCCCCACCAATACGCCTTGCGCCAGGTCGTGGGTGCCCACGGTCACTGCGACGGTGGCCAGCATCACGACACTGGAGCTTTTCGGGTGTTCGCGCAGATTGCGGATAGAGGCCCAGTTGAAGGTGCCAATCGACACCATGATCATGACCGCCACCAGGGCGGCCATTGGTATCAGCGCCACATAGTCGCCGATGAATACCACCATGATCAGCAAGAATATGCCGGCGCACAAGGTGGACAAACGCCCACGCCCACCCGACTTCACATTGATGACCGACTGGCCAATCATGGCGCAACCGGCCATGCCGCCCAAAAAGCCTGCTGCAATATTGGACACGCCTTGGCCCACGCACTCGCGGTTCTTGTCGCTGGGCGTGTCGGTGAGGTCGTCGACAATTTGCGCGGTCATCATGGATTCAAGCAAACCCACCACAGCCAGGGTCAGTGAAAACGGAAATACGATTTTCAGTGTTTCAAGGGTCCAGGGCACGTCGGGCAAAAGGAACACGGGCAAGGAGTCTGGCAGTTCACCCATGTCACCCACCGTGCGAATGTCCAGCCCCACGGCAATGCTGAATGCGGTCAGCACCACGATGGCCACGAGTGGAGAAGGCACGGCTTTGGTGAGGTAGGGGAGCAAATAAATAATGCCCAGGCCCGCAGCCACCATGGCGTACACATGCCAAGTCACGTTGATCAGTTCGGGCAGTTGTGCCATGAAAATAAGAATGGCCAGTGCGTTGACGAAGCCGGTAATCACAGAGCGCGAGACAAACCGCATCAACTTGCCCAGTTGCAACACACCCGCAAGAATTTGCAGAACACCTGTAAGCAGGGTGGCCACCAGCAGGTATTGCAGACCGTAATCTTTCACCAAGGTGACCATAACAAGGGCCATGGCGCCTGTTGCGGCGGAAATCATGCCGGGGCGCCCGCCTGTGAAGGCGATCACAGTGGCAATACAGAACGATGCGTACAGACCCACTTTGGGGTCAACGCCTGCAATGATGGAAAAGGCAATTGCCTCGGGAATAAGCGCCAGCGCAACAACAAGGCCAGCCAAAAGATCATTTCGGACGTTGGATAACCAGTCCGCACGGAAGTTCTTCATCATTTTAATCAATCAATATTTTGGAAAAGCAGTGGGTGCCCGGCAACTCGGGGAGGCCAGACCAGTAGAAACTACGAATATGAACTTGAATTTTTACAAGGGTAGGGGCGGGATTTGTTAACAATGCAGGCGCGAAGGATAACCGCAAGCCAATGGGTGTGTCAAACCAGACCCAGGCATGTTAATTGACTAAAAATTCATCAACTTTTTAGATATGTTCTAATAGAGCAGTTCACGAAGTAAACAAATGGAGCAGTCACCATGTCGACAGAAACCGAAAATACCGAGTATGAACACACCGAACACAAGTTAACCTTGCGCAATTTGCAGGTCTCGGATTACCCAGATATCAAGCGAATCATGGAGGCGGTGTATCACAGTGCCGGTGGCGCATTGCCCGAGGCCAAGTTTCGTTCAATTCTGAAAACATTTCCCGAAGGGCAAATCTGTATTGAAGACGATGGCAAAGTGATCGCCGCCGCCTTTGCCGTGGTGGTTGATTACGACAAGTTTGGTGACAAGCACACCTACATGGAAATTACGGGCAACATTTACGCCACCACCCACGACCCCAAGGGCGATGTGTTGTACGGCATTGATGTGTTTGCGGATCCGGATTACCGCAACATGCGCCTGGGTCGCCGTTTGTATGAGGCACGCAAAGAGCTGTGCCAAAATCTGAACTTGCGCGCGATCATGGCGGGTGGTCGAATTCCCGGCTACAAAGAACACATGAAGGACATGTCGCCCCAGCAGTACATTGCGGCGGTGAAGCGCAAAGACATTTTCGACCCGATTTTGACTTTTCAGTTGAGTAACGATTTCGAAGTGAAGCAGGTGTTGAAAGGCTACCTGCCCGAGGACAAAGAGTCGCAGGGTTATGCCACGCTGCTTGAGTGGTTCAATTTGTATTTCGAACCAGAAAAGCCCATGTTGTTTGGTGCGCCCAAAACAACTGCAAGAATTGGTTGCGTGCAGTGGCAAATGCGCGAATTCCACAATGTTGAAGATGTGGTGAAGCAGGCCGAGTACTTCATCAATGCTTTGTCTGATTACCGTTGCGATGTGGCCTTGTTCCCCGAATTTTTCAATGCGCCCCTGATGGGCTTGGCTGGCAACGGCAATTCACTGGAGGCCATCCGCCACCTGGCCACCTACACGGATCAAATTCGCGACGAAATGAGCCGCATGGCGGTAAGCTACAACATCAATGTGGTGGCGGGGTCCATGCCGGTGATGGAAGACGGTGCGCTGTACAACGTGGCCTATTTGTGCCGCCGCGATGGCACAGTGGAAGCCCAGTACAAAATTCACCCCACACCGCATGAAAAGCGCGAGTGGATGATGGAAGGCGGCAGCAAGTTGAGTGTTTTCGACACCGACTTCGGCAAGATCGGCATTTTGATTTGTTATGACTCCGAGTTTCCGGAATTGTCGCGCGTGCTTGCTGACAAAGACATGCAAATTTTGCTGGTGCCTTTCTGGACCGACACCAAAAACGGTTACTTGCGTGTGCGCCGTTGTGCGCAGGCCCGCGCCATTGAAAATGAATGTTATGTGGCCATTTCAGGCAGCTTTGGTAACCTGCCCAAGGTGGACAATGTGGACATTCAGTATGGTCAAACCGCTGTGTTCTCACCCTCTGATTTCGCATTCCCGCACGACGCCATCATGGCTGAAACCACACCCAACACCGAGATGACCCTGATTGTGGATGTGGATCTGGACAAACTTCAAACGCTGAAGAATGAGGGCTCAGTGCGCAACTACCTGGACCGCAGGCGTGACTTGTACAAGGTGGTTTGGCTAGGCGACAATTGAAGATTCAAACAAGGCCCCCAGTTTTGCAATCGCCACTGCGGTGTCGTCTGTCACCGGGTGGCCGCAGTTCAGGCGAATGCAGTTTTTGTACAATCCACTGGCTGAAAAAACCGCCCCCGGCATGTAGGCTACCTTGCGGGCAATGGCCTTGTTGAACAGTGCGGTGGTGTCAATGTCGCCGGGCAGTTCAACCCACAACACAAAGCCGCCTTTGGGCTCAGAAATTCGGGTTCCCTTGGGGAAGTACTTCAGCACCAAACTACCCATGGCGCGCACCTGTGTTTCAAACTGCTGTCGCAGTGTTCGCAGGTGCCGCTCAAACGATCCTTTTTCAAGATAGTGCGCCACGGCCACTTGGGTAATCGGATTGGTCGAACCGCTGAGTATTCGTTTTTTCGACAACACCTGTGCGGCGTATTTACCACCGGCTACATAGCCAATACGAAGCGACGGACTCAGCGATTTCGAGAACGAGCCACACATTAAAACTCGGTCGCTTTGTTTGCCAGCCTTCAAGGGGCGTGGGCGAAACCGTTCGAAGTACAAGTCGGCGTACACATTGTCTTCCACAATCGGAAAGTCGTATTTCTCGGCCAACTCCAGCAATTTTTTGCGGTTGGTGTCGGGCATCACCGAGCCCATCGGGTTGCTGGCAGTGGGGCACACAATGCAGGCCGCAATGCGGGTTTGTTTCACTGCAATTTCCAGTGCTTCCAGCGACATGCCATGCTCCGGGCTGCTTGGAATTTCCAGCGCACGCAAACCCAGCGACTCGATCATTTGCAAGAGCAGGTAATAACCGGGCGATTCCACTGCAACAATGTCGTTGTGTTTGGCCACGCTTTGCAAGGCCAGGCTAAGGGCTTCTGTGCAGCCATCGGTAATCACCAGTTCATCGCGCTTTAACTTCATGCCCATTAACTCGAACCGTTGTTGCAGCTGCTGCACCAGTTCCGGCTGGTTGGGCTCCACATGGCTGCCCAGGGTTAGCAGGTCGGGGCGAGTGCGGTTAACCGTGGCATAGCTTCGGCGCAGGGTGGCAATGGGTAACAGCTCGTGTGCAGGGAAAGCCACGCCGAGTGGTGATACATCGTGTCGTGTGCTGCTTTTCAAAAGCATGGCGATTTGATCCGCCACTTCCAGGTTAACCGGGGGTTCCAGCACAATGGAGTCGGGCGCCTGGGTGCAGCTTTGAACGGTGGGTGCATTGCGGGCCTGCACGTAATAGCCCGATTTTGCCACTGGCTGAACATAGCCACGGTCTTCAAGCAGGTTCAATGCTTTTTGTACGGTGTCGATGGAGTAGTGCCATTGCTCAGACAATTTGCGGATGGAGGGCAGTTTGTACCCGGCTGCAAAGTGATTGTTTTCAATCAAGGCTTGCAGGTTCAAGGCCAGGGTTTCGTATTTGCGAGAAGTGGTGTCCACGGTTTAAACCTCGCTTTGCTTTTTCAGTTGCCACACCATGAACACACCGGCCACCATCAATGCCGCCGCCAGGTACAGCGAACCCCGGTAGGTGCCGGTGCGCTCGGCGATGATTCCGGCCAAAGCGGGTGCGGCAATTTGCGACACGCCATAACTCAATGTCATGCGTGCCATGGCCTTGCTGGGGTTGGCCGGAAATTGCCGGCCCGCAATGCTCAAGGTCAAATTCACGATGCCTGCAAAGGTGCCGCCAAACAGCACGGCGCTGACCATGTTGGCCCAGTAGCCGTCGATAAAACCAGCCATGAGAATCGAAATAATTTGCAAAATGTAGGCAAGTACCAGCGCTTCGAACACGCCGGTTACTCGCGCAACCCGATCCCAAAAGAAAGAGGATGGAATTGCGGCCAGCCCCACCACAACCCAAACCCACGGGCCTTTGCCCTGTAGTTCGGGCAGGGTTTCTGCAATGGCCACAATGAAGGTGGCGCTGATCACATAGCCAAACCCTGCGCAAAAGTAGGCGCCCAACATCAACCGCATCCACTTGGCGCTGGGTGGTGGAACATCGGCCACCTGGGCTTCAGTGCTGCCTGCTTTGGCGGGTTGGGGCATCCAGATCCATGCCGGTACAAAAAACAGCACCCCCACCACACCCAATACCCACCACTGTTGGTCCCAGGCCAGGTGGTCGACCATGGCCATCACCGCCAGGCCAGACAACACCAGGCCCATACCCGCCCCGGCAAAGTGCAGGCCCAACTCGGTTTTCAGGTTCTGGCGGGCCAGCCAGTTCATGATCAAACCCGATGCGATCAACATGCCTGCCGTGCTGGACACGCCAGAAATAAAACGCAGAAACATCCACATGTTCACATCGGTGGTCAGGCCCATGGCAATGGTGCTGAGCACAGCCACGATCAAGCCCAAGCGGTACAGCAGGTATTTGTAAGTCAGGTTGCTGAGGGTGGAGGCCAACAATGCGCCGCTGATGTAGCCAATGTAGTTCACCGTGGCCAGCCAGCCGCCATCAAAGGCGCTTAAACCCGCCTGTTCTCGCATGATGGGAAGCAGGGGCGTGTAGGAAAAGCGTGCCAAACCCACGGTCAGAATAAGGGAGCAAATGCCTGCAGCAATGACTTGCCAGCGTTCTAATTTCATGGGGGCCACCCGCACAGAATTCCGGTTTCAAAAGCAGTACAGATTTTTTTAAATTTAATCTGTACTGCACATTATTTGATTATCCTGAATCTGTACTGAAATTGCAAAAGTTCTTACAGTGAGTGTTCCATTTTTACTCCACGAGAGGAGTTCGCCATGCAGCACTTTCAAGCAATCGCCTTGTTTGCGTTTTTAAGCATCATTACGCCCGGGCCCAACAACCTCATGATCATGACAAGCAGCATGAATTTTGGTGTTCGAAAAAGCCTGCCCCATTTCTTCGGCATCATCGTGGGCTTCCCTTTGATGCTGCTGGCCATGGGCCTGGGTTTGAATGCGGTGTTTGAAAGCCTGCCGTGGTTTCACACGGTGCTGTTGGTGTTTAGCCTGTTGATGATGGTGTATTTGGCGTGGCGAATTGCCAGCTTTTCACCGGCTGCAGATTCACTGAAGCCAGGTTCCAAGCCCTTGAGCTTTGTGAATGCTGTGCTGTTTCAGTGGGTTAATCCCAAGGCCTGGTTCATGGCGACCGCTGCTGTGGCCTTGTTCCCTGCCAGTTCAAACGCACCCTTGCTGGATGTGCTCACTGTTGCCTTGATCATGGCCAGTGTGGGTATGGTGTGTGTGGGAGTGTGGCTGGTGTTGGGCGCACGCCTGCGAACATTCATCAACAGCCCTGCGCGCCTGAAGTGGTTCAATGGAACCATGGCTGCCAGCTTGGTGCTGTTTTTTGCATACAGCACCGCGCAGGCCGTGTAATTGATCAGGGCAAAGACAAACGCCAAATGTTCCACGTGGTGGTGCCGAACTGCCGCGTGAAGCTGCCCTTGTTGTAGGGCAATCCGTATCGCGCCGCCATGGCCTGTACCCGGGGTGACATTTCCGCATAGCGGTTGGCAGGAATGTCGGGGAACAGGTGGTGCTCAATTTGGTGGCTCAGGTTGCCCGACAAAATATGGAATAGCTTGCCGCCTGTGATGTTGCAACTGCCCAGCAACTGGCGCACATACCAGGCCGCGCGCGTTTCGCCTTCCACTTCTTCTTTGGTAAAGTGGTGTACACCCGCCGGAAAGTGGCCACAGAAAATAATCACATTCGACCAAATATTGCGAATGCCATTGGCAATCAGGTTGGCGATCACGGTGAAGCCTGTTGCAGCCAGCGCAATGTTCACAATGTCAAAGCCAAAGTAAATCGTGAATGGCAGGGTAACGGCCGCACCCAGCAAAGGCCAGCACACATAGTCTTTGAGCAATTGGTGGCGCACCTTCCAGCCAATACGTTTGAGCATCGGAATAATTTCCCTGAAACTTTTTTTGCCCGCCAGCAGCTTGTCCGCTTCCAGATCGTGCAAGGCCACGCCCCACTGGAACATCATCATAAGAATGAAGTTAATCACCGGGTTGAACAGGTACTTGGCATGCCAGCGCTGGTCGTCGGTTACACGCAGCACGCCGTAGCCTATATCGGGGTCTTTGCCGTGTACATTGGTCCACGTGTGGTGCACCACATTGTGGCTGTGCTTCCATTGGTCAGAAGGGCAGACGTTGTCCCATTCCCAGGTGTTGGATTGAATATTGGGGTCGCGCATCCAGTCGAACTGGGCATGCATGATGTTGTGCCCCAGCTCCATGTTCTCAATGCTTTTTGAAACCCCCAGCATGATCGCACCCAGCAGCAGCACTGCCCAGAATTGTGGCCAGCCCGTGAAGGTCCAGTCGCTCATGGGCAGCAGGAAAAAGCTGAGAAACACAACAATGCGCCCGGTCAGCATCAGTGTGCGCTGCCACTTGATCACTGAAAGAATGTAGGCGCGGTCTTTGCTACCCAGTGAGTCTGCAATTTCATTGCGTATGGCGTCCATTTCGCGACCGAATTCTTCAATGTCGCTGGCGCTCAAATGTTTTGGCATGCCCATGTGTGTCTCCTGCTTACACTTCGATTTCTGCGTCGCCCACGGCAGCGCACACGCAAATCTGAATCACTTGCCCGGTTTCGTTAATCAGTGCGTTGGTGCGCAAGTCGCGTACACAACCACTGGCCAGCTTCACGTCGCAGCCATGGCAAATACCCATGCGGCAACCATGCTCCGGGTTCAAGCCGGAATCTTCGGCCAGGCGAAGCAGGTTGGTTTCACCGTCTGAATTCGCGTTCACATTGCTGTTCAGGAATTTCACAACCCCGGTTTTTACCTCGGTTGGGACACCAGCCAACTGCGCACGAAAACGCTCGGTGTGTACCTGACGGCTTAGCCCTTCGGCTTCGTACAGCTGCTCGATAGAATCCAGCATGGTCTGCGGGCCGCAGGCGTACACATCGCGTTTGCGCCAGTCCGGGCAAAGCTGTTCCAGTTGTTCTTTCGAAAAGTGCGGGCGCTTGCCAGTGATTTCCTCTGGCTTTTGACCCGGTTCACGGGTGTGCACCAGGTTTAACTTGTACAGCTTTTGTCGATCTGCAACTTCTTTCAGTTCACGCCCAAAAATCACATCGTAGGTGTGGGGCGCATAGTGAATGTGCACGGTGTTGGGCATGCGTTCTTGCAGTACCAGGCTGCGCAGCATGCTCATAATCGGCGTAATGCCACTGCCTGCAGTAATGAATAGTGGCAGCACGGGTTGCGCATCGGGCAGGTAAAAATCGCCTTGTGGCACGCCAATCGGCACATAATCGCCCACTTTCAGTTTGCGCACCAAGTGGTGCGACATGCGGCCGTTGTCGATGGCTTTCACGGTGATCGTGAAGCAGCCGTCGTTGCGCTCTGGTGCGGAGCTGATGGAATAGGTTCGTGTGAAGTGTTGGCCGCCAATGGGCACGCCAATTCGCAAATGCTGGCCGGGGCGGTGGCTTCGCCAGTTCAGCCCGGGGCGCAGCGTAATGGTGCGTGAATCGGAGGTTTCGTCCCACACCGCTTCAACCCGGGCCTGTAAAGCATGTGTGCTCCACAGCGGGTTGACCAGTTCAATGTAATGGGAAGTTCGAAGGGGGAATGCAAAGGCGTCAGAGACTTTCGTCACGAGGCCAGTGATCTGTTTGAATAACGTGGGTCCTGCCTGAGCCTGCATTCTGTCTCCTCGTTTTTGTATTGTAAAACGAGTGTGCACTGAAACACATTGCAAGTCATTCCGCACTGCACCAGCAGTCGGTGTTTTTCTGACCTTAGCGATTTCTGCCGTAAGCGTCGTGCGACGAAACCCACTCATCGGCCAGTATGGCCGACAACAAAGACAAATCGCCCGCAATCACTGTAGCACCCACGATCTCCGCCAGTTTTCGTGCTTTGCCTGTGCCCTCGCAGCCCAGCATTTTCAGGCATTCAGATTGTGTGGCCAACCCAGTTCCGCCGCCTTTTGTTGCACAAATTACGGAAGGCAATGTGACAGAAAAATACAAATCCCCATCGGCTGTAATATCCATGAACACCATGCCGGTGTGGCTTTCCACCACATTGGCCTCGTCTTGCCCGGTGGCAATGAACAGGGCTGCAATGCCATTGGCCGAGTGGGGGCCACTGTAGGCACTGCCCGCAAGTTGAGCACCAATGGCGCTGCGCTGGCGTTGCTTGAAAATCGTTTCAGGCGTGGTGCGGGCCAGGCGTTGCAGCACTTCACGCTGAATGGTGGCTTCTGCGATTACCCGTTTACCCCGGCTGTGCAACAAATTCATGTGGGAATGTTTTTTGTCAGTTTCTATCGCGCCGCTCAGCGCAAAGTAACTGATTGCTTCTGGTGAGTTTTTCAAAATCCACTGGCAGGCAGCGTGGGTGGCCTTGCCACACATGTTTTGCCCGGCTGCGTCGCCCGTGGTGTAGTTAAAACGTGTGTACACCATGCGGGCCACTTGCCAGGTTTGAATGTGTTCAAGTTTGCCAAAGCCTGTGGTTTTCTCTGCCTCGGCTTTCACGGTGAGCAGGTTTTCATTGATCCAATTTAAAAATCGTTTTGCAGCCCGCGCATCTTCAAATTCAAACAAGGGTGCGCGCTGCATGAATTCCTCAGCCACTGTTACTTTCACACCGCCCGATTCACTCACCATGCGCATACCACGGCTGTAGCTGGCCACCAGCGTCCCCTCCGTTGTCGCCATGGGCACGTAAAACCAGCCTTGCGCATGTTCGCCGTTGATCAGCACTGGCCCTGCAACACCCACCGGCATTTGCACCACACCAATAAAATTCTCGGTGTTGCTTTTCAGGCTTTCAGGGGGAAGGGAATAGGTGCCAGTGTGTTGCAGCGTGGCACCGGTTTGCTGCGTTAAAAACTCGCGGCGGGCCTTGGCAGCGTCTTCGGAATAATTGTCGTCAAATCGTGGAATGGGTGTGCGGGTCATCAGTGGTTTGCCTTTATTTGCGCTTGGATTTCGTGGTGCGTGTTACTGCTGCAATCGATTCCTCGTAACCACTCACCAGTTTGCCAATGTTTTCCAGTTTGGCCTTGAGCACATCGAGTTCCATTTGCGTGCGGTCCAGCTTCATGGTCAGGTGGGCATTGTCTTTTTCCAGACCCACCATGGCCTTGCTCAGCTCCCGGTTTTCCTGTTCCAGTTCTTTGTTGGCCTGGTACATTTTCAGCAGGTTGGCCTGCAGGCCTTTTACCTTGTCTTGAACGCCGTCCACAGTTTGCTTAATGCCACTTTCAAACTGGTTGACCTGCTCAACCACTGCATTGATCAAATTCCCGGCAGGAAGACTGGACGCCCTTTTTTGAGCCACTGATTTCAGTTTTCGCAGCGCGTTGCCGCCTTTTTGTGCCACACCCATGTTGTGTCTCCAGATTATTGTTTTTTGAATTTGCCATCAAAGAGTATCAAGATTATGGAATTTGGTGGTGCAGAACCTTTCAATCCGGACAAACCGCCCTGTTCCGTTTGCTGTTTGATCGTTCGTTTGATATATTTTTAAATCAATCGATTGAATTAATTTTCCGGATTTTCCCATGCTTCAAGACACGCAGCAGTCGGCACGGCAAAAGCTGGTGCTGGCCGCACTCGCCACCTTCGCAGAGAAAGGCTATGAAGGTGCCTCGACACGCGAAATCGCTGAGAAAGCAGGTGCCAATATTTCCTCCATCCGCTATTACTTTGGCGACAAAGCGGGCCTGTACCGGGCCGCTTACACTGAGCCTTTGTGTGGCACACCGTTTGAGCAGGTCATTCCCGACCTGAACAGCACCGATGTGGACAAGGCGCTAAGGCAGCTTTTCAGGGATTTTCTGGAACCCCTGAAACACGGTGAAACCTTACGCCTGGTGATGAAATTGCATTTCCGGGAAATGATTGAACCCACAGGTGCCTGGGAGCATGAAATTGATGCGGAAATCAAGCCGCAGCACATGGCCTTGGTGAACATGCTGACCGCGTATTTTGGCTTGAACAAGCCCGACCTGGATATTCAGCGCCTGGCCTTCGCCATGATGGGCATGGCTGTGAATTTCTATGTGGCACAAGACGTGGTGGATGTGGTTTGTCCAAAGCTGATGGGCAGTGCACGAGCAATTGACACCTTGAGTGAACGCCTGGCTGGGTACGCCCGCGCCATGCTCGACAGTGAAAGCAAACGACGCAAACAGGATTGCAGCAAATGAAAATGTCTACGGTTTCGAAGAAATACCCGGCTGCCTTGTTGGTGCTTACTGTGTTGCTCAGCGCTTGTTCGTCGGGCACAGGGGAAGCCGAGACTGGCGCAGGCTCAGAAACGGAAGTTCCCGGCAAAGCCAGCTTGTCGGTTGAACTGGCTGCGGTGGAGGAAAAAGTCATTCCGCTGAAAATGTCGGTGAACGGCAGCCTGGCTGCCTGGCAAGAGGCCATCATTGCATCGCAACTGAATGGTGTGCGCATTGACTCGCTTCGCGTCGAAGTGGGCGACAAGGTCAAGAAAGGCCAAACCCTGGCGGTGTTCGACCAACAAACCGTGAATGCCGATTTGGCACAGGCCCGTGCGGGTGTGGCCGAAGCGCAGGCGCTGTTTGATCAGGCCAAACTGAATGCAGACATGATTCGCAACATCACCGACCAAGGCGCAGTGAGCGCGCAAGAACGCAATCAGATTCTGGCCGCTGAAAAATCGGCCCAGGCCCGTTTGTTGTCCGCCAGGGCTTTGCAAACCCAACAGGAAATTCGCTTGCGCAACACCACTGTCACTGCGCTCGACGATGGCGTGATTAGCGCCCGAACCGCCACGCTGGGCGCAGTGCCCGCACCGGGGCAAGAGTTGTTCAGGCTGGTGCGCCAGCAACGCCTGGAATGGCAGGCTGAGGTCACTGATTCTGAATTGGCTCGAATTACCGACGGCATGGCGGTGACCGTGTTCAACAATGATCAAGCCTTGAAAGGCAAAGTGCGCACCATCAGCCCGGTGATCAATGCGCAATCGCGCACGGGCATGGTGTATGTCGATGTGCCCGGCGCCTATGCCAAAGGCCTGAAACCCGGTATGTACCTGCGCGGTGAATTTGATCTGGGCGGGCAAACCGCCACGGTAATACCTCAAACAGCCGTCATTGAACGCGACGGGTTTACCTATGCCTTCACGCTGGACGAAGCCAGCAGCAAAGTGCAGCGCATCAAGTTGCGGGTGAACAAAGCACAAGGCGAATTCATCGAAGTGCTGGAAGGTTTGAAGCCGGGCGACAAAGTGGTGAAAGGCGGTGTGGCCTTTCTGGCGCATGGCGACTTGGTGAAGGTGGTTCAGTGAACGTTTCGACCTGGTCCATTAAAAATCCCATTCCTGCGGTGATGCTGTTTTTCCTGCTCACCGTGATGGGCCTGTACAGCTTTTCCAGCATGAAAATTCAGCAGTTTCCAGATATTGAACTGCCCACGGTGCTGGTCACAGCAAGCTTGCCCGGCGCATCGCCTTCACAGCTTGAAAACGATGTGGCCCGTAAAATTGAAAACTCGCTGGCCACACTGCAACAACTCAAACACATTTACACCAAGATTCAAGACGGCATTGTCAGCATCACAGTTGAATTCAATCTGGAAAAAGACACACAGGAAGCGGTCGACGATGTGCGTTCCGCGGTGTCGCGTGTGCGTGCAGATTTGCCAACTGATTTGCGTGATCCGGTGGTCAACAAACTGGAGTTAAGCGGCGCACCCGTGCTGGCCTACACCATTGCATCCACAGCGTTTGATGAAGAAGGTTTGTCCTGGTACGTCGACGACACCATTACCAAAACCCTGTTGAATGTGAAGGGTGTGGGCGCGGTAAGCCGGGTGGGTGGCGTGACGCGTGAAGTGGTGGTTGAGCTTGATCCCCTGAAAATGCAGGCCTTGGGCGTGAGTGCACTGGATGTGTCGCGCCAATTGCGCAATACCCAACTGGAAACGGCCGGTGGCCGGGCCGACTTGGGTGTGGGCGAACAACCTTTGCGCACCATTGCCACTGTGGACAATGCGAACCAGTTGAAAGAAATTTCGATTGTGCTTAGCAATGGTCGCCGGGTTCAATTGCCTGAAATTGCCACCATCAAAGACACCATTGCAGACCGGCGATCGGCGGCCTTGCTCAATGGTCAAGACGTGGTGGGTTTCGAGATTACCCGCAGCAAGGGTGCCAGCGAAGTAGAGGTGGGGCAGGGCGTTGAAAAAGCGCTCGCCGACCTGAAGGCGCAGCGACCCGATTTGACCATTGTTGAAGCCTTCAATTTTGTTGAGCCAGTGAAAGAAGATTTCAACAGCTCCATGAAAATGCTCTACGAGGGCGCGTTCCTGGCGGTGGTCGTGGTGTGGTTTTTCCTGCGCGACTGGCGTGCCACGTTTGTTTCAGCAGTGGCCTTGCCGCTATCAATTATTCCTGCATTCGCTGGCATGTATTACCTGGGTTTCAGTTTGAATGTGGTTTCGCTGTTGGCCATGTCGCTGGTGGTCGGTATTTTGGTGGACGACGCCATTGTGGAAGTGGAAAACATTGTTCGCCACTTGCGCATGGGAAAAAGTCCGCTGGATGCGGCCCGTGAGGCGGCCGATGAAATTGGCCTGGCCGTGATCGCCACCACATTCACCTTGATTGCCGTCTTCTTGCCCACCGCATTCATGAGTGGCATAGCCGGTAAATTTTTCAAGCAGTTTGGCTGGACAGCTGCTTTGGCTGTGTTTGCCTCGCTGGTGGTTGCACGCATGTTAACGCCCATGATGGCAGCCTACATGTTGAAATCAAAAGGCGAGGAGCATGAGAAGAATGAGCCCGGCAAACTGATGCGCCGCTACCTGGGCTGGGTACGCTGGGCGTTGGCTCACCGGCTTGTTACCTGCATTGCAGCCGGTGCGTTTTTCATCGGTTCGGTCATGTTGATTCCCTTGTTGCCCACCGGTTTCATTCCGCCCGATGATTTGTCGCAAACCCAGGTTTACATTGAACTGCAACCCGGCAGCACTTACGAGCAAACCCGCAAGGCTGCGGAAAAAGCGCGTGAACTGATCAGCAAGGTGGAATATGTCCGCAGCGTTTACACCACCATTGGCGGTGGTGCGGCGGGCACCGACCCCTTCATGATGACCGGGCAGGCCGAGGTGCGCAAAGCCACGCTTACAGTGCTTCTGGACCCCCGTGGTGAACGCGCTGTTCGCAAGCAGGTTACCGAAACACAAATGCGCGAGGCGCTTAGCAACCTGGCTGGCGTGCGCTACAAAGTGGGGCTGGGTGCTTCAGGCGAGAAGTATGTGTTGGTGTTGTCGGGCGAAGATGGCGAGGCACTGTCGAGAGCCGCCAGCGAGGTCGAGCGTGATTTGCGTACCATTGCGGGCTTGGGTTCAATTGCATCGAGTGCCGCACTGGTTCGCCCTGAAATCTGGATCAAACCCGACTTCGCCAAAGCCGCTGACCTGGGCGTTAGCACCGCAGCCATGGGTGAAACCTTGCGCGTGGCCACCGTGGGCGATTATGACGCCGCTTTGCCAAAACTTAACCTGCCACAACGGCAGGTACCCATTGTGGTTCGCCTGGACGACGAGGCCCGCAAGGACTTGAGCGTGCTTGAACGCTTGGCCGTTCCTTCCGCAAAACCGGGTGTGCCCAGTGTGCCTTTGAATCAGGTCGCCACTTTGGGTATGAATGCAGGTCCCTCGGTGATTGACCGTTACGACCGGGCCCGCAATGTGAACTTTGAAATTGAGTTGCAGGGTCAGCCTTTGGGCGACGTGACTGCGGCGGTTCAACAACTGCCCAGCATTAAAAACCTGCCGCCGGGTGTTGCCCAGCGAAACATTGGCGATGCCGAAGTGATGGAAGAACTCTTCGCCAGTTTTGGCCTGGCCATGCTCACCGGGGTGTTGTGTATTTTCGTGGTGCTGGTGTTGTTGTTCAAAGATTTTTTACAACCCGTTACCATTCTTGCCGCATTGCCACTCAGTTTGGGTGGTGCATTTGTTGGTTTGTTAATGGCTGGAAAAAGTTTTTCGATGCCCTCGCTGATTGGTTTGATCATGCTGATGGGCATTGCCACCAAAAATTCGATTTTGCTGGTGGAGTACGCCATTATGGCGCGCAATGAAAAAGGAATGAGCCGCCTTGATGCGGTGGTGGATGCCTGCCACAAACGGGCACGTCCAATCATTATGACCACCATTGCCATGGCCGCAGGCATGCTGCCCATTGCAATTGGCACGGGCGACGCTGACACCAGCTTCCGAAGCCCCATGGCCATAGCGGTCATCGGCGGCTTGATGACCTCCACTTTCTTGAGCCTCTTGGTGATTCCCGTGGTGTACACCCTGATGGATGATTTCGAGCATGGCATGAAGAATTTTTATCAAAAATTCGGTTCAATCTTTAAGCAGTCTGGAGCACGCAAAACATGACAGCAGCAGATCGGTGCACAACGCAGACCCACTTCGAACCTGAGCGTAAAACCCCTTAGGTAGATTTCTGCTGCGGCTATCCACTAATGCGGGAATACATCCAGCAGAGCATCCTCTGAAGTATTAGAAATATAACTTCAGGGGACATGTTTTGAACCGCCATAAACTACAACAATTTCTTTGGCCGCTGCTTCTGTTGGCAGTGGCTGCCTGTTCTTCGGAATCGGATGGTACCTCCGCCGGTACTTCTGGCACCAACACGCAGGCCTCGGGGTTGGCGTGCAACAGCAATGCCAATGCAGCCGATGGAGCACGCTGGATGTCGGCTTGGGGCGTTACTCATGTAACCGGTACTGCACCTTTGGACACCACAGTGCGAAACATTGCGCGGGTTACAGCCAGTGGCAACGCCATTCGGGTTCGATTCATTAACCTGAGCGATCAACCCATGCAAATCGGTGCGGCAGCAGTGGGCATGCGTGAGGGGGCAACGGGTGCCAACCTGAAATTGAATACCAGCAAGGCAATCACCTTCAATTGTGGGCAAACCAGTGCAACCATTCCACCGCAAACCGAGTCGTTTTACAGCGATCCAATTCAGTTCAAAGTCAACAACCAAGACGACTTGGCGGTGAGTTTGTATGTGAAAGGCGCGGACAACCCTGGTGAGTTTGGTGCCACATGGATTGAGTCTTACAAATTGCCTGATGGATCGGGCAACCAAACGCTCGAGGATTCAGGCGCAGGTTACGGCCTGATTGACGACAGCCGCTTTTCAACGCCCCCAGGCTTGCCACTCCTCTGCAATGGTTGCACGGTGTATGCGCTTCGTGACATTGAGGTGCTGACGAAAGATGCCAAGGGCGCCATGGTGTTTTTGGGCAGTTCCAGTTTTCATGGTTTTAACACCACCCAGAATGGTTTCAAGCGAGTGGGCGATTTGCTGTCGGTTCGCATGTTGAACGAAATCCCGGTTGGCCAACGCGACACCATTGTGAACCGTGGCATTGGCGGCGACACACTGCAAAACGCCAGTGCAACAAGGCTTGAGCGGGATGTGTTTGATACCGCGGGTGTAAGCTCGGTGGTGGTGTGGGTGACCAACGATTTGTCGAGCCGAAGTGCTGATGAAATTATTGCCAATTACCAGGAGCTGATTGCGAAAGCCCATGCCAAAGGCATCAATGTATATTGCCCCACCTGGATTCCCGGTGCGCAATCGTTTCAGGCCAATTTGAGCGGCGAGCGCGCCAAGCTGAACGACTGGATTCTGAACAGTGGCGAATGCGATGGGGTTGCCGATTACAATGCAGAAGTGGAAGCCCCTGGCGGCCTGACTTTCTTGCCGCAATACAACAGTGGAGATTCCATTCACTCCAACGATGCAGGCCATGCCTTGTGGGCGGCGGCCACACCATTGGGTGAATGGGTCAAAAAGACGAAGCCTTAAGATTTGGCGCGTTTAACTTTAAATGCGGTGGTCCATTCGTTGTACAAGTATTTGAAAAAGGCACCGATCAGGGTCATGGAAGGTTTTGCTTCCAGCCCATCGGCCAGCCGGAATATTTGTTGGTAGTACCAGGCTTGCGCACCCAGCACATTGATTAATTTCAGCGGCAGCACCGGGCTGACTGGCGAAAATATACCTTTGTCAGTCAGTTTCAGCATGTTCTCGAAATTCGCCGCGCGATCAATTTTTCTGTTCATCAATTGCTTGGGCGTGTCCGGGTGTGTGCACAGCGGGCGACCCAGCCCGATCACATCGCAAACACCATCATTCAATGCTTCTTCCATGGCTTCGCGGCTTCGGAACCCGCCTGTCACCATCAAGGGCATGGTAGCCACTTCGCGAATTGCTTTTGCATAATTCAGAAAATAGGCTTCGCGTTTTTTGGTGCTTTCGCGCTGTGTGGGTTGCTCGTCTTTCACTGAATCAGCCGCCCCTGTGTGGCCCAGCAAACGCGGTTGCTCGTAGGTGCCGCCTGAAATTTCAAGCAGATCGATTTTCTCGTCGTTTAACCACTTCACCACCTGCAAACATTCCTCATTGGAAAATCCACCTTTGCGGAAGTCATCGGAATTCAGCTTCACCGCAACCGGGAAAGCAGGGCCCACTGAATTACGCACGGCGCGCACCGCTTCCAGCAAAAAGCGCGCGCGGTTTTCCAGGCTACCGCCCCATTGGTCAGTGCGTTTGTTGGTAATGGGCGAAAGAAATGACGACAGCAAATAGCCGTGTGCGCCATGCACCTGCACACCAGTAAATCCAGCTTCTTTTGCAATGCGGGCCACACGCGCAAAACGCTGTATCAGATCCAGAATTTCATCTTCACGCAGTGCCCGTGGTGGTGCGTAGTTGCCCAGCAACTCCAGTTGAACTTCAGACGGAGCCACCGGTTTCGTGGTGACGTAGCGTGGCGATTGCCGCCCGGCATGGGAAATTTGCATCCACAACTGGTTGCCGTTGCTGGTGCCTGCCTTGGCCCATGCACGCAGTGCGTCCATGCCTTCAGGGTCGCCATGTTCAGGGGCAGGGTCAATGGACACATTGCCGGGTCGTTCCAGAATATTCCGGTCAATCAACACATTGCCGGTAATCAAAATACCAGCACCACCTTCTGCCCAACGCTTGTACAAGGTGGCATGTCGTTCGGTGGCTTGAAGCCTGGCATTGGCCACACCCTCGGTCATGGCGGCTTTGCACAAGCGGTTTTGAATGACTACGCCGCATGGCAGTGTGAAGGGTTGTTTCAGTTCAATCGAGTTCATGGTTTAGCCAATCCAAAGCAGTGAAAGTGACAGGGCACCTGCATAAAAAACAGCCAGGGCCAGTGCGCCAGTAATTTGTTGAATAGTTGATTTTTTACCCAGTACATTCCACAGCCACAAGGCGCCAATCGCCAACAACATTTCAGGAATCAAAGGGTAAATTGCAAAGCCCTGCACTTGGAGAACATCTTGTGCATGCCACAGGTTCATGGGCCGGGCTGCCCATTCCCAAATCAGGAAACCACCCAGCGACAGCATGGTCACCACGGGGTAGGGTTTGCGTGTGGCCAGTGCCAGCCAGCAGACCTGCCACAGCAACATAATCCAAAGTCCCATGAAATACAGCGGCACTGCGCCGCCGAGCCGGGGAATTCCATGGTCTGGAAAAGTCAGGGTGCCCATGCGTTCAACCAGCATCCAGTCTGCGCAGGGCAGGGCGATCGACAAAGGCAATAAAAATTTCCACAAGCGCACCCATTCGCCATGACCCCGCAGTGCGCCAGCCAGGGGCAAGGCAATGTTGTAAGCCAGCGCAAACACCACCAATGCCACACCCAGTGAATTACCTGACGTATTGAGCGCAACCGGAATTGCGATTGCAAAAAATGCAGCGTGAAACACCAATGCGTCGCGCACGCCTTTCGAGTCGACCGTGGTCATTGTCTGGCAGCGCCCCGTATCAATGCGTTCAATATATTGATGATTTCCTCACTCAATGTGGGAATGTCAGGCGGGTTCTCCAACGTCAGCCATTCAGCCAGCAATTCATTGATACCACCCACCAAAGCCACGCTTACCAGGTGATAATTTCGCTTGGGCAATTCTCCCTTTTCAGCCAAATTGTTCAGGTAAGCCTCGATCAGGCCAGCCATGTCGTGAATGGCCTCACGTCTGCGAGCTTCCATTTGCGGGCTGACACCGACCACCTCCAGCACTCCCACGCGTGCATGTCGGCTGTCTTCCAGGTAGTGGTGAACCATGGCGCTTACACCAAGGGGGATTTGTTCAGACAAATTCAAGTTTGGTGCTGACATGGCCTGCAACACGCCAGCCCGCAAATCTGCGATGATGTTGTTGTACAGCGCACGCAGAATGGCTTCCCGGCTGTCAAACAGTTGGTAGAAGTGGCGTGCCGTCACCTTGGCTTCGCTGCACAAGGCTTCAATGGTGGTGCGTGCATAGCCTTGTCTTGCAAACAACTCCAGTGCTGCAGCCAGCAGGCGTTCTCTTCTTTCCTCGGCACGCTGCTCAGCGGCAACGCCCCCGTAAGCCCTTGTGGGTGTTTTGCTCATTCAGGTTTCACTTTTGACAAGATTTCTTGTCCAAATTATAGTGAGCTTGTTTCACAAAGCGCAACCACTGATAGGGTGCTTTCTTCCAAGGCACCGCCCCTGCGTCGCGCACGGGCAGTCTGGAATTCGGAAAATTTGTGTCGCCTGCCTAGTTACTTGATGTAGCTGCAGCAATAATCCACAGGCGTTTTCACTTTCAACTGAAACTTGGCATTGGCTGGTACTTCAAAAGACTGGCCGCCCTGAATGTTTTTCCAGCTTTCACCGGGCAGGCAAACATCCATGTCGCCAGCCAGAATTTCCATGATTTCTTTTTCGGCGGTGCCGAATTCATAGTCGCCGGGCAGCATCACGCCCAGGGTTTTTTTCGTGCCGTCGGCAAACAACACAGTGCGGCTGGTCACTTTGCCGTCGAAGTAAATATTGGCGGCTTTCACCACCGTCACGTTCTCGAATTGAGCCATTTGATTTCCCCTTGATTGCAAAAAATTCGGATGCTGAATGATGCCTTAATTTCGGTGAAATACAGCCCCGGGCTTGCCAGAAAGTCCTGCTTTGCTGTGCGGGCAAAGCACCCCCCAAAATGGGTTGGTTTGTTGTTTTTTACAAAAACCCTTACAACTTGTAAGTAAAAACCTTACAAATTAGGTATATTTGCTACCTACAAATGGTTAACCAAAAAGGGTTAACCAACCTGTGGCTCATTCCATTAAAGGTTTTGTATGTCAAACAACTTGCTTGAAAGCATGGACTCGCTTCCCGAATTGAACGCAATCGATTTGTCGCTGGCTTCCTCATTCATTCCGGGTGAGTTGTTTCAAAGCATTGTGTCATTGATCACGCAAATCGATTTGTCACTGTACGGCATGAACAGTCAATTTGATGCTGCAACCGCTGCAATTTTTCCGACTGATTTCTCTGATTTCTCCCAGTCTTCTTCGCCCATAAACTCCGCCGCAGCATTTGCAGAATCCATTGTGGTTCAGAACGCTGACTTTGCTTGATTCAAGGAAAACAACATGAACTTTGACAGCCCAGTAGTAGCCTCCGTGACCAATATTGACGGCGATGTATTTGTAAAGCGAAACGGCATTGAAGCGCCTTTGCGTGAAGACATGGTGTTGCAAGCCGGTGACGTGTTGCGATCCACCAGCAACTCGATTGCAGTGCTCAGCATTCCCGGCACTCAGCAGCAAATCCCGGCGTTCCTGGAAATTTCCAATGGTGGCGTGGCCACTTTGGCCTTCGATCCTGATGTTGGTCCGAATGGGCAAGTGGTGATTTCATCCAATGCAGGTGATGGCCTGGGCAACGTTACACTGGTGTCTGAATTCGATGGCGAAAATCAGGCTGCTGTACTTGACGGTCAAGAGGCCAACGGCGAAATGAGCGGCTTGTTCGGTGCCGGCTTGTTCGGCGCAGGTGCAGGCCTGAGTGCCTTGCCAGTTGCCGGTGCAGTGGGTGCCGCAGCCTTGTTTGCGGGGTCTGACGATGACAACAGCGGTGGCGGTAACAGCGGTAACACACCGGGTAACTTGCCTGCTGAAAATGCAGGTGGCCTTGCTGAAACAGTCAGCGATCTGACCAATAACCTTGGCGAATTGACCGAACCAGTGCCGGTGGTGGGCGACGTTGTGAATGCCGTTGGAAATGTAATTGAGTCCACACTGGTGGGCAACAACAACGGTGGCTTGAACGGCATTGTGACTGGTTTGACCGATGGCTTGACCACTGGCCTTGAGGGCACACCCTTGGCACCGGTGGCGAATGTGCTGGACACGGGCTTGGGTACCCTGACCGATCTTTTGGGAGTTGCGGCCAATCAGGTGAGTGGTTTTGGCGAAGGAACACCGCTGGCACCCGTGTCGGATTTGGTAGCCAGCTTGTTGGGAACCACTGGCCCCAACACCGATGATGGTGTGGGTGGTGTGGTTGGCACGGTGGTGAATGTTACCGACAGCGTGGGCCAGCTGCTTGAACCCGTGCCTGTGCTTGGTGATATCGCTGGCACACTGGGCGGTGTTGTTGATTCCGTGGCCACCGGCAACAACGAAGGCGGTTTGGGCGGCATTTTGAGTGGCTTGGGCGGTGGCCTTGAAGAAGGTCTGTCCTCAACGCCGCTGGCGCTGATCGGCGAGGGCGGCAACACCTTGTTGAATACGGTGGGTGGATTATTGGGCGGTGTCGGCGATTCTGTTTCATCGGTTGGTGCCAGCACACCTGCTGCACCGCTCACCAATTTGATTGGTGATCTTGCCGGTTCACTGGGGGGTGATGTCAGTTCTGCGTTGGCCAATATTCCGTTCCTCGGCGGCGCATTGGATGGTTTGACCAGTGGGCTAGGTGGCAGCAGTGTGTTGGGCGACATTCCGCTACTCGATGGTCTCACTTCGTCGATAAGCTCAAGCAGCGGCGCAGAGGGTGGCTTGCTCGGTGGCTTGCCACTGCTGGGTGATTTAACCAAAACCCTGGGATAAAACCAGGCCTGCACATACTTACATTGCTTATCAGAATATCTCGGTTGATGTAATATTGATTGGATTGCCAGACTCGGCCCACTTGATCTACGGACAGCCCATGAAAACCCGCATCACCGAGATGTTCAATATTCAATACCCGCTGGTGTGCCCCGGCATGACCTACGTGGCCAATGCCGATTTGGTTGCAGCCACTGCCAATGCAGGCGGGCTGGGCATTCTGGCCATTGGTCATTTGAATCCCGAACAAACTCTGGCTGAAATTCGCAAGGTGCGTAGCCTGACCTCCAAGCCGTTCGGCATTGGTTGCGCCCTGATCATGCCTGGCGCGCTCGACAATCTTGAAGTGGCTCTGAACGAAAAAGTGCCTGTGATTAATTTCAGTTTGGGCAGCCCTGCGGATGTGTGCAAACGCGTGCACGATTATGGTGGCAAAGTCATCGCCACGGTGGTGAATGCCAAACACGCGCTGAAAGCCGAGCAGTCGGGTGTCGATGCCTTGTTGGTCACCGGCCATGAAGCGGCCGCACACGGTGGCGCAGTGACTTCACTGGTTCTGGTGCCTGCAATTCGGCAGGTCACAAAACTGCCCATCATTGCTGCAGGTGGTTTTGGCACGGGCGGTGGCGTTGTTGCTGCACTGGCACTGGGTGCCGATGGCGTGGCCATGGGCACACGCTGGGCTGCTTCCAAAGAAAGCCCGGTGCATGCCAACACCAAAGAATTGATTGTGAAAAAAGAAGTGGAAGAAACCATTTACAGCAAGAACTTCGACAGCATTCCTTGCCGGGTCATGACCACACCCAATTCCAGAAAAGTGATGTCCAAACCGTTCAATCCGGTTCGTGCCATGTGGCGTGCCTATTTGGCGGCACGGGAAATGAACAAGCCTTTGCTCGGTATTATCAAAGACGTATTCAAAATGGGATTGGAGCAAACGCTCACTGTAACCTTCTACGGTGCGGCAGTGCTTCAAATTAAAAAAGCCACCATTGATGGCAACCACACGCAAGGTGTGCAGTTGATTGGTCAGGTGCAGGGCCTGGTACAAGACGTGCCCTCAGTTGAAGAGCTGACTCAGCGCGTGATGAAAGAGATTGATGAAGCCTTGGCGCAAATCAATCTGCTGGCGGGAAATGCTTCGACGAGTACACCAGCCACATCCGAGAAAATCAGTCGCATCGCTTGACCGGAATTATCAATTTTTTGTCGGCATTGACGTGTTTCTTTTTGCCCGGCTTCCTCTATGATCAAGTAACAAAATCATAAAACTTGCCCCAAGCGAGTTTGAAATCAGGAGGAGCAGATGAAGACAGAGCACGACTACATCGTTGTGGGTGGTGGTTCCGGTGGCTGTGCCATGGCGGGTCGCCTGAGTGAAGACTCAACGCTTGATGTCTGCCTGCTGGAGGCAGGGGGTGAGGGCACCGGCAATCTCATCAATATTCCCAGCGGTGCGGTGGCCATGCTGCCCACCAAAATCAACAACTGGGCATTCGAGACCACACCGCAACCTGGCTTGAACGGCCGCAAAGGTTACCAGCCGCGCGGCAAAGCGCTGGGTGGTTCCTCAGCCATCAATGCCATGGTTTACATTCGCGGCACTGCTTCAGATTACGACCGTTGGGCAAACGATGAGGGTTGCGCAGGCTGGTCTTACAAAGACGTGTTGCCTTACTTCAAACTCAGCGAATGCAATGAACGAATTCGCGATGCCTACCACGGCAACAGCGGCCCCTTGAATGTGGCCGATCTGCGTTCTGACAACCCGTTTCAACAGGTTTATCTGGAAGCGGGCAAGCAGGCGGGCTTCAAAATCAACAATGACTTCAATGGTGCTGACCAGGAAGGTGTTGGCATTTATCAGGTCACCCAGAAAAACGGCGAACGCTGGAGCGCAGCGCGTGCCTATCTGTTCCCGCACATGCACCGAAAGAATCTGACTGTGCACACCAAGGCCATGGTTCAGCGCGTGTTGTTCGAGGGCAAACGTGCGGTGGGTGTGGAAGTGTCCATCAACGGGCAAGTCTCCGTGTTGAAGGCGCGCAAGGAAATCATTCTGACTGCGGGCGCAATACAAACGCCGCAACTGCTGATGGTTTCTGGTGTGGGCGATTCCGCCGAGCTGGCACGCCAGGGTATTGATGTGATTCACCACCTGCCAGGTGTGGGAAAAAATTTGCAGGATCACCCTGATTTCATTTTTGGTTACTCGACCAAAAGCCTCGACACCTTGGGTTTGTCGCTTCGTGGTGGCATCCGCTTGCTGCGTGAAATTTTCCGCTATCGCAAACACCGCCGGGGCGCACTCACCAGCAACTTTGCCGAAGGTGGCGCGTTTCTGAAAACCAGCCCCGAATTGAAAGACCCCAATGTGCAATTGCACTTTGTGGTGGCCATGGTCGATGACCACGCCCGCAAAATGCACATGGGTCATGGCTTTTCTTGCCATGTGTGTTTGTTGCGCCCGCGCAGCCGTGGCAGCCTGACTTTGCAGGGCAACACCATGGACACGCCACCGTTGATCGACATCGGTTTTTTGAACGATCCGCGCGATCTGGATGAGTTGGTGGAGGGTTTCAAACTGACCCGTAAAATCATGCATGCACCCGCATTGGCCAAGTGGATTGTGAAAGACAAATTCACCGAGAATGTGCACACCGATGATGAAATTCGCGAGGTGTTGCGCAACCGGGTGGACACGGTGTACCACCCCACAGGCACTTGCAAAATGGGCACCGATTCCATGGCAGTGGTCGATTCGCAGTTGCGTGTACACGGGCTTGAAGGCTTGCGCATTGTGGATGCATCGGCCATGCCCAGCCTGATCGGTGGCAACACCAATGGGCCAGTCATGATGATGGCTGAAAAGGCAGTGGACCTGATGCGCGGTGTGTCGCGCGTGCCCGCACTGGAGCAGGCCGAGCACAATGCAAGAGCGCGTCAGGAACACCTGGCTCAATCCCTGATTCCTCAACCGGTGTAATTGTTTAATGAATCAACCTTTTGAGTTTTTATTCAGGGTGCGCTACAGCGAATGCGACCCGCAAGGCGTCGTATTCAATGCCCGTTACGGTGACTACGTCGACTTGGCACTCACGGAATACATGCGGGCTGCCATGGGTGGCTACAACGAACTGGTGCACATGGGGTTTGAAACCCAAGTGGTTCGCTTGCTCACCGAATGGAAAACCCCTGCGCGATTTGATGATGTGTTGAAAGCGATTGTGTACCCGAGCCATTTCGGCAACACCAGTTTCACTGTGACCTTTGAATTTATAAACGCCGGCACCAATGTTTTGGTGGCCACTGCACAAGCCACTTACGTGTTGGTGGACGCGAAAGAATTCACCAAGCAAACAATTCCGGCTGAAATAAAAAGCGCCCTGCAAGAGGGCGCTGTGGGCAAGCAGATCAACCAGGCTGGCTAATCAGGCTGCCAATGAATAACGTTGAATGACGCGTTCTCTCTTGCGGGGGTGAATGTTGATTTTCTGCGCATTCTTGCCAGCCACTTCCAGCAGCCTTGGGTTCATGATTGCAAACCACAGCGGGGGTACATAAGCCGCCAGAAACATGCCGAAGTAACCGGATGGCAAGCTGGGCAGTTCCGGAAAATCTCGCAGTGACTGATAGCTGCGTGCCGGGTTGGCATGGTGGTCCGAGTGGCGTTGCAACTGAAACACAACAAGATTGGATACCAGGTGGTTGCTGTTCCACGAATGGTGCGGGGCGCAACGCTCGTACTCGCCGTTGGGCAACTTCTGGCGCATCAGGCCGTAATGTTCAATGTAATTGGCGCTGGTCAACTGAAAGGCACCCCAAAAGGCAACCACAGCCAACACAGGCACCATGGGCCAGCCAAACATGGCAATCAGCGCTGTGTACAGAATCACCGTCATTATCCCGGCCTGAAGCATTTCATTGCCCACATTCCAGCGGCTTTTTCCTGCGCGTTCCAGGCGTTCACTTTCCAGTTTCCAGGCGCGCTTGAAGGCACCAGGAATTTCACGCAGCATGAATTCATAAATGTGCTCACCCATGCGTGAAGTGGCCGGGTCTTCTGGCGTGGCCACATCGCGGTGGTGCCCACGGTTGTGTTCAATCGAGAAGTGTCCGTAACCACCTAGCGAGAGCGTAAACAGCGCCAGTGCTTTGTCCAGTTTGCGTTTTTTGTGGCCCATCTCGTGGCCCAGGTTCAAACCAAAACCCAGCAGTGAACCTGTGGTAATGGCCACTGCCAACCAGTGCAGCCAATGCAGGTCGTGCGTGGCCAGAAACACCAAATTGAACAAGAATCCAAAAGTAATAATCGGCACCAGCAGGTAAGTGATTACGCGGTAGTAGGCTGTATCTTCCAGCTGGGGTACGGCTTGCTCGGGCGGGTTTTGTTTGTCCTCGCCAAAAATGAAATCAAGCACGGGCAGGCCGATGTAGAAAAATGCCAGAAACACCCAAAGCCATTGTGTGTGGCCGGTGTACAAATACATGATCGGGCCCAGCGGCGCTGCAAAGGGCGCGATCACCGAAAGCAGCCACAGGAATTTCTTGGGATCTTTGTATTGAGTTGCGGGCATTGTGTTTGATGTCATTTTTTGTGCACCGGGTTATTCAGGATGATTTCATCTTAGGCGCGCAAGGCGATGGACAACACCGCACAGGGTGGCATAAGATCGTCATAAAGTGACAAAAACAAAACCACACGAGACAAACACTTGCCCCAGTCCTTGCACGATTTCACTGCAGTCCTTTCGCCTGCGCTGCACCCGGTGTATGCGCGCTTGCTGTGTGCCGAATTGCAGCGGCGTGGCTTTGCGCCAGCCGACATTCTTGATGGTTTGCCCCTGAACTGGCAGCACCTGCATGAAAGCAACCAGTTCATGAGTTTTGATCAAATGCGGCAACTCATTGAGCGCGGCGTGCAGCTTAGCCAATGCCCCTGGCTTGGCCTGGAGGTGGGCTTGCGAACCCCGGCCTCTGCTCACGGCACCTTGGGTGCAGCCATGATCGCCAGCAAGAATTTGCCCAGTGCCATGTTGCTGTTGCAGCGCTATGCCGGTTTGCGCCAAAACCTGGCCAATTTGCAGTTTGAGCTTGAACCCGACTTTGCAGCCGTGCTGGAAGAGTGGGTGGACTTGGGGCCCGTGCGTGAATACCTGCACTGCCAATTGCTGGGTGGTTTGGTGCAGTTGTTAACTGCAATGACCGGGCAAGAGCTTCCACAACAGTTGCGCATTGAATGGCCGTTTGATGAGCCCGCATGGGCGCATGAATACCAGCGCATTGCGCAGCACAACAGCTTTGGTTTTTCTCAATTGCGCGTGGTGCTAAACAGCACACTGGTGAACAGCCCAAGCCTTGCTGCCGATGACGAAGCCTTGCAGCGCCTTCTTCGCGACTGCGACTTGCAGCTTCAACGCTTGCAGCAGGGCGATACTTTGGCCCAGCGCGTGCGCATGCAGTTGCAGAAAACAGAAGGCCCCATGCCCACCTTGCAAACCATGGCCGCCAAAGAAAACCTGACCGAGCGCACCTTCATGCGCCACCTTCAGGCCGAGGGCACCAGTTTTCAGCAATTACTGGACGAGGTGCGGCAAGAGCGCGCCTGTTGGCTGCTGGCGAACACCCACAACACGGTCGAAGACATCGCCTATGCCTTGGGTTACGAAGATGCCTCCAATTTCAGCCGAACCTTCAAACGCTGGTGTGGGCAAACCCCCAAGGCGTATCGCCAGGAACATTCATCGTGAAAGTAGCAGGGTCACCATAAATAATTTCTTAATGACGTAATATTCAGCTAAATTCGTAATGTTTTTGATGAATCAACCACCGAGGAATTGAAATGCCAGCAGCATTGTCCAACCACGCGCACACCAAGCTACTCGAGCCATTGAACCTGGGTTCACCACCTTGAAAAACAGGGTCATTATGGGGTCCATGCACACCGGGCTTGAAGAAGAAGCGCCCGAGAAGCTGGCTGCTTTTTTTGCAAGGCGCGCGCAAGGCGATGTGGGCTTGATGATTACCGGTGGTTTTGCAACGTCAGAAACTGCCGTGCTGTGGCCCGGAGCAGGCCGAATGACCAGCGAGCAAGATGCCACACGCCACCGCACGGTGACTGATGCAGTGCACGCCGCGGGCGGAAAAATTGCCATTCAATTGCTGCATGCAGGTCGACAGGCCTACAACGTGAACATGGTTTCGGCTTCTGCCAAGCAATCTCCAATTTTTCCATTTACACCGCGAGAGCTCACAGCTGCTGAAGTTGAGCAGGAAATTGATGGCTTCGCCAACTCGGCCGCGTTTGCAAAAATGGCGGGCTACGACGGTGTCGAAGTAATGGGTTCCGAGGGTTATTTGCTGAACCAGTTTTTGACCGAGCGCGGCAATGAACGCACCGATGAATGGGGCGGCACTTTCGAGAAACGCATGCGTTTTCCGCTCGAGGTGGTTCGCCGCATTCGCGCCAAAGTGGGGGTTGAATTCATTATCGTGTACCGCATGTCGATGCTCGATTTGGTGCCTGATGGCCAAAGTCTGGACGAAACACTGCTGCTGGCCCGCGAACTCGAGAAGGCCGGTGTCACCATTCTGAACACCGGCATTGGTTGGCACGAAGCAAAAATTCCAACCATTGCCACGCAAGTACCGCGCGGCGCATTCACCTGGGCAACCCGCAAAATCAAGGAAGTGGTGTCCATTCCAGTTGCAGCGTCGAACCGCTTGAACATGCCTGGTGATGCCGAGCGCGTGTTACAAAACGGCGATGCCGACATGATCGCCATGGCGCGCCCGTTTTTGGCCGACCCGGACTGGGTGCTGAAAACCAAAGAAGATCGAGTCAATGAAATCAACACCTGCATTGGTTGTAACCAGGCTTGCCTGGACCACACCTTTGGCGGCAAGCGTTGCAGTTGCCTGGTGAACCCGCAGGCCTGCCACGAAACAGAATTGATTTTTGTGAAAACCACAGCGAAGAAAAAAGTGGCGGTTGTGGGTGCTGGCCCGGCGGGTATGTCGTTCTCGCTCACCGCTGCACAACGCGGCCATGCCGTAACGCTGTTTGATGAAGCGCACGAAATTGGCGGGCAGTTCAATATTGCCAAGCAAGTGCCCGGCAAGGAAGAGTTTCACGAAACCATTCGTTACTTCAGCACCATGCTGAACAAGGAAGGCGTGACATTCCAATTGGGCAAGCGTGTGAGTGCAAATGATTTGAAAGAATTTGATGAAGTGATTTTGGCCACTGGCATTATTCCCAATGTGCCCAGTCTGCCCGGTGTTGAACATCCCAAAGTCATGGGTTATCTCGATGTGTTGAAACACGGTAAAGCTGTGGGCCAGCGCGTGGCCATTGTGGGTGGGGGTGGTATTGGTGTGGATACCGCCGAGTTTCTAACCCATCACGAAAGCGAGCAATCGCCTTCCACCAGCATCGACGATTTTTGCGAATTCTGGGGCATTGATCGCGATCAAAAAGCACGTGGCGGCATTGCCGGTGTCAAGGCCAATCCAGAAAAAGCCACACGCCAAATTACCATTCTTCAACGCAAGCCCAAGAAGATTGCAGGCCCCGGAAAAACCACGGGCTGGATCCACCGTGCAGCGCTTGAAGCCAAAGGCGTACGCTTGTTGTCGGGTGTGGAATACATCGGCGTTGAAGATGCGGGCTTGCGTATTCGCACTCCCGATGGCGCAGAACATTTGCTGGAAGTCGACAATGTGATTGTGTGTGCAGGCCAGCACCCCAATCGAGAACTGGAAGAATCGGTGCGCGCCTTGGGCATGCCAGTGCACATTATTGGTGGCGCTTTCAAGGCGGCTGAACTCGATGCCAAGGAAGCGATTAACCAAGGTGCCCGCCTGGCCGCCGTGCTGTAAGCAATCAGCGTGACCAACAATCACGTTGTTTTTCCCACCGCGTACACGCGAACGCTTGCGCGGGAGCAGGGGCTGGACCACAAAGGCCAGCTTCTGTTGTTGAAGGGCACGCGGCTGGCCCCGGCCGATTTGCTGGAGCTGAACAAGTACATTGATGCCGACACCCAGGCCGTAATTGTGCGCAACGCCCTGCAATTGAGCAACAACCCGGCCTTGGGTTTGCGCTGGGGTGCCAATCTGCATTTGTCTGCACATGGGCCTTTGGGTACCTTGATTGCGTCGTCACCCACCTTGGGCCATGCCTGGAAAGCCACCGAGAAATTTCATGACATTCGTGGTGGCTTCGCCCGCATGGAAGGCCACATTGCCAGCGATCACTTCGCAGTAATTATCAATATGGGCATTGCACTGGACGAAGTAGGGCGCTTTTTATGCGAGGCTGTGCTGGCCACCATGGTGAATCACCTGGGCATGATTATTGGAAATTCCCGCCCCGCATTGCGCGTGGAGCTGGCGTATTCTGCCCCAGCCTATGCCACGCAATACCCGGGGTTTTTGCATGCACCTTGCCTGTTCAACAAACCCAAAACAAAAATTGTGATTCCCCATGGCTTGGCCTTGATGTCCAATCCCATGGCCGACCCGGAAACCCATGCCATGGCTTTGGCGCGCTGCGAGCAACTGCTGCTTGAACAGCGCAGGCCCAGCAGCTGGTCGGCACGGGTTACCGAG
Organism: Limnobacter sp. G6BE5S; assembly: GCF_058448965.1. NCBI lineage: Bacteria > Pseudomonadati > Pseudomonadota > Betaproteobacteria > Burkholderiales > Burkholderiaceae > Limnobacter > Limnobacter sp. G6BE5S. The sequence goes on from NZ_JBZFLM010000008.1 coordinate 210,526, forward strand.
CTGATTCGCGGCAACCCAGGCCAAATCTGGACTTGCGAGCAAGTGGCCAATCACTTTCATTTATCCTCGCGCACCTTGATGCGCTACTTGCGCGATGAGGAAACCAGCTATCAAACCCTGCGCGATTCTGAACTGGCCCGGCAAGCCAAACTCAGTTTACTGGTCAGCAACAACACGGTTGAGTCGGTGGCGCTGAGTTTGGGTTATCAAGAAGTGTCGAACTTTCGCCGCGCTTTCAAACGCTGGTTTGGCATGTCCCCGATAGAGTTCATTCAGCGCAACAGGGTAAACTAAGACAAGCTGTCACTATTTACCCCCATTCTGTCCAGCTTTGCCCTCGCCGAATTTGGTTTGCCCACGCATGATGAATTCTCTTTATTGAATTCATCACAAGGCACGCATGTTCACCAATTACTTCAATGAAACGCATGAAGAAGTGCGCCGCAACATTCGGCGTTTTGTCGAGCGCAATATTCAGCCCCACATCAATACTTGGGAAGAGGCTGGCACCTTCCCCCGCGAAATTTACAAACTGGCTGGCGATGCCGGCATTCTGGGCATTGGTTACCCAGAGGAATTCGGCGGCAATTCCGAAGGCGATTATTTCATGAGCCTGGTGGTCACTGAAGAACTGCTGCGTGCAGGTTCAGGCGGTTTCTTCTCCAGCTTGATGTCGCATGGCATTGCCCTGCCACCGATCGCCAAATGGGGCAGCCCCGAGATGAAAGCGCGCATTGTTCCCGAAGTGCTGAGCGGCGACAAAATCATTGCCTTGGCGGTGACCGAGCCCGGTGGTGGTTCTGATGTGGCCAACTTGAAAACACGCGCGGTGGATTGCGGCGACCATTACAAAGTGTCGGGTTCTAAAACCTACATTACCTCGGGCATTCGCGCCGACTATTACACCGTGGCCGTGCGCACGGGTGGTGATGGCTACGGCGGCATCAGCATGTTGCTGATTGAAAAGGGCACACCCGGTTTTACGACGGGTCAGCCTTTGAAGAAAATGGGTTGGTGGTGCAGCGACACAGCCGAGCTGTTTTTTGACAATGTGGTGGTTCCCAAGTCGAACCTGATCGGTATCGAGAACGGCGGCTTCATGATGATCATGACCAACTTCGAAGCCGAACGCTTGGGTCTGGCCTGCTACTCAAACACCTTGTCTGAATTGGCTTTTAATGAGGCGTTGGCTTATGCAAAAAACCGCAGCACCTTTGGCAAGCCCTTGAGCAAACACCAGGTGATTCGCCACAAGCTGGCCGACATGGCCACACAACTGGAAGCCAGTCGCGAATTCACCTACCGGGTTGCAGCGCGCATGCAGGCTGGCAAGCCCGCTTTGAAAGAAGTGTCGATGGCGAAAAACTTTGCCACGAAAACATCGGATTTCATCACTTACGAAGCCGTGCAAATTTTCGGTGGCATGGGCTACATGCGCGAAAGTTTGGTGGAGCGTTTGTACCGCGACAACCGCATTGCATCGATCGGCGGCGGCACCTACGAAATCATGAATGAAATTATTGGCAAGCAGTTGGGCTTGTAAAAATTAAAGGAATACGCACACCATGTTGGCAGATTACCCCTTGAAGTATTTGGCCTTGCACTGGCCCAATATCCGCGCCATGGGTTGGGCGGCCATTCGCAATGCAACGCCCATTACGCGGCCAGGCACCTTGCCGGAATTGCCTGTGCATCACAGCATGCATGTGCCTGCATTGAACGATGAATTGCTTGATCAATACGTGGCTTGGACAGGCGCACTCGCCAACCGCTACAGCAGCGACATACCCGCGCATTTTTGCAGCCACTGGGCCATGCCCATGCTGGCCAAACTTGGTAGCCTTGCGCCTTACAATTTGTTGTCTCTGTTGAATCAGGGTTTGCGCATGCAAATTCACAAGCCTTTGAACCGCAATGAGTCGATCGCGCTGCGTGGCAGTTTAGTGGATGTGACCGACGATGGCGACAAAGTACGCATTCACACCCGCGTACAGGCCAGCAACCCCAAGGGCGAACTGGCCATGGTCATCGACAGTTATTCCACTGTGCCCCGTGCCAAACCTGCAAGCAAAAGCAAAACCGCCAAGCGCGAGGAATTCGAATTCACCACCGCTGGTCATTGGGATGCAGAAGAGGAGGACGGTTTGGCATTCGCCATGCTGACGGGCGATTTCAACCCCATCCACACCATGAAGGCAGTGGGCAAACGCACCCGCTTCAAAAGCTGTATTTTGCATGGCTTTGGGCAATTGGCCCGAACCTGGGAAGTGTTGAACAACGCTGGGCATTCGTTGGCGGATCTGGATGTGCGTTGGATTAAGCCACTGCCATTGCCAAGCCCGCACATGCAAGTGCAAACAAGCACCACGAAAGATTCTGAGGGCTACACGCAACTGCGCTTGGCTTCAGCAGACGGCACACTTCACATGGTGGGGCGTTTCAAATGAAGTCGATTCGCAAGGCAGTGATTATTGATGGTGTCCGCACCCCGTTTCTCGATTCGGGTGGTGCGTATTCCCAATTAATGACGTATGAACTTGGTGGTAAAGCAATCGCAGGGTTGATGAGTAAAACTGGCATTGACTCAAGCCGCGTGGACATGCTGACCATGGGCACCGTGTTGCATGAAATTGAAACCTCGAACGTGGCCCGGGAGAGTATGTTGAGTGCAGGGCTTCCCGCCACCATTCCGGCTTACACCACCTCCATGGCGGGTTTGTCGGCCAGCGTGGGCTTTGCCAATTTGTGCGACATGATTGCGCTGGGTCGAATTGATGTGGGCATTGCTGCCGGGGTGGAAAGTTTTTCTGACATTCCAATTCGCTACTCGCAGAAAATTCGCCGTGCTGCCATGAAGGTTCGGCATAACTCCTCCGCAAAAAACATATTCAAGAACCTGGCCAAGCTGCGCCCTTCGGATTTGAAACCTGAAGTGCCCACCGGCACTGACTTCACCACGCGTAAAACCATGGGTGTGTGCGCCGAGCAAATGGTGCAAAAATTCAAGGTGAGTCGTGAAGATTGCGATGCATTCACCGTGCGCAGCCACAAGCTGGCCATTGAGGCGATGAACCAAGGCCATTTCGATGGCACCATTATTCCTGTACAGGTACCCGGTTTTCAACAGCCCATTACACAAGACAACACACCGCGCGAAGACAGTAATATTCAGAAGCTCTCGACCATGCGTACCATTTTCAGCAAAAGCGGTGTGATCACTGCAGCGGGCTCATCCCGCTTCACAGACGGTTCAGCCGCCTTGCTGGTGACCAGTCAGGAAGCCGCCCAGGAAATGGGCCTGCAGCCTTTGGCTGAGGTGGTCGATTATCAATTGGCCGCCGTGAAAGATCTCGAAACAGAAATGTTACTGGGTCCTGCGGTTTCAATTCCTGAACTGCTGGCGCGAAACAAACTGAGCATGGCCGACATTGGCGTGTGGGAACTCCACGAGGCATTCGCGGCTCAAATACTTGTGAATTTGGCGTGCATGCAGCGTGGCGAATTCGCAGAAGAGTATTACGGTGGTGTGGTGCCCGGAGAGTTGCCACTCGCTAAACTCAATACCTGGGGTGGCTCGCTTTCGCTGGGCAACCCGTTTGCAGCCACGGGCATTCGTTTGCTGACCACGGCTGCAAAAAGATTAAAGGCGGAAAAAGCGAAGTACGCTGTAGTATCCAGTTGTGCGGGCGGTGGATTGGGTGCCGCCATACTAATAAAAAATATGGAGAAAAACACATGAGTGCAGCGCAGTACGAAAAATTCGAAACCCTCCTGGATTGCCTGGACCATTGGGCTGCCGCACAACCGAACAAGGTTTATTTCACGCAGCCTTTCTCGGCCGAGAAAACCGTGGACTACACCTGGGCGCAAGTGGCCGACCAGGTTAACCGAATGGCAGCGTATTTGCAGTCGCTCAACTTGCCCGAGAAAACCCACATTGGAATTTTGGGCAAGAACAGCGCGCACTGGATCATGGCCGACCTCGCCATTTGGCGGGCAGGGCATGTATCCATTCCCTTGTACCCCACGCTGAATGCTGAAACCGCTGAGTACGTGCTGGACAACAGCGATTCAAAAATGATCTTCATCGGCAAAATGGACGAGCTGTGGCGCGTGGTCGAGAAGGGAATTCCTGTTGACATGCCCACTATCACTTTGCCTTTGGCGCCGCAATTGGCCCACGCAAAAAAATGGGACGACATTGTTGCCACCACTGCACCCACACAAAACCCCGTGAAGCGCAGCAAAGATGAAATGGCCACCATGCTGTATACCTCTGGCAGTACAGGCAAGCCCAAGGGTGTGATGATTTCGTTCAACGCCATGATCAGCGCGCTGCGTGGCACATCGAAGGTCATGACCTTCAACAGCTCCGATCGCATGATTTCTTATTTGCCGCTGGCCCATGCCGCTGAACGCGCCATTCTGGAAACTGGTTCGCTGTTCTATGGCTTTCATGTGTACTTCTCGTTTGGGCTAGATAGCTTCATTCAAGACTTGCAACGTGCGCGGCCAACCCTGTTTTTCTCGGTGCCCCGTTTGTGGACCAAGTTTTACAACGGCATTTGCGGAAAAATTCCGCTGGGCGTGCAACACGTCATTTTCCGAATTCCGATTCTTTCGGCTTTGTTCAAAAAATTCTTGCTGAAAAAACTAGGCTTGTCCGAAGTGCGCATGGCGCTGAGCGGTTCAGCGCCTTTGGCCCCCGCGCTAATGTCCTGGTATCGCAACCTGGGCCTGGATTTGCTCGAAGGTTATGCCATGAGCGAGAACTTCGCTTACTCGCATTGCAGCCTGCCCGGCAAGGTGCGCGTTGGTTATGTGGGCAACACCTACCCAGGCGTTGAATGCAAGATTTCCGAAGTGGGCGAGGTGCTGGTAAAAAGTCCCTGCAACATGATGGGCTATTACAAGAATCCCGAACTTACTGCGCAGTCGTACACCGAAGACGGTTTCCTGAAAACAGGCGACATGGGTGTGGTCGATGAGCAAGGGCGCTTGAAAATCACTGGCCGCGTGAAAGAACTGTTCAAGACCAGCAAGGGCAAATACATTGCGCCTGTGCCAATCGAGAACCGCTTGAACGGTCATGAACTGATTGAGGCCGTGTGCGTAACTGGCCCCTCGTTTTCAAAGCCTTTTGCCTTGGTGATGTTGCCGCTTGAGGAACACAAACAAGTGGAACAAAACCCTTCTGAGGCTGCACGGGTTGAAAGTGAAATGGCTGAATTGCTTCAAAATGTAAATGATCAGCTTGAAGCGCATGAAAAACTGAGTTGCATTGTGGTGGTGAAAGATTTGTGGAGCATGGAAAACGGCTTCCTGACGCCCACCATGAAAATCAAGCGCAATGTGATTGAGGAGCACTATTTGCCCAAGGCCGAGGCCTGGGTGAAGATGAAAAAGTCGGTCGTGATTGAGCAGTAAGTCAGTATTTTTACAGGCCCCAATTTGAGTGGGTGGCAGGCACTAAGTTGCTTCGGTATTCTGAAGTAGTTAACGCATATTTGCACAATCAATAATGTGTTAATTATCTGTTTATCAAGGTGAAACAAATAGCCGACTCAAAAAGGGGTGTTGTATGGGGTTTAATCGTTTTTTCGGTGCCAGCGTATTGAGCCTGGCCATTTTGGCAGGCTGTGGCGGTGGCGGTGGTGACAGTAGTGCTCCTGCGGCCGGCGGCGGTGGTGGAACCACCACTTCAGGGCAGCTTACCAATTCTCCAATTGATGGCGTTGGCTACAGCGCAGCACCCAGTGGCCTGACTGGCACCACAATGAACGGTGGCATGTTCAATTTCCAGGCTGGCGACACAGTGACTTTCAACATTGCAGGCCTTGAAATTGACGTACCCGGTGGAACCCGAATTACGCCACAAACAATTGCTGAATCATTGGCTGCTGGTAACGCAGCCACGCAATCCAATATTCTTGCAAACCTGGCTACGCTGTTCCAAACATTGGACAACGACGGTGATCCCGAGAACGGTTCGATTGCCATTCGTGAAGGCGCCACTTTGGGTAATACGGCTGCCTTGTTGGCCAATCTGGACGAAGCTCCTGCAACTTTTCAGGGCGAGTTGAGCACAGCCATTTCCAGCGGCGAAGAACTGCGTGACGAGGGCGAACCTCCCCCCACAGTGGTTACAGATGTTGAAGCCATGCTGCGTTTTTACCGCAACGAACTGCAAGGCAACTGGCGTTTGGTCAGCTCGGTTGAAGAGGGTGTGACAACCACAACGAATGCGAACTACCAGGTGTTGTTGAGCTTTGATGTAGGCAATGCGAATGCGGCGGAAGACGGTATCGTGAATTCCTTCGTATTCTCCGAGTACGACATCACAGACTCGATGGATCCATTTGCTTTCATTGGTGTCGGCACCACCAACTACAACGGCGAAACCGGTGAATTTCAGTTTACGTCCTTGCCCATGCGCAGGTTGGTCTCTGGCTTCAACAACTCTTCAACAGAGAATGATGCTGCATTTTTCACATCAAAAATTGTATTGAGTGGCAATCAGCTGGAACTGACGCTGATTGAAGACAACATCACCATTGTGGCCACCTTCGAGCGTTTCAACAGCGTTAAAGACAGCTTGGTTGGCACTTGGTACGAGGTGTTTGCGGAAGGCGATCCTGGGGTTACGCCCACTGCGGCTCCTGACAACGGTCGAGTAACTTTCGGTTCCGATGTTGCATCCGTGTTCTATTACTTCCTGTCCGGTTCGCGAGTCATGCTGGTGTTCACCGATCTCGATGCAGAAATGACTTCAGATGAAAGAAACGGTGTGGTGTTGGCAAACTATTCGTTGAACAGTACTGGGACATCACTTACATTCACAGACATTCTGCTAGACACGGTCAGTGTTGATCCGGTGAATAATCCCGCGTTGGAAGCGGGTTTAACCGTGGCAGTGAGTGCAGCAATGCTGAATGATACCAACCGTGAATTGACCGACTCAAGCGACCCGAATGAGACAGATGTCTTTACCATCTTCCGCATTCTTTCACTGAGCGAACGCGTGGGTGAATTTGAGCAAGCAGCGCCAGCCCCGTAAGCGAAGCCGCAATATGTAATATTTCGATTCGCAAAACGTTTCATCAAAAGCCCGGAGTTTTCCGGGCTTTTTTTATGCCAGTGTGCCTTCGCGGAAGTCTTGCAAGGCCTGCCGAATTTCCTGCTCGGTGTTCATCACGAACGGGCCGTACTGCGCAATCGGTTCATTCAATGGTTTGCCTGCAATCAGCAAAGCCTTGGTCTCGGCTGTTGCTTCAAGTACCACGCCATCGCCTTCATTTTTCAAAATGGCCATTCGCTTGTCGCCAATGGTTTGACCACTCACCTTCACTTCTCCACGGTAAACAAACACCACCGCATTGTGTTGGGCGGGTAAGTTTTGAACAAACTGTGAACCGGCAGGCAGGTGCAAATCCAGGTACAAAGGTTCTGTGCCCTCGCGGCTCACTGCGCCTTCTACGCCGTGGCTATTGCCTGCAATCACGGTTACAGCCACGCCCTCCGGTGTAGTGAATTGGGGCAGATCAGCGTTGGTGAAATCGCGGTACCAGGGCGCGCACATTTTGTCTTTCGCAGGCAGGTTCAACCACAGCTGAAACCCTTCCATTACACCTTCTTCCTGCTGCGGAATTTCACTGTGAAACACCCCGCGCCCAGCGGTCATCCACTGCACGCCACCGTTTTCCAGCAAGCCCCTGTTGCCCTTGCTGTCCTCGTGCAACATGCGGCCGGCAATCATGTAGGTAATGGTTTCAAACCCACGGTGCGGGTGGTTCGGAAAGCCCGCAATGTAATCGTTGGGGTTGTCGCTGCCAAAGTTGTCCAGCATCAGGAAGGGGTCTAGCCTGCGCTGCAGGTTTTGGGTAATCACGCGGGTCAATTTCACGCCCGCGCCATCGCTGGTGGGCTGACCCGTAATGATGTGTTCAACCGAGCGTGGATTACTAACTGATGGTGTGTGCTTTTCGTTCATACATACCTCTTAATGAACTGGTGAATATTTCGATTTTACCGCACACCACAAGCGCAAGAACACCTTGTGGAACAAACACTTCTGCAGGGTTTCCCTAATTTCATATTGCAGTGCAAAATAATTAACGCAATTGAATCAAGGGTTTGCACTGTTTCTAAAAACAAACGCTCGTTTGAAATTTAGAGTGTTTTTCTAACGTTTACAGTTGTTAATGCCGTAAATGATTGATACATTGATCAGTGTCAACGTTAGTACCAAAGCATAAAAATAGCTGCAACCAAAGGAGTACACCATGAAAATTATTCCAGTGCGCCGTGACGTCAAAATCAATCTCGACGAGTCCCGCATCAACAACTGGCACGAAGCCGGTGAACACGTTACTCATTTCTTCAATGCCTTGTCCGTGTTGTTCCCGGCTGGCGAGCGTTTGTTCATGGACTCCGTACGCGCTTACAAAGACCAGGTAACCGATCCTGACCTGAAAAAAGCCATCACCGCATTCATCGGCCAAGAAGCGCTGCACAGCCGCGAGCACGAGGAATACAACGAGATGATGGACCGCAGTGGCGTGCCCGCATTGAAGCTTGATAAAATGTTGTGGAGCCTGCTGGGCGGTTTGCAAAAAGGCCTGGGCAAAAAATTGTCACTGGCTGGCACCATTGCGCTGGAACATTACACCGCCATCATGGCCGACGCCGTGTTGAAAGATCCAAAAGTAACTGGCGAGAAATCAAACGAAGGTTTCAAGCAAATGTGGCAGTGGCACGCATACGAAGAAACCGAACACAAAGCAGTTGCGTACGACGTGTGGAACACAGTTGTTCCCGACAATGTGTACAACCGCTTCATCCGCCGCTTCGGCATGGTACTGGCCACGGTAATTTTCTGGCCAGTGATTATGTACTTCCACGCACGCCTGGTATTTGCCGATCCCAACACCAAGGGCAAGCACTTGAGTGGCTACAAAGCCGTGGCCAAAATGTTGCTGGGCAAGGAAGGCATTTTCCGCAACGCGATGAGCGATTTCTTCGACTACTTCCGCGCCGACTTTCACCCCTGGGACCATGACAACAGCCACTTCATGAACGAAATTGATTCATTCGTGGAGAAGGTCAACCAGGCCATGCGCAACCCCAACCCCGAAGTCAAAAAAGCAGTGCGTGCACGCATGAGCAAAGCAGTAAGTAAGGCGCCAGTGGCTGCATAAAAATAGTAGCTTCTAGTTCTTGAAAACCGGACCATTCGTAGCGGGGTGGGTCCGGTTTTTTTATTTACGCCCCTCAAATGTGGGGTGGCGTGTTTTGCTGTTTGGTTGAGAGTGAATCTGGGTGCAGGTTTTGGCTATTGATTATTTATTAAGCAGCAGGGTGGCGGGAGTAGATTGCTTGCTGTTAGCGCAGGAATAATTTACTTTCTATTACTATTAAAATTATGTTGAAAACAAAAGCTGGGCTTCAGTATCGGCCTGCGGTAGCCATGGTGGGTCGAAGAAGCGAATCCAAAGGACTGGCTACTCCGTCCACGCAATTCGCAACATGTGTGTAAATCATAGTTGTATTCAGATCGTTATGACCTAGCAATGTTTGAACAGTTCGAACATCAGCGCCGGATTGGAGAAGATGCGTTGCGAAACTATGTCGAAGTGTGTGAGGCGAGGCCGGTTTGTGAATGGCAGCATTTTCCAAGGCTCGCTTGAAGTCTCTTCTGAAAGTTTGTGGATACAAATGATGCCTGCGGTGAATGCCGCTTACCGGGCAAGTGGAAGTTCTATCTTGTGGGAATACCCAGAACCACGCCCAACTCTCGGGTGCTCGAGGATATTTAAACTCTAGTGCGTTGGGAAGCTCTACACCAGGAAGCAAATTCGCTCTGTCACCTTTCCATACACTATTCGCATATTGCAGCTGATTTTTCAAAGAGCCAGCAAGTGAAGCTGGCAGCATAACGACTCAGTCTTTGTCACCTTTACCGCATCGAATGATGATGCAGTTATGGTCAAAATCAATGTCTTTTGTACGCAGGCGAAGCGCTTCCATGATTCGCATGCCGGTGCCGTATAGTAGCTTGGCAACCAGTAAGTGGACTCCTTCGAGGTTATTGAAAGCACAGGCGACTTCTTGACGCGTAAGAACCACAGGTAAACGCTTTGAAGTAGTTGGACGACTCACTTCTTCTAGCCACGGCAAATTTTGCTTCAGAACTTCGCGATAAAGAAAGAGTAAAGCGGACAATGCTTGCTTGTGTGTCGATGCTGAAACTTTTCGTTTAACGCTGAGATACTGCAAGAATGCTTCAACTTGAGCTGCAGACATTTCTGCTGGGTGCCGCAAGTTGTGGAATCGAATGTAAAACCGAACCCAATAAACATAGGCTTTTTCAGTTGCATAGGAATAGTGCTTGTACCGAATTGCAGTGCGCAATTGGTCAAGCAAACGTGGCGAGTTTTGGGTTTTGGTTATACTGTTCATTTGCCCAGTGTATTTGTCAGTCGCTAAGCTATACAAAGGGCTCACTCGGTTGAGGTGCTCTCAGGGGGGATGTTCGGATAAATGGATATCGCCGTTATTGTTCGATAAAACTAGTTAGCTGAAAAGACACTGATCATGGAAATTAGAAAATCTGAACCTATGCAAACGCGCCCATGTAAATATTGTTTGGCCTTTCAAGATGATTCCGTCTTTGCAGACTTCAATATTAACCAAGCTGGTTGTCTCTATTTAGTACGAATATCATTTGACGGATACTGCTGCTGTACTCCAGAAATCGGAATTGGTGTTATAGAAACAAAAAGTTCCAAAATACTAATCTCAGCTATCGAAAGTAATAATTTGAATTCCCCACAAGCTAGTGACATTCTAAGAAGCTATTTTTTAGCAAATAAAGACTTTATTTGGGAAGATTCTCTGTTAGAGCATAAGCTTATTTAATAGCTGTTCAGCCCTTTAGAAGCAGCTAACAAAGCGGTCAAACATCGTTCGCTTCGCTCCACTGGACAGAATTTAAGTAGCTTTTATGTGGTTTTACTTCGTAAAATATTTCCACAAAAAAGCTACTTAAATTCTGCCGTTTACCGCAACGTTAGACCTCACCGAATGCGCCCGCTCCTGGTCTTACTTGCCTTTGCCCTGATCGCGGTCATCCACACGCCGCCGGACCTCTTTCCCTTCACGCAGGCTCCAGCGCCCGGAGTGCGCCCTTTTACCTGCTGTACGCTCCCTTCGCTTGGTTGCCGAACGGCACGGGCAAATCTCTTGGAACAGCGTTCGCGCTGGGACTCCTGTTGGTGGCAATAGTCCTCTCTAAGAGGAAGTCCGACCGAGGCTACGCACAAGGAAGGAAAGGGAAGTGAGGTCTAACATGTCGTTCGACACGGACACGCACCGGCTGGGCGCCGCAAGGCCCCCAGGTGATCTCGCACCTTGCAGCGCCCAGCCGGTGCGTGCCGGTCAACTCCGACGTTAGGACTTAGTTGACTATTCTTTAAATGTACATACAATGTACATATGATCAAGTTCGAGTGGGATCCCGATAAAGGGACAACAAATAAGTCAAAGCATGGGGTCAGCTTCGAAGAGGCGCAATCTGTCTTTTATGACGAGTACGCAATTCAGTTTTATGATGAAGAGCACTCTGAAGATGAGGATCGCTTTCTTATGCTTGGTCTGAGTAATGAATCACGAGTTCTTCTTGTCTGCCATTGCGAGCGTGCCGATGGTGAAGTCATTCGTATCATTTCTGCCCGTAAGGCGACCAAGACAGAGCGCAAACACTACAAAGGTGGTGACCAATGAAAGCAGAATACGATCTTTCAAAAATGAAGTCGCGTAAGAACCCCTACGCCTCGAAACTTAAAAAACCCGTGACTATGCGGCTAAGTGAAGATGTCATTTCTTATTTTAAAGAGATGGCGGATGAGAAGGGGGTTCCCTATCAAAGCCTCATCAATTTATACCTTCGCGACTGCGTTGCGCAACATCGAAAAATTGATATTTCTTGGCAGGTAAAGTCCTAACTAATCATTCAAGCCGACGTTGCTTTGCAACGCAGCTTAACTCAAACGTTATTTGGCACATTGGAGGTCCATGTAAATCGAGGCGCTGCAATCCTTCTGGCAATCGCGACGGCTTTACCTGTCGTGTATATGTTCTATTTTTTTACAGCTTTCGGCTCGATGGATGGCCAGATGACACAGGAAGAGATGCAAGCTAAATTTGATCTGCTCTTCCGACTCCACCTGGGCACCATGGCTCTGATAGTAGGTTTACTCGTCATTTATATCGCCTACTTGTTCAAGACTGAGCATGTTCCGAAGGACAAAAAGGTGCTTTGGGCCGTCGTCCTGTTCATGGGGAACATCCTCGCAATGCCCGTGTTTTGGTTTTTGTACGTGTGGAAGCCTTTGCAGCGAGGCGACGTTGCCACATAACTTGTCAATCGACACGGACCCACAACAGCAGATGGCGGCTTCGCCATAAATGTTATGGCCCGATCATTTCCGACGTTAGAAAACTTATGCCCATACTTTATATTCTTTTGCTTTTGCCTTTCTTGACCCTTAGTGGATGCGCGATTGTTGGACCGAAACTGGATTTCTATGATTCAGCGTTGATCGCAAAAGAACCCAACAGAGCAATTATCTCAGGCTCCAAAACTCAAGGACAGAAGCCGTTGTCTCCGATTCTTATCTATATGGACAGTATCGACAAGAAGGTGACTGGCCGCGCTAAAGAACAGCGGTGTAGTTTCAACAAGTCGTTTCCTGTTTCCCCTGGAAAACATGAGCTTGTTGTCGTTATTGCGGCTGGAGAGTCCTTTGCTTCTAGCCGCTTCGGGTTCGCTGCTCTCCAAGTTAATGCACTGCCCAATGCAAAGCTAATACTTAAGGGTGAGGTCTCATCGGATGTCTCAGCGAAGGTGTGGGCTCAGGACTCAAACGGTTCTATTGTTACTGAGCAGGTTTCGGTAACGCTCGGGGACAGTCCTTCAAAGGGAATGCCGATAGGTTTTGCGGCTTTAGAGGACTCTTGTTCTTTGCCATGAAATTGCAGTTTTCTAACCTATCGGTTACACAGAACCTGCGGATAAAACTGTATAGGTCTGTTTAACTCCAACCTTAGCAATCGAGAAGCAAATGGGCCTTTTTCGAATGTCATCTCAAAATCCTCTGTTACACGAGAGGCCTCCGTTTTGGAAAAACTTTAGGCCTCACTAAATGCGTCGCATCCTAGGCCGGGTTGCTACTCTCTTGTTCGTCATCGCGATCGGATTGTACGTTTGCGCTTGGGCTGGATGGTCCGATGTCAGTTCCCTTGGGAATTGGACATGGTTTCTACATCTATTCGCCATTGGCTTTTCAATCGGCACGGACCGTGTCCTAGAACCAAGTCATCGGGCAATCGGAGGCCGTCTAAACATTTCCATCCTCAAGGCTTATCTACCACCGGATGCCTACCAAGCCCTTCTGGTCGTTTTTTGGATATGCATGGCTGCCCTCGGACTGCCGTTGTTTCTGTTTTCCGCAGGCGGTCAGGATGCCGGAGGCAGCGCTCTCGCAGCATTCTCAGCTGTATGGGCGTTAATGTTCTATTTGGCAGCAATCTTGCTGCTGAGGGCCCGCAAGCCAAAGTCTTCCGGCGGCGCTGGGCCTCTGATGTAACCGCAAAGCTTACTATCGTGGTTCGCAAGTTGATTCAAGCTAACTCATTGTTTAACCGTAACATGCAAACGTGACGGTCAACCCAGCCTTTAGGCACTAGTGGAATGCGCACAATAATCATAGCCATAGCATTACTTTTCTTGGGTACGGCTTACGCGGATCGAGATGCTTTGGTTATTGAAGCGCTTGTCGCGAATGGTTCCGACATAAGTAAAGTTCATGAAATAGATTTCTTCCTTGATTTCGATAACCTTAAGCAGGCTGCTGTAGTGGCACAGAGTATGGAGAGCCAAGGATTCAGAGTGAAGGTGTATGAGAACGAAGATCAAACTGTGACTATTGAAGCAAAAAGATTTCTCATCCCGACCTTGGATAACATACACAGAGTATCGTCAACTCTAGAGTCCTTAACCAGCAAGTACGGTGGCAGTTACGATGGCTGGGGCACTGAAATTGTAAAGTAGTACCTAACAACGCGTTTACAAGTCAAACCCAATGAGCCTACATAAGCCACCTCAGCAAGACGCTAAATCATTATTTCTAATCATGGAGCGAAGCGCTGGCCCTACTTTAGTTGCGCTACTGCTGATCGCCATCATTTTAAATGTTCTCTTCAGGCCAGGGGCGTGGTTTATTTTTGGGAATGTCTTAGCAGGACTAATTTGTTATGGATGCTGGCGTGCAGTGTTGGTCGATAGGCTTCAATTAGGCCTAACTTTGGTATTTGTAATGTTATTCATCTTCTTTGTTGCGACAGAATCAATTTTTACGTTGTCCTTGCATGAGCAGATGGCGTTAGTTTTGTCCCATATTGGAATTGGTTTGTACGCGTCAATTTTCTGTGTGAGAGTCATGAAGACGCATGATCTTTAGCCTCACATTCAAACGGACCACTCAGCCCAGTTGCTCACTTTCACGTAGGACACTTCCATGAGAACACTGCGTATTATCACGTTGATTATGCTGCCATCATTGAACTTGTTGCAGCCGGCATTGGGCTCAATCACTAGGAGATGAGAATGTCCAAGTATCTACCGCATTTAGTAATAACTGCCGGATTGTTGCCATTAATCGCTACTGCGGCAGAACCCGTAAAGCTCACTGAAGACACTTACAAAGCCGACCTTGGAATGATCGTCGTTCAGGTAAATTGGGGCCGTGCCTGGAAATGTGGGCAGTTCGAAAATGCGCAGCTACAAGCACTTACATTCACCAAATCACCTATCGATAACGAAACGTCTTCAGCTTTGGCGCTTGAAACACCCTCCAAGTTGTCTGCAGACAATCAATTTTTGCCGTATACGTTTGTGATCGAACCGGGTGAATATGCGTTGACTGCCTTCGACGTAAAAGTTGCTCGCTCGATAACGGAGGTTGCTCATATCAAAGGATCTACAGACGATCTCATCGAGGACGGAAAACCGATTGGTGGTTCATTTACAGTGGGTCCCGGAGAAGTGGTTTACATAGGCCACTTCGGTCTTGACTGTGGAGCAGAACCATTCTTGTGGCGAAACTATATCGAGGGTCGGAAAGATTTCGAACGGTATGTGAATGGCTTCAGGCAACAATTTCCGTTCGTGAAGCATGTGCCAGTTCGACATGGGCTCTTTGAAACACAACTTTTTGGTAACTCGTATTCACTCAAAGATCCTGTTGTGAAATGAAGCCCGAAGAGCATACCTAAAGCATGAAAATGGAACAGACAAATAACCCCATGCATGGAGTCAAGCTTGAAACCATCGTCGTAAAGCTTGTTGAGCACTACGGCTGGGATGAGCTCGCCAATAGAATCAAAATCAATTGCTTCAAGAATGATCCCTCTGTTAAATCCAGCTTGAAGTTTCTTCGAAAAACGCCTTGGGCCAGAGAGGAGGTGGAGCAACTGTATCTTTCTACACTCGCATCACAAAGCCATCCGAGAACATGAAGAATCCTTTGGACACTCCTGAAAGTCCAATTCAGAGAATAAAGACTGCTCAGATATGTCCGCATTGTTTTGCGCAGTTGTATTCAATGTGGGGAGAAGATCTTCGCATTCTCGGACGATGCCCCGAGTGCAAAAAACGTGTGTTTAAGTTCTACACAATGATGCTCTCAGGTCGCGAGATAGGTTTGTATTACGTCGCCTCTGTCGCTGTTGTAGCCATTGTTTATGGCTTGGATTGGTATATCAATTTTCTGGATAATTTTGGTTGATAAAACCGAATGAATTGAAATGGAAACTTCATCATGAATTTAGTCAGTAGGTTATTTGTAGTTGCGACTCTCAGCTTTGCTTTGGCTGGTTGTACCGGCATGATCCGTCAGGTCGATCAAGCCGATATTCAGTCAGTCCGCAAAGTGGTGGTTGTCTCTCAGCTGGGCGACACTTTTAATGGTTCCCTGACTGCCACCACAGTATTCGGCAACAGTAGTTACAAAGTGAATGTTAGCGATTGGCAGGTTGACGAAAAACTCGCTGAAAGCGCTGTTGAGGCGATTAATCAAAGTGGAAAGCTAAACGCATCGATGCTGACATCGAGTGCGAAATTGCCTGAGTTACTTAAAGCCGCTGCGGCGAGGAATGCAGATACATTGCTGTTGGTGACGCTTGCAGGAAACAGCAATCAGCCTGATTTCCGCCCCGGTTATGGGTTTTACAGAAGGACGCTGTTTGCGATGGACAGGTCTTGCATCTACAGTTTGTTTGTAACAACAGCTTACAACGTCAAGTCAGGAAAGGAGATGGGAATTGCATGGAGCTTTCCAAGGCGGGAAAGCATCCCCTGCAATCAAGCCACTGATCTGGTGTGGAAAGACAGCTTCGAGAAGTACTCTGCAGACGAAAAGGAATTGATTCGGAAAGCTGTCATCACAAGTGTCACTACGAATGCGCGAACATCACTGCAAGGGCTGGGTTTGTTACCTTGATTTGCAGTGCAGACTAGGGATCGGACCGAGAACGGCTGCGTAATTTCAACTTTTAATTGAAGGAATAGTGATGTTGGATAAATTACGTTTTTTGATGGTTTTTATCGCGTTGCCCGTTATCCTGCTTGCCGGTTGCAGCACACCACAATCGATTCCCTTGAGTGTGGAAAAGAGATCTCCAATTAAAAATATTCATCTTGAAAAGAATGTATCAAAGCCAAGCGCAATATATTGGCGCGGAACTACTCAAGCTTGGGGTGGCGCTTTGTTTGGCGCGCTTGGTGCATTTGCTACTGCTGACGCTGGCATGACAGACGCAGAAAAAATGATTAAATTCATGGAGAAACACAAAATTGATATTTCTGAAATCGTCTATTCAGAAGTTTCCAAGCAGACGGTAGCGTTGAAAACTTATCAGATAAGCAGTGTTGATAAAAGTGATGCCACCCTGACATTCGTGGTTGATATGTATGGTTTCAATAAAACGCACCCGTTCGGAACTCATATGAATCCGATGATTCGAATGACTGCGAAACTCATCAAACCAAATAATGAGATCATCTGGCAAGAAAGTGAATTTGTTTCAGATTTTGCCTCTGAGAATGACCAAGGGCAGTCTTTGGAAACTTATCAAAATGAACCTGCCAAGTTAAGAGTGGCACTTGCAAAAGCATCGCAAGTTGCAGTCAAGCGTTTGCTGGCAAAACTGCAATAGTGCTTGGTCTGACCCCATGGACAAAGAGAACAACTACACACCAAACCATATCCCCGTAAAAGAAAGAGTAGAAAACATTATTGGCTCAATCTTTTTTGTAGCATATGGGACATATGGCGTATGGATCAACGATCTTCACCTGGTTTTTGGCAGGCGATCTCCCGGTATTCATCTTCATGACATTGCTGCTTGGTTGATGTTTGCCGCGTCGATATGTGGTTGTGTCGTTTTACTTACGGTTGTCGTAGATCACTACGACAAGCGAAACAATGAAACTAACTATAAAAAAATCGCTGATTTCTTTAAAAAATCGGGAGTTGTTTTTGCCGTTCTGAGAGCAGGCTTCGTTTAATCGGACAGTTTTTGTGGATTTTTAATAAAGATCCAGCACTGCGGGTTAAGCGGCCAATGCCGCAACTTGGCTGACGA
>NZ_JBZFLM010000009.1:0-5932 GCF_058448965.1 Limnobacter sp. G6BE5S
AAATAAAAAACCCCGCCTCGTATTGAGAGCGGGGTTTTTTGGTATTGGAGAGCCTGACGATGTCCTACTTTCACATGCGAATGCACACTATCATCGGCGCTAAGGCGTTTCACGGTCCTGTTCGGGATGGGAAGGGGTGGTACCACCTTGCTATGGTCGTCAGGCAAAGAGGGTTGGCTGTAAGTGCGGTGCAAAGATTGCACTTACTTGTTAGCTAACCAGCGTTGCGGCTGATTGGCTCGATTCGGAACTGATGAGTTATCTCGATAGAAAGACTATCTTGTCGATGCGTGTTGCGGGTATATCTTTGTGCACAAACTACCTTGATTTTCATGGAGGCGCGAGCCTCCGGTAGATTTACTGTGTGTTGTTTCATGTGCGTATCTTATTAGCAAGGCTCAATGCTATAGAGCCAAGCCGCACGGGCAATTAGTACTGGTTAGCTTAATGCATTACTGCACTTCCACACCCAGCCTATCAACGTCGTGGTCTTCAACGGCCCTTCAGGAGGATCAAGTCCTCAGGGAAATCTTATCTTAAGGCAAGTTTCACGCTTAGATGCTTTCAGCGTTTATCTCTTCCGTATTTAGCTACCCGGCAATGCCACTGGCGTGACAACCGGTACACCAGAGATACGTCCATTCCGGTCCTCTCGTACTAGGAACAGCCCCCTTCAAATTTCCAACGCCCACGGCAGATAGGGACCAAACTGTCTCACGACGTTTTAAACCCAGCTCACGTACCTCTTTAAATGGCGAACAGCCATACCCTTGGGACCGGCTACAGCCCCAGGATGAGATGAGCCGACATCGAGGTGCCAAACACCGCCGTCGATGTGAACTCTTGGGCGGTATCAGCCTGTTATCCCCAGAGTACCTTTTATCCGTTGAGCGATGGCCCTTCCATACAGAACCACCGGATCACTATGTCCTGCTTTCGCACCTGCTCGACTTGTCAGTCTCGCAGTCAAGCACGCTTATGCCATTGCACTATCAGTACGATGTCCGACCGTACTTAGCGTACCTTCGAGCTCCTCCGTTACTCTTTAGGAGGAGACCGCCCCAGTCAAACTGCCCACCATGCACGGTCCCCGACCCAGATAATGGGTCAAGGTTAGAACCTCAAACAGATCAGGGTGGTATTTCAAGGTTGGCTCCACAAGAACTAGCGTTCCTGCTTCAAAGCCTCCCACCTATCCTACACAAACCGGTTCAAAGTCCAATGCAAAGCTACAGTAAAGGTTCATGGGGTCTTTCCGTCTAGCCGCGGGGAGATTGCATCATCACAAACACTTCAACTTCGCTGAGTCTCAGGAGGAGACAGTGTGGCCATCGTTACGCCATTCGTGCAGGTCGGAACTTACCCGACAAGGAATTTCGCTACCTTAGGACCGTTATAGTTACGGCCGCCGTTTACTGGGACTTCAGTCAAGAGCTTGCACCCCATCATTTAATCTTCCAGCACCGGGCAGGCGTCACTCCCTATACGTCCACTTTCGTGTTTGCAGAGAGCTGTGTTTTTATTAAACAGTCGCAGCCACCATTTTATTGCAACCCCTTCACCCTTCCATTGTTCATGGTCAAGCTACAAGGGCGTACCTTCTCCCGAAGTTACGGTACCAATTTGCCGAGTTCCTTCTCCTGAGTTCTCTCAAGCGCCTTAGAATACTCATCCCGCCCACCTGTGTCGGTTTGCGGTACGGTCAACGTGTAACTGAAGCTTAGAGGCTTTTCTTGGGACCACTTCCAATGGGTTCGTAGCCGTAGCTACTTCCCCCCACACCCTTGAGTATATGACAGCCGGATTTGCCTAACTGTCCTCTATGATGCAGGGACCAGGATATCCAACACCTGGACCACTTTCCACGATCCGTCCCCCCATCGCATTACACGTCGGTGCAGGAATATTAACCTGCTTCCCATCGACTACGCATTTCTGCCTCGCCTTAGGGGCCGACTAACCCTACGCCGATGAACGTTGCGTAGGAAACCTTGGGCTTACGGCGACAGAGCCTTTCACTCTGTTTATCGCTACTCATGTCAGCATTCGCACTTCTGATACCTCCAGCATGCTTTACAACACACCTTCGCAGGCTTACAGAACGCTCCCCTACCACATACACTTACGTGTACATCCGCAGCTTCGGTTATCTGCTTAGCCCCGTTACATCTTCCGCGCAGGACGACTCGATCAGTGAGCTATTACGCTTTCTTTAAAGGGTGGCTGCTTCTAAGCCAACCTCCTGACTGTTTTAGCCTTCCCACTTCGTTTTCCACTTAGCAGATATTAGGGACCTTAGCTGGCGGTCTGGGTTGTTTCCCTCTTGACACCGGACGTTAGCACCCGATGTCTGTCTCCCGAGATTGCACTTACAGGTATTCGGAGTTTGCCATGGTTTGGTAAGTCGCGATGACCCCCTAGCCATAACAGTGCTCTACCCCCTGTAGTGAGACTCGAGGCACTACCTAAATAGTTTTCGGGGAGAACCAGCTATTTCCAGATTTGTTTAGCCTTTCACCCCTATCCACAGCTCATCCCCTAACTTTTCAACGTTAGTGGGTTCGGTCCTCCAGTTGGTGTTACCCAACCTTCAACCTGGCCATGGATAGATCATCTGGTTTCGGGTCTACACCCAGCGACTAGACGCCCTATTCGGACTCGCTTTCGCTACGCCTTCCCTACTCGGTTAAGCTTGCCACTGAATGTAAGTCGCTGACCCATTATACAAAAGGTACGCCGTCACGGAACAAGTCCGCTCCGACTGTTTGTATGCACACGGTTTCAGGATCTATTTCACTCCCCTCCCGGGGTTCTTTTCGCCTTTCCCTCACGGTACTAGTTCACTATCGGTCAGTCATGAGTATTTAGCCTTGGAGGATGGTCCCCCCATGTTCAGACAGGGTTTCTCGTGCCCCGCCCTACTTGTCGTACGCCTAGTTCCACAATCGAGTTTTCACATACAGGGCTATCACCTTCTATGGCCGGACTTTCAAGACCGTTTTGTTAACTCAAATGCTAAATCGTACAGGCTGTTCCAATTTCGCTCGCCACTACTCTCGGAATCTCGGTTGATTTCTTTTCCTCTGGGTACTTAGATGTTTCAGTTCTCCAGGTTCGCCTCGCACAGCTATGTATTCACTGTGCGATACCCCTAAAAGGGTGGGTTTCCCCATTCGGACATCTACGGCTCAAAGCTTGTTTGCCAGCTCCCCGTAGCTTTTCGCAGGCTACCACGTCCTTCATCGCCTATGACTGCCAAGGCATCCACCATGTGCACTTATTCGCTTGACTCTATAGCGTTAAGCCCTGCTTCAAGTTACTCACCCGAAACAACACTGTAATCACCATAAAAAGCAAAGTAGTTTGTGTGTATTCTAAATTTCAAGCGCCGGTGCATATCAGGAACGATACACACCCACTTCTTGAGAAGAACGATGATGCAATCGCATCAATCAAAATAGCTACACCTTAAATTTTAAGGAGTATCTATCTCGATATCTCATCATTTCCAAATTGTTAAAGAACAAGTCCAAACCCCTTGGGAGCCTGGCGACTCTTACAGCCAAATGGATAAACACCGCAGTGCCAAGCACCGTGCACTTATTCATTTGACCGCAAGGGCGATGCAACTTTTTGTTCGCATCACTTACTTGCCAACTTCGCTAACAGCCAATCTTATTTAAACACTCGATACATAAACATCCCAAACACAGCACAAAAACTTGGTGGAGGTGAACGGGATCGAACCGATGACCCCCTGCTTGCAAAGCAGGTGCTCTCCCAGCTGAGCTACACCCCCAGGTGTTTGCACTACAATAACCAATGGTGGGTCTGGATGGGCTCGAACCATCGACCCCCGCCTTATCAAGACGGTGCTCTAACCAACTGAGCTACAGACCCCGAAAAACTTTTCAGCCCCAGGGCCCTGACCTCTAAACAATGCTCTCGCACCGCAATTAAAGGCCCTCTCTTTTTGCTGCTTGTATCTTGCGTCTAAACAAACCGATAAGTGTGAGCACTAAAACCAAACAAATTCAAGACTTGATCTACTTCTCTTTCTCTAGAAAGGAGGTGATCCAGCCGCACCTTCCGATACGGCTACCTTGTTACGACTTCACCCCAGTCATGAATCCTACCGTGGTGACCGTCCTCCTTGCGGTTAGACTAGCCACTTCTGGTAGAACCCACTCCCATGGTGTGACGGGCGGTGTGTACAAGACCCGGGAACGTATTCACCGCGACATTCTGATCCGCGATTACTAGCGATTCCGACTTCACGCAGTCGAGTTGCAGACTGCGATCCGGACTACGATCGGTTTTCTGGGATTGGCTCCACCTCGCGGCTTGGCAACCCTCTGTACCGACCATTGTATGACGTGTGAAGCCCTACCCATAAGGGCCATGAGGACTTGACGTCATCCCCACCTTCCTCCGGTTTGTCACCGGCAGTCTCATTAGAGTGCCCTTTCGTAGCAACTAATGACAAGGGTTGCGCTCGTTGCGGGACTTAACCCAACATCTCACGACACGAGCTGACGACAGCCATGCAGCACCTGTGTGCAGGTTCTCTTTCGAGCACCAATCCATCTCTGGAAAGTTCCTGCCATGTCAAGGGTAGGTAAGGTTTTTCGCGTTGCATCGAATTAATCCACATCATCCACCGCTTGTGCGGGTCCCCGTCAATTCCTTTGAGTTTTAACCTTGCGGCCGTACTCCCCAGGCGGTCAACTTCACGCGTTAGCTACGTTACCAAGGAAGTAAATCCCCAACAACTAGTTGACATCGTTTAGGGCGTGGACTACCAGGGTATCTAATCCTGTTTGCTCCCCACGCTTTCGTGCATGAGCGTCAGTGTTATCCCAGGGGGCTGCCTTCGCCATTGGTGTTCCTCCACATATCTACGCATTTCACTGCTACACGTGGAATTCCACCCCCCTCTGACACACTCTAGTCGTGCAGTCACAAATGCAATTCCCAGGTTAAGCCCGGGGATTTCACACCTGTCTTACACAACCGCCTGCGCACGCTTTACGCCCAGTAATTCCGATTAACGCTTGCACCCTACGTATTACCGCGGCTGCTGGCACGTAGTTAGCCGGTGCTTATTCTTCAGGTACCGTCATCCCCCTAGGGTATTAGCCCAAAGGATTTCTTCCCTGACAAAAGTGCTTTACAACCCGAAGGCCTTCTTCGCACACGCGGCATTGCTGGATCAGGGTTTCCCCCATTGTCCAAAATTCCCCACTGCTGCCTCCCGTAGGAGTCTGGGCCGTGTCTCAGTCCCAGTGTGGCTGATCGTCCTCTCAGACCAGCTACTGATCGTCGCCTTGGTAGGCCTTTACCCTACCAACTAGCTAATCAGCCATCGGCCGCTCCAATAACGTGAGGCCTTGCGGTCCCCCACTTTCCCCCTCAGGGCGTATGCGGTATTAATCCGGCTTTCGCCGAGCTATCCCCCATTACTGGGCACGTTCCGATGTATTACTCACCCGTTCGCCACTCGTCAGCGGAGCAAGCTCCCTGTTACCGTTCGACTTGCATGTGTAAGGCATGCCGCCAGCGTTCAATCTGAGCCAGGATCAAACTCTTCAGTTTAATCTCTGCAAAATTTACTAAACTCGACGGAGTAGATGTTATTCAAACCTTGACGATTTGAACTTCACTTACTTTATTCCGTGAGCACTAACTCTGAATCGTGATTCAAAGTCATTCTTTTTGAGAAAAGAACAAACCTTAAACCCATCTGGTCAGTGCCCACACTTATCGGCTGTTAACTTGTTAAAGATCGCTTCGAAATTTCTGCTAACCTTGCTGCTCTTCACTACTACTTAAAACCTTGAAGAACCGCTTGCTTGCTTCGTTTCGTCCTGCTTGTCGTGCAGCAGAGAAACGAGATTATGCACATCAATCCAAAACCTGTCAAACACTTTTG
>NZ_JBZFLM010000010.1:0-1842 GCF_058448965.1 Limnobacter sp. G6BE5S
TCATGATTTCTCCTTTTCTGGCCAATATTGTTGGCCCAAAAAGCAGAGCTGTCATCTTTTATCCACCTGTCCGAATTTCCGAGGCCTGCTCTAACAACGCGCTAACAAAGGCAGGTAATACCTCGACCGTAGAAAGCGTAGACGGAACTGATCACATCACCTTAATCGGCACACTGTCGCCCCTCTTGTTTTTCAAAGGCAGTACCGCAAAACCTATTGAAACATTCATGCGCAAACTTCATCAAAACAGCGAAAAAACGGGTCCAATCAAGGGCTAGAGAGTCCGCCCTAAAAACTCAATTGACCTGAGCTTTGGCTTGGAATGATACTTGTAAGTTACACAAATACTTACAACAACGAGACAAGCCAAATCTATGTTTAAAAAATCAAACACAGTTTCCGTGCCGAGAAACGTGGGATCAGTCACCCAAATCGACTCAAAAGCAGAAACAAGTCCCTATGATGTCAGCATGACCCGCGATAACGTTGAGGCCATCTGGAACAGCGTAGAAAGCTTTTACAAAACAGGACTGCAGCCAGGCATGACCATGGTCATTCGCCGTCAAGGTGAAATTGTACTCAAACGTTCAATTGGCCACGCCAGGGGCAATCCCCCACCAAACCATCCCGACCAAGATGTTGAACAGGTGCTAATGACACCTGACACACCAATCTGTCTGTTCTCCGCTTCCAAGGCAATTACTGCCATGTTGATTCATAAGCTTCAAGAGCAGGGAAAACTTCAACTCAACGACACAATTGGGAAATATATTCCAGAGTTCGCATGCAATGGAAAAGAGAAAATCACCATTGCACAAGTGCTGTCCCATCGTGCGGGTGTTCCTCAAATACCCATAAGCAACCCTCATCCATCCCTGCTATTCAAATGGGATAGCGTTATCGATTTGATCAACTCCGGCTACACAAACCGCGGCGACGGCAGTCAACAGGCTTATCACGCGATCGTTGGTGGGTACATTCTGGGCGAAATGGTGAAAAGAATTACCGGTAAGTCAGTTGAATCTGCCCTACAGGAATTCATCGCGAAGCCACTTGGTGCCAAATACCTCACCTATGGTCTTAACAAAAAACATCAAGACTTGGCTGCATTTAATTACAGCACTGGCGCCACTCCAGTATTCCCGATCAACGTTTTGGCCAAACGGGCACTCAATATTGAATTTGAAAAGATAGCCAGCATTTCAAATACACCTGGCTTCATGGACGCCAGCATCCCAGCTGGAAACATTTATGGAACAGCGGACGAAGTCAGCCGTTTTTATCAAATGATGCTGGATGGTGGTACTTTTAATGGAAACCAAGTATTTGAGGAAAACACCATTAAGCTGGCCACCCGTCCAGCCGGTCCGCTGACTATCGATCAGACTTTGATGATCCCAATCAGGTTTTCTACTGGTTTCATGCTGGGTGAGAATGTATTTTCTTTATTCGGCATAAAAGCTCGCAAAGCATATGGCCATCTTGGCTTGATTAACATTGTGACGTGGGCAGATCCTTCACGAGATATATCGGTGGCATTTTTGAACACTGGAAAATCACTGGATCCTCGTTCGCTACCCGCGCTTGGCAAAGTACTGATTTCAGTGAGCTCCAATTGCAGTGTTTTGAAATAACCCTACGTCGTCAGCACCCCTGACGAAACACCTAAGTAAACAAACAAAAAAAGCCAGTTTATTTGAACTGGCTTTTTTTGTGCTTTCTGATCGGTATTTAGTAAGTGAACAACAAATAAAAAACCCCGCCTCGTATTGAGAGCGGGGTTTTTTGGTATTGGAGAGCCTGACGATGTCCTACTTTCACATGCGAATGCACACTATCATC
>NZ_JBZFLM010000011.1:0-1281 GCF_058448965.1 Limnobacter sp. G6BE5S
AGAGCAGGCTTCGTTTAATCGGACAGTTTTTGTGGATTTTTAATAAAGATCCAGCACTGCGGGTTAAGCGGCCAATGCCGCAACTTGGCTGACGAAATACACCTCGTCAGGGGTTTTGTAATCCAAGGCCTGATGGCCTCGACCCGTATTGTAAAACGCAATGTACTCGTGCAAATGTTTTCTGGCTTCCGATGTTGTTTCGTAGGCTCGAAGGTAGACCTCCTCGTATTTCACCGTGCGCCAGAATCGCTCGATCACCACGTTGTCACGCCAACAGCCTTTACCATCCATGCTGATTTGTATGTCATGACCTTTGAGCATTTCGGTGAACTCCAAACTGGTGAATTGACTTCCCTGATCTGTGTTGACGATCTCGGGCTTACCATATTTGATGATTGCTTCTTGAACCGCTTCAACGCAGAAATCCGCGTGCATGGTATTCGACAGCCTCCAACTGAGCACTTTCCTGCTAAACCAATCGATGACTGCGCACAGATACAGAAATCCGCGTTTCATCGGCAAGTACGTGATGTCCAGCGCCCAGACCTGATTGGGGCGAACAATGGGCAGTGTTCGCAACAAATACGGATAGATCTTGTGCCCAGGCTGTCGCTTACTGGTATTGGGCTTTCGGTAAACGGCTTGAATGCCCATCTTGCGCATCAAACTGATCACCCTGCGCCGACCAACGCCTGCAAAACCCGAGCGAAGCAGCAGATCACGCATCATGCGGCTGCCTGCATACGGACGGTCTAAATGAATCCGATCCATAGCAGCCATCAGCGCGAGATCCGATTCAGACACGGGCACAGGCTTGTAATACGCCGTGGATCTGGCCATGCGAAGAATCTTGGCTTGTTTGCTCACTGCCAATTCGTGACTCGGGTCAATCAACGCTTTGCGCTCAACAATCCCGCCTTGGTGAGCGCGCTTTCTAAAAAATCGTTCTCCAGTGTCAGCTCGCCAATTTTTGCATGCAACACTTTCACATCCACCGTGGATTCTGCGGCTTTGGTAGCGCCAAATACAGTGGATGCGCCTTGCAGCAATTCAGCCTTCCATTGGGCAATCTGGGTGGCGTGCACATCGTATTTCTGGGCAAGCTCGGCAAGTGGTTGTTCGCCTCGAACTGCCTCTAGCGCCACTTTGGCTTTAAAGTCAGGCGAGTGGTTTCTGCGTGGTCTGCGACTCATGATTTCTCCTTTTCTGGCCAATATTGTTGGCCCAAAAAGCAGAGCTGTCATCTTTTATCCACCTGTCCGAATTTCCGAGGCCTGCTCT